>JALYST010000087.1 GCA_030854665.1 Actinomycetota bacterium
GAGCGAGCCGAAGGCGAGGGACGCGCTCATCTCTGAGCCGGGACCCTACATCCGTTCGGGCGCCTCGACCCCGACCAGGTCGAGAGCCCGCGCGATCACGTTTTGCGTCGCGCGGACGAGCGCCAGCCGGAACGGCTCGGTGTCCGAGCCCACCACGCGATGCTCGTGGTAGAAGCGGTGAAAATCGTCCGCGACACGAATCGCATAGATCGGGACCGCGTGCGGCGAGCGGCGTTCGGCCGATTCTGCAGCGACCACGGGAAACTCCGCCAACCGCTTGATCAGGCCACGCTCCTCGCGCTCGAGTTTCTCCGGCACGGCTACCTCGCCGCTCCCGACCTCGGCATTGCGCAGGATCCCGGCGATGCGCGCGTGTGCGTACTGCACGTAGTACACCGGATTCTTTGGCGTTCGCTCGGTCGCGAGATCGACGTCGATGTCGAGCGGCTGGTCGTGTCCTCTCGAGACGAGATACCAGCGCGCAGCGTCGATGCCGATCTTCTCCACGAGCTCGTGCAGGAAGACGACGTCACCGCGGCGCTTGGAGATCTTTTTCGACTCACCGCCTTCGACGAGGTGCACGAGCTGGTAGATCAGCACCTCGATGCGCTCAGGGTCGTAGCCGAGCATTGCGGCGGCAGCTTTGAGCCGTGCCACGTAGCCGTGGTGGTCAGCTCCGAGCACGTAGATCGCGCGGTAGAAACCGCGCTCGAGCTTGTCGCGCACATACGCGACATCGGCGGCGAAGTACAGGTACGACCCGTCAGCCGACCGAACGAGCGGGCGGTCTTTGTCGTCTCCGTACGCACTTGTGCGCGCCCACATCGTGCCCTCGGCCTCATACGTGTCCAGCCGGGGCAGAACGTCGGCAACCTCCTTTTCGATCTCCCCCTGATGGCGCCACGTGTCGACCTCAATGCGGAAGTCGGCGACCTCCCGGCGGATCTCTCCCAGCATGTGCTCGACCGGATCGACTCTGAGCGCCGCGAGCTCGTTGATGTACTCGCCTTGATAGCCGCCCTCGGGAAGCTCCTCCCCGCTTCGCCGCGCTTCGACCGAAGCCCGGAAGAGGTCGACCTGTCGGCCCGCGTCGTTGAAGTAGTACTCGCGCTCGACCTTGTGTCCCGCGAACTCGAGCAGCCGCGCCACGGAATCTCCGTACGCACCGTTCCGCGCGGAGCCGACGGTCAGCGGGCCGGCAGGATTGGCGGAGATCAGCTCGACCTGGATCTTTTGCGGCTCTTCCGGCTCGCCGGCGCCGTAGTCCGGGCCGATCTCCTGCAGCGCATGGGCGAGCCATTCGCTCGTCACCCACAGGTTGAGGAATCCGGGACCTGCGACGTCGGCGCGCTCGATCTCCTCGAGCTCCTGGGCGCGCGCCGCCAATTCAGCTGCCAGCTCGCGCGGCGGTCGTTTGCGCTGCGGCGCGGTCCGCAGCGCGACATTCGTCGCGTAGTCGCCGTGGGCGGGGTCGCTCGGCCGCTCGAGCTCGACGGGCGCACCGGCGAGCTCGGACAGCCTTGCGGCCAGCCGGTCAACCGAGTTAGCGGGCAACCTGCTCGCGCGGAGCAAAGAGACCTTCGAGGGCGCGCAGCTCTTCCTCGGTCCCGGCCGCGATCAGCACGTCCCCGATCTCGACGACGGCCTCTGGTGTCGGCGTCGTGTCGAACGTCCCGTCTCGCTTGCGTAGCGCGACGATCAGCGCCCCCGTCGCTTTGCGAATCTCGAGGTCTCGGATCGTCTTGCCGCCCTGACCGCACGCTTCCGTGACCTCGATCTCCTCGAAGCGGAGGTCGGCGCCGCCGGCGCTCGTCACGACATCGACGAACGCCGTCACCTGCGGCTTTAGCAGGAGGTTCGCCATCACCCGTCCGGCCGCCTGGTAGGGCTGAACGATCCGGTCCGCGCCGGCCAGCTTCAACTTCCTGGAGGCATCCTCGTTCGATGCTCGAGCGACGATCAGCAGGTCGGGCTCCGCCGCGCGCGCAGAGAGCGTGATGTAGAGGTTGTCGGCGTCGTCGTCCGAGGCGGCGACCAGGCCGCGGGCTCGTTCGAGGCCGGCGCTGCGGAGGTCGTCGTCGTCCGTGCCGTTGCCCTCGATGAAGAGAACCTCCTCTTCCTCGGCGGCGGCCTTGGCCTCAGGGCTGTAGTCGACAACGACGAACTGCGCCCCCTCATGGCGAAACTGCTCGGCAACGCGCTGACCCACCCGGCCGAAGCCGCAGATGATGTAGTGCTCGCGTAACGCCTCGATCGCTCTCCGCCTCCTTCGCTCCGCCCATAGCCCGCCGATCACCCCGCGCGCAATCGCCTCGACGACGAGCGAGCCGATGTACGCAAAGATACTGATGCCCGCGAGGACGAGAAAGATCGTCACGAGCCGCGCTGAGTCGTTCCTCGGAACCGTGTCGAGGCCGGTCAACGTGCTCGAGACGACCGCCCGGTAGAACGACTGCATCCACGTCTCGCTGATGGCCCACCGGAACCCGACCGTCCCGGCCGCCAGGACAAGCCCCATCGCCGCGAGAGCGTATGCAAACCGGCGGAAGCTGAAGGCGTGCTCCACGCCCGTAGTATCGTTGGGCCGTGGACGACGAGGCCCAGGAGCGCCAGCTCAACATCCACCTGGATCCGGAGCAGATGGCCGGGGTTTACGCGAACTTCGCCAACGTCACCTTCTCGCCGTACGAGTTCACGCTCACGTTTGCGCGCATCGACCACGAGATCGAGGAAGGCGACGTGCCCGGAGTCGTGGTCTCGCGCGTGAACATGTCATCGCAGTTCTTCCAGGAGCTGCTGGCGGCGATGCAGGACTCGTTCTCGAAGTGGTCGACGCAGGAAGGGATCCGCAACCTCCCCGAAGCGCCGCCGAGATCAGACGCTAGCTAGCGCGCCTGACTTTTGAAGGCCTCGGCCTGCTCGACCCGCGTCAGCAGTGGCGGATGGGTGTCGAGGAAGACGTGCACCCAGCTGGGCGGATCGGGATTCTGGAGATCGGCTTTCACGAATCCCTTGAAGAGTCCCTTGGCCGCCTCTGGATCCTGCGTTACCTGTAGACCCACCCAGTCCGCCTCCGCTTCGTAGCGGCGCGAGACCGCGTTCGTGAACGGCGTCAGCGCAAGTTGCAGGACGGTGAGCGTGAGCAGAGCAAGGGGCACGTTGCCCGGGTTGCGAAGACCGCCGCGGCGTCCGGTAACCAGGGCGACGGCGGCAAGTAGAGGGAGGCCGATCAGCACGCCCCAGGCAATCCCCTTCCAGAGGTGCAGGCGTGCGAGATGCGCGAGCTCGTGGCCGATGACGAAACGCACCTCTCTCGGCGTGAAGCGGCCGTCCAGCATCGTGTCCCAAATGAACACGCTGCTACTTGGGCCGATCCCGATCGCGTACGCATTCGCCGCAGTCGTCTGGCCGCGCACCGGTTCGACGCGGACGGTCGGGTGGCCCGCGTGCTCTCTGGCTTCGAGCTGCTTCACGGCAGCGGCGAGCTTCGGCGCTTTGATCGGATGAGTCCCGTACCGGCTTACGTAGGGGAGCACGAACTGCACGACGACGCCGAGCACGAGCAGGACGGCTGCCGCGCCGATCCACCAGTTCCGTACGAATCGCTTCGCGAGCAAGAGGAGGATCGCAAGGGCGATGACGGTGCCGAATGTCGTCCCGAGGAGCCCTCCCCAGGGCGTGATGATGATCGTCCCCCAATCCTCGGTCGAGATGCCGTGGCGCCGCGCCCACCAGGCGGCCGCGAGATCGAACGGCAGGGACGCGGCCCACAGGACAGTCGTGACCACCACGCCCATGATCAGCCCTGCATTTACTCGGCCGAGCCCGAGCGAGCGGGCGAGCCGTGGGCCGCGCCGAACCATCACGACTAGCGCGACCACGCTGACGATCGTTCCGAGTAGCCATTCGTAGTCGAGGAAGCGCTCATAGCGCACTCCCGCCCGCACGGCGTCCGCGCCGAACACCTTCTCCGGGTCGAGCCGCGGCAGGGCGAGGTCGGCCGGCACCTTCGTCCGCCACAGGGCGGCGGCAGCGAGTGCCCAGACGAGTGCCGCGACGGCTAAGGTCGCGACTCTGCTGATGCGGGTCGCGGTCATATCGGACGTCCACGCTAACTATCACGCGCTCGAGGCGGTGCTGAAGGAGATCGACGCTGCGCGCGTCGACGCGGTCTGGTGCCTCGGCGACACGGTCGGCTACGGACCCCGTCCGAATGAGTGTTGCGATGTCGTGAAGGATCGTGCGGGCCACTGTCTCGTCGGGAACCACGACCTGGTCGTCCTTGGGGAGTTGTCGGTCGGCGAGTTCAACGAGGAGGCCGCGGCCGCAGCGACCTGGACGGCAGAAGTCCTGACGCCCGAGTCGCGCTCGTTCCTCGCGCCCCTCAAGCCCTTCGGCGAGGTCGAGGGTGTCGACCTCTTCCATGCCAGCGCCCGCGACCCCGTGTGGGAGTACGTGCTGACCGAAGAAGCGGCGACGGCGACCCTCGAGCTCTCGTCTGCGGCGCTCGTCCTCGTCGGGCACAGCCACGTCGCCCTCGCGATCACAGCGGACGACGGTCGGGTCGGCGGCGGGCCTGCGCGGGGCGGCTCGAAGGTCACGCTCGAGGGCCGGAGACTCCTCAACCCGGGCTCCGTCGGACAGCCGCGTGACGGCGATCCACGCGCCGCGTGGATGTTGCTCGATCTCGAGAAAAGGTTTGCTGAGTTCCGCCGGGTCCCATATTCGATTGAGCGCACCCAAGCCGAGATGCGCGAGCGGGGTCTTCCCCAAGGGCTCGCGGCTCGGCTCGAGCGCGGCGAGTAATCGAAGAAAGGAGTATGGGATGGCAGAGTTGACGAATCTGGAGACCAAGCTCGGCGAAGTGCTGGGCCTGGCGATGGCGGCGCAGGGCGCCACGGAGAAGGTCAAGAAGCTCGACGACATCGACGACGACCTGGTCAAGGCTCTGGACAAGATGCACGACGAGGCCAAGCAGGCCGAGGAGCGAGCCACCAAGGTCGCCGGGGACTTCGAGGGCAAGAAGACCGCGATCCTCGACGAGGCGCGCGAGGTCAAGCAAAAGGCGACCGAGATGATGCAGGACTACCTCGACCGCGACGCAGATGCACTCGACGGCTTCGAGTTCCTGACGATGGCCGAAGCCGGCGAGGTCGGCCATTGGGAGATCCTCAAGACCCTCAACGAGCGGGCACGCAACTCGGGCGTGCAGGAGCTCGTCGAGTGGGGAATCCCGATCCAGCAGCGCCACTTCGAGCAGGTCCGGCAAGGTTCCCTCAAGCTTGCAGCGGAGGAAGACCCGAACGAGACGTCCTGAGCTGGGCGCGGCCCTCGCGGCTGCGCTCTACCTCGCCGGTTGCGGGAGCGGCTCGGAGCATCGAGTCGCCCCGCAGCCGAAGCTCCCTGCAGCGGTCGTGTCCGAGCTGGCGTCCCGGAGCGACGAGGTCGCTCAGGCGCTGGACGGCGGCAATCACTGCCGGGCGCTGAGCCTCGCGCGGCAGCTGCAGCAGGAAACCGTCGCAGCGATCAATGTCGGCCGTGTCCCGAAGGCGTTCCAGGAGCAGCTCGCCTCGACCGTCGGAGATCTCGTCTCCCGAATCCGGTGCGTCCCCGTCGCCAAGCCGCACGACAACGGCAAGCACAAGGGCAAGCACAAGAAGAAGGACGAGGGGGACGATTGACCGGGACACTCGCGGCAGGCCGCTATCGCATCGAACGGGCGTTAGGCCAGGGCGGTATGGCGGTCGTCTATCTCGCGTATGACGAAGAGCTGCACCGTCGGGTCGCGGTCAAGGTGCTCGCAGGCCATCTAGCGGGCGACGACAACTTCCGAGCGCGGTTCTTGCAGGAGTCGAGGCTCGCGGGCCGGCTCTCTCATCCGAACGTCGTCCAGGTCTACGACGCGGGTGAGGCGGAAGGCAGTCCGTACATCGTCATGGAGTACGTGCCGGGCGACACGGTCGCGCACCGTGGAAAGCTGTCGCACGCGAGCGCCGTGCCGCTCGCGCTGCAGGCATGCGCCGGGTTGCAGCACGCGCACGATGCCGGCCTCGTCCATCGGGACGTGAAGCCGGCGAATCTGCTGGTCCGTGAAGACGACGTGCTGAAGATCGCCGACTTCGGAATCGCGCGGGCCACCGAGCTGACACGCCTCACACAGCATGGAACGGTGCTCGGCACCGCGGCCTACCTGTCGCCCGAGCAGGCCGCCGGCGAGGAAGTGACCACCGCGACGGACATCTACTCACTGGGCGCCGTCGTCTATGAGCTTCTGACGGGACGCGCGCCCTACGAGTTCGAATCACTGGCAGAGCTGGCCGCACTGCAGACGAGCGGCGTGATTACACCCGTCCGCGATCTCGAGCCCTCGGTACCCGAGCCCGTCGAAGCGGCAGTCATGCACGCACTTGCACGCGAGCCTCGGTTCAGGCCACCCTGCGCAACGGATTTCGCGCACGAGCTCGTCGCTGCGTCTGAGCGGCCGATCGAGCCGTTGCTCGCCACAGCGGTGACCGAGCCGGTGCAGGCGCGGACGTACCAGAGCGTCCCCGGTCGCAGTGCGTGGTTCTGGATCGTAGGCGCGGCAGCCGTTGCGATCGTCGCCGTGATCCTGGGACTCTTCGGCTTCGGCCGCGGCGACGGCTCCTCGGCGAAAACGCAGCCCGTCCGGATCCAGGCGCCGGTGCACGGAGGGACTCCCGCGGTCGAGGCACGGAGCCTCAGCGCGTGGTTACGCGCCCACTCGCGTTAGCTAAGAAGCTGCGCGCTCGGCGACGGGCTGTTTTTCGTCGCCGAAGGTGATGCCCTCGCGGGCCATCGAGAGCTGGACGTCCTCGCGTGCCTTGTAGATCCGCCACTTGACCGTGGCGAGCGTGATCTCGAGCGAGTCCGCGATCTCGGTGTAGGAAAGGCCCACGACGTCACGGAGGAGCAAAGCCATCTTCAGATCGACGTTCAGTCCCTCGACGGCACGCCACACGGCGTCGATCGCCTCGAGCCGCTCCATCGGCGGGTCGACGACCTCGAGCGAAGGAACGTCCTCCAGCGCAACGACCGCCCTGGGGCGCCGCTCGTTCGCACGCAGCTCGTCGAGCACGCGGTTCTTCGTCACCTGGAAGAGCCACGTGGTGAATTTCGAGCGAAGCGAGAAACGCGGCAGGCCTTGAAAGACCCGCAGAAAAACTTCCTGAGTCAGGTCCTCTGCCAGCGACCGATCGCCGACAAGCCGAAGGACATAGTTGAAGACAGGCACCTGATAGGCACGGACGATGAGCGAGAAAGCTCGCTCGTCGCCTTTCTGTGCCTTCCGCAGGACGCCAAAATCAGGTTGCTGAAGTGACAAAAGGTTCCGGAGTATAGCCCGGATTAGTCCGGGGAAGTTAGGCGTTTACCGGTCATCTGTAAGGGTTGCGTGAACCCCAAAAACCCCAGCACAGTGGGCACTAAATCAGCGAGTTGGCCGGTGTCTCTGAGCGTCACTTCGGGGTCGGTCACGATCAATGGAACGGGGTTTGTTGTGTGCGCGGTATGCGGGCTTGCACCATCTGCCTCGAGCATCTGTTCCGCGTTTCCGTGGTCGGCGGTGATCAGCGAGACACCGCCCTTCCGGCCGACCGCTTCGACGATTCGACCGAGGCATTCGTCGGCTGTCTCCACTGCTGTCACCGCGGCCGGAATCGACCCGGTATGCCCGACCATGTCGGGATTCGCAAGATTGATGACGGCGAACCTGTAGCCGTCGGCGTCGAGCTCGTGGACGAACCTGTCGGTGAGCTCGCGGGCTGACATCTCCGGCTTCTGGTCGTAGCTCGAAACTTCGCGCGGGGAGGGCACCAGAATTCTGGTCTCCCCAGCCCACTCTGCCTCGCGGCCGCCGTTGAAGAAATAGGTGACGTGGGCGTACTTCTCCGTCTCGCCGGCATGCAGCTGGCGCACTCTGTGCTCGGCGAGAACCTCGGCCAGCGTCTCGCGCACCTCCTGCTCAGGGAAGGCGACCGGCAGTTCGAGATCCGCCCGGTAGCTCGTCATGGTGGTGATATCGGCACCAGCCTCGAGAAGCTGCATCGTCAATTGGCGTGCTCTGTCTGGGCGGAAGTTGAAGAAGATGGCTGTGTCCGTCCTCGGCTGAAGCCTCGGACGGCCACTAACTGGGGTCGGCTCGATGAACTCATCCGTGATGCCTTGTTCGTAGCTACGGCGAACTGCTTCGATCGGATCGGTTGCTTGCTCTCCCTTCCCTTCGACGATTGCGTCGAAGACGCGCTGCGTGCGTTCCCAATGCTGGTCTCGGTCCATCGCGTAGTACCGGCCCGCGACGGTCGCGATGCGGTCCGTAGGAAGCTCGGCGAGATCGTGGATCGCCGCTTGCGGTGAAACGTCTCGACCGTCAGTGAAGGCGTGTACCCAAGTCTTCTCAGGGGCGAAGCGCAACAGTGCGCGGAGATGGTCGATGTGCGAGTGGACGCCGCCGTACGAGACGAGGCCCAGCAGGTGGACATGCTCTCCTCTCTCGAATGCGCTCACCAGCGCCGGGTTCTCGAAGACGGACCCGTCTTCAATCGACTTGTTGACGCGCATGAGGTCCTGGAACAGGATGCGCCCGGAGCCGATCGTCAGGTGTCCGACCTCGCTGTTGCCCATCTGGCCGGGCGGAAGGCCGACCGCCTCGCCCGACGCGTCGAGCGTCGTGTGCGGGAACCTCTGCCAGAGCCGGTCGAAGTTCGGTGTCTCGGCGAGCTCGACCGCATTGCCCGGACCGGCGGGCGCACAGCCCCAGCCGTCGAGGATGACGAGCGCTACGAGGGGATGTTCGCGCCCGCTCGGCAAATCGCGATGAAGGATTCGAGTTCGAGCGACGCTCCACCGACGAGCGCCCCGTCGACGTCCGGCTGACTCAGGAGAATCGCCGCGTTGTCCGG
>JALYST010000108.1 GCA_030854665.1 Actinomycetota bacterium
GCCTTCAGGCTCTCGTGCAGCGCGGGCGAACGCTCCGGCTCGACGGCGATCACCCGGGCGTCCGGCCTGAGCGCCTTGACGGCGGTGGCGATCCCAGAGATCAAGCCGCCGCCACCCACCTGGACGAGAACGATGTCGGCCTCGGGGGCGTCCTCGATCATCTCGAGGCCGACGGTTCCCTGGCCCGCCATCACATAGGGATCGTCATACGGGTGGACCAGGGTGCGGCCGGTCGACTCGATCAGCTCGTCGAGCCGCTCGAAGGCCGCCGGGATGTCTGCTGCCTCGGTGTCGATCGTCGCGCCGTAGCCGCGTGCCGCCGCGATCTTCATCGGGCTTGCCGTTTGCCACATCACCACGAGTGCGTCGATGTCCTCTACCGCTGACGCATATGCGAGCGCCTGCGCGTGGTTCCCTGCAGAGATCGAGATGACGCCGCGCTTCTTCTCGTCGTCGGTGAGCGTCGCGAGCTTGTTGAGCACGCCGCGCGGCTTGAACGCGCCCGTCCGCTGGAACAGCTCGGCCTTGAACCGGATATCGGCCCCGACCTGGTCGGAGAGCGTGGCCGACCGGAGCAGCGGTGTCCGGTGCAGCCGGTCGCCGATCCGCTCGCGCGCACGGTAGACGTCGTCGAGCGAGATCAGCGAGCCCGTCGTAGCCATCGAGAGATCGTACTTCGACAGCGCTACATCAGCCGGCCGACGCGTTCGCCCACTACGACTGCCAGCATGCCGAGGCTGACGCTCGCGGTCGCGTTGAGTAGGGCAAAGCCGACAGCTTTCTCTTCGACGAGGCCATACGTCTCCTGCGCAAAGGTCGAAAACGTTGTGTACGCGCCGCAGAACCCCACCACGAGGCCGATCCGCAGCCAGTGAGGTGCGTGGTGCCGGTCGACGAGAGCGGCAATCAGCAAGCCGACGAGAAAGCAGCCGGACAGGTTGATGGTGAACGTGCTCCAGGGAAACAATGAGGACGATCGCCGTCCGACGGCGACGTCCAATCCGTAGCGTGCGAGCGTTCCGAGTGAACCGCCCGCCGCGACTGCGGCAATGGTTGCCATGACCGCTGGCTCCTTTCGTTCGCAGGAGCCATCAGCCGTTGCTGGCGGTTGAAGGCGGGCCCCATCGCCGCTGGCCGGAATCTATCTGGCTAGTACTTGCCCTTGCCGCAGCCCGCAAGCACAAAAGGCGCTGCGGCAGCCAGCAAAAGTGTCAGTCGTATTCGCATGTAACTCCTACTCACCAAACGGACCAGACGGTTTTATTGCCCCGACTCGCCTAGGTGAGTCTGTACTCGGGACCGCTGCCGCCTTCCGGCGGGGTCAGGCGGCCGCCTTTCGCGGTGATGGCGCCGCACTGAACGCAGTTCGACGGCGTGACATCGACGCCGCTTTCTGTCACCTCGTAGACCTGCGCCGGGCACATTCGCTCCCACAACGCCGCGACATCCTGCGGAACATCACGCTGAATGACGATGTGGTTCGGCTGGTCGTCGCGCGTCTTGTTTCCCGAGGCGAAGACGGACGAGAGCTTGTCGAACGTGAGCTTGCCGTCCGGTGCGGGGTAGCTCTTCGCGCGGTCGGTTCGGAGCAGGTCGACGTCCGCATCCGGTTCGAGCTGCAGGTCCCGCGGCGGGAAGTGGCCTTTCGTGGCGGTCATCGCCCCGGCAAGCGCGCTGCCGACAAGGAACCCGCGGCCGAACGCCGGGCGCATGTTGCGGACTTCGTACATGTCCTTCCAGACGTAGCTCCGCTTCAAGGCGTCGTCGTACACCGCGAGCGCCCCGGGCGTGCCCGGCGTCTGGCCGCGCTGCAACGAAGCGAACGCAGCTTCGGCCGCAAGCGCGCCGGACTCGATCGCGTAGTGGATCCCCTTCAGAGCCGGGACGTTCACCAGACCCGCACCGTCACCGCAGATCAGCAACCCTGGCGCGTGCAGCTGCTTCGGCAGCGCGAGGAACCCGCCTTCGGGAATCGTCTTGGCGCCCCACTCGACACGCTCCCCGCCCTCGAGCAGCTTGCGGACGAGCGGATGGGTCTTCAACTCTTGCAGCACGTCGTGGACCGAAAGCTCGACATCGCGGTAGTCGAGGCCTACGACCATCCCGAGCGTGAGCATGTCCTCACCCATCGGGTAGATGAACGAGCCGCCGAACTCCCTGAACTTCGCTCCAGCGCGTAAAGGCCAGCCCATCGTGTGGATCACGCGATCGAGCGGACGGTTGATCTTCCAGACCTCCTTGACGCCGAGCGCCCAGACCTGCGGGTTCTCACCGGCGAGACCGAAGCGGTCGAGCGCGACGCCCGTCAGGTGCCCCTGCGTCCCTTCGGCGAGGACCGTGACCTTCGCGACCAGATCCGCGCCCGGCTCGAAGTTGCCGAGCGGCTGACCATCGCGCCCGCGGCCCTTGTCGCCGGTTCTGACGCCGCGTGCCCTGCCGTCCGAGACGAGGAGCTTTTCCCCCGCCGTCTCCGGCAGGAGGATCGCGCCTGCTTCCTCCGCATGCTCGGCGAGCCACCGGCCGAGTTGCGACAGCGACGCGACGTAGTTGCCCTCATTCTTCATCGTCGGCGGCGCCGGAATGCGCAGCGCGTTGTTCTTCGTCAGGAAATAGACGGACTCGTGCTCGACGGGCCCGTAGAACGGCATCTCGTCGATGCGTTTGCGTACCTTGAAGAGACGGCGCAACGCACGCGGGTTGACGACGGCGCCGGAGAGGAGATGCGAGCCGGCCTGCTTGCCCTTCTCCAGCACCGCAACCGGAACCTCGCCCAGCCGCTCGCGAATCTCGGGCGCTTCCTCGAGCAGCTGACCGAGACGAATCGCACACGCGAGCCCAGCCGGGCCGGCGCCGACGACCGAGACACCCACCTCGATCCGCTCCTCCACAGAATCGCTCGGCGCGGCGACGTAGTCCGCCGCCCGAAACGAAGGCGGAAACTCCGACGGTTTGGTCACGAGCCCTTACG
>JALYST010000132.1 GCA_030854665.1 Actinomycetota bacterium
TTTCTCACCGGCGAGCGGAAGCTCAAGTGCGCGCCGTGGGGCTCGATCACGCGGAACCCATATGGCTGGAAAGGGCCGTGCTACCTGCTCACCGACGGGATCTTCCCGACCTACGACGCGCTCCTCGACGGCATGGAGTGGGAGGACTACGGGCCTGGGAACGATCCTCGCTGCGAGCACTGTGCGATCCATTCCGGTTTCGAGCCCTCGGCCGCGTACGAGGCCGCCGGCTCGCTCAAGGAGAGCGCAAGGAGCATGGCTTGGACGCTGACGGGCTGACGTTCGCCTGCGCCATGACCGTCGAGGAGCGCATCGCGCGGCGGCTCGGACGGACGGCGGTGGTAGGGCTAGGGGCCTCGAAGGGCGTGCCCGAGGGACGGCTGGTGTCGTTCGGGATCGCGGGGGCGCTCTCCGGGGAATGGCCGGTCGGCACTGTCATCGACGCGACGCGCGTCGTCGACGAGTCGGGGACTGTCCTCTGGGAGGGCGGTCCGCTCGGAGCTTCACCGGCACGGACGGGGACGATCCTCGGCGCCAGCCGGATCGTCGACGATCCCGCGGAGCGTGCACGGCTGCATGCGCAGACCGGGGCTGACGCGGTGGACATGGAATCTGGCGCACTCGCGCGAAGTGGCCGTCTCGTCGGCTGCCTGCGCGCGATCGGCGACACGCCGACGCATCGGCTCGGCGGAGTTGCCGAGGGTGCAACCGCGGACGGTGAGGTCGACTATCTGGGATTCCTGCGCGGCTTCGCGCGGCAGCCGCTGGTGACGCTGCGCGCAGCGGCCGGCGCCAGGCGCGCGCTCAAGGGCCTGGAGGGGATCGCGTGAGCAAGCGCGTCCTACTCGCAGCCCCGCGTTCCTTTTGCGCAGGCGTCGCTCGCCTTCGGCTCCCTCCCTTCTTTAGGGCTCGCCTCAACCCCCGCGCCGCTGAGATCGCCGCGTGGGCTGAGGAGCAAGAAAGGGGAAACCTCATGGTTTCCCCTTCAGCGCCTTCCCTCACCCGCGCAGTGGAGACAAATTCGTGAGCAAACGTGTCCTACTCGCAGCCCCGCGTTCCTTTTGCGCGGGTGTCGACCGCGCGATCGAGATTGTCGAGCGCTTGCTCGCCGAGCACGGCCCGCCGATCTACGTCCGGCACCAGATCGTGCACAACGACCATGTCGTGCGCCGACTCGAGCGGCTCGGGGCGGTGTTCGTCGACGACGAGGCCGAGATTCCCGCAGGTCAGATCTGCGTGCTGTCCGCGCACGGCGTCGCACCTGCGGTGCGGGAGAACTGCGAGAAGCGCGGTCTGCGTGTCGTGGACGCCGTCTGTCCTCTCGTCTCGAAGGTCCATGCGGAAGCGCGCCGCTATGCGGACACAGGGCATCTCGTCGCGCTCGTGGGGCATGCCGACCACGTCGAGGTGATCGGCACGCAAGGTGAGCGCCCAGACTCGACCGTGGTCGTCGAGTCGCCGGAGGCGGCTGCCCGGCTCGAGTCCGACGGGAGGCCGGTGGCCGTGATCAGCCAGACGACGCTGTCGCTCGACGACGTGCGCGCAACGGTGGACGCACTCGAAGAGCGCTTCGGTACGCTCACGCGTCCGGGCGCGGATGACATCTGTTACGCCACTCAGAACCGCCAGGATGCGGTCAAGCGGCTCGCCGAGGAGGCGACTCTCATCCTCGTGATCGGCTCGCAGACGAGCTCGAATGCGCAACGGCTTGTCGAGGTCGCTCGCATTGCGGGTGCCGAAGCGGAGCTGATCGACGGCGAGAGCGAGCTCGATGACGACGTGGTCTCCCGGCACGAGGTGATCGGCCTTACGGCCGGCGCGTCCACTCCGGGGGAACTTGTCGATGCGACCATCGAGCGACTCTCAACGCTGGGTTACGGCGAGGTTGTCGAAGTGACAGTCGCGCGCGAGCACGTGCACTTCCGCCTGCCGCGAGAGGTGGCGTCCGCATGACCTCCGTCGAGATTCCCGTCTCGATCGCGGCTGCGCTGCCGAATCTGACCGTCCTCGACATCACGAACGATGTCCGGCGCGAGGTCGCCTCCACCGGAGGCAGCGGCATCGCGTTCGTCTCGCCGAACGGGGACCCGTCGTTGATCAGGGTGCAGGAGCGCGAAAGCGGCTTCTTCACCGATCTCGAATGCCTGCTCGAGCGACTCATCCCCCTCGAGGCCGAGGAGCGCACGCGGCTCATCTCGATGCTGCTCGGGCCTCGGACGGAGCAGATTCCCTTCAGCGACGGCTCTCTCTGCCTCGGGGAGTACCAGCGGATCTTCCTCGTCGCCTTCGAGGATCGCTGCAGCAACGAATGGATGCTGACCGTAGTCGCATAACTGAGGGGTTCCCGGCCCAGTTGCGCAGGTGCGGTGGGAGGCGCAAACTGTCTGTGAGATGGAGCGGGCGCGGCGTCACCAGCGTGGTCTTGCGCGGCTCGCGCTCCTCCTGCTTGCGCTCGTAGCCGAGCTCACCGGCCGTAGCCTCGCGAGCCGGCTCGACTTCGGGCGCCATGTCGAGACGCCGTATTCCGGCGCCGAGTACTACCCCATCTTGCTCGCGGTCGTGAAGGTCGCCGTTGCTTTGATGTTGGCGCGCGTCGCGTGGCGCTTCGTGAAAGCCCGTACGGTGGCTCGCGCCGCACGCAGGCTGCTTGCCGCGCACGGGTCGCCCGTCGCGCGGTCCGCGCCACGCTTCCGGATCGAGCTCTCGGCGCGGCTCTGGCTCGGCTCGTTCCTCGTTACCTCACTCATCTACCTGGTGCAGGTCGACGCGGAGGGAATCTCTGCCGGCCGCTGGCCGCTGCTGGCGCCCTGGCTGCACACGGCCGCGCTGCCGGTCTTCGCGGTTCTCTCCGTCGTCGTCGCCCTTGTCTATCGCGCGGTCGAGAACTGGCTCTCCGATTACGAGAGCTATGCGCGCGACACGGCGGCGCGTGCATCACGTCTTCTGGGCGCAAGCTTGCCAGCGCCCCGCCCGACCGTCGGCGAGCTCGTCACTCCGCGCAGCCTCTTCGGGCTCGCTTTCGAAGTCAGGCCTCCTCCCGCGCCTGTATAGGCCCGCGTTCGCCCTTAGGCGTCTGCGGGTCAGGTTGTTGACCTTGACCATGGGAGGAGGACGTCGTGAACGCAGAACTCGTCACCGAACTCGAAGCACCGTTACAACGAGCGACCCCGCGGGCGCGGATCATTTCCGTGCTCGGGCCCGCGAGTGCGCTCGCCGGCGTCCTCTGGGCCCTTGTCCAGCCAGACCGGATCACGCTGCTGCATCCCCGAGGGCAAGGCTTCTGGTGGCTCCTGGTCGAACCACCACTGCTCGTGATCGCCGTGGGGCTCTTCTTCCACTTCGTCGTCGTGCCAGGACTCCTGGAGGACCTGGAAGAGGAGGAACATGCAACCGCCCAGTGAGCACGTTCACTGGTTGTTTGCGACGGGATTCCTCTTGCTCGGCCTGTGCCTGCTCGGCGAGGCCGTCGTAGGAACCGAGGTGTGGCGGCGCCGGGCGTGGCGCGCATACCTGTGGCCCGGGATCGCGTTCGCTCTCGGCGTCCTCTTGTGGCCGGTGATGACCTTCTATACGAACTCGGCGATCCACATGCTCGCGCACGGTGCCTGGGCGCAGGTGTTGATGCTCGGCGGCGCGACGGAGCTCGCGCTCGTTCGCGGCAAGCTGCGGAGCAGCTGGTGGCGCCTCGGGATGACGGCGGCGTTCGTTGTCTCCGGCGCCGCGTTCCTCGTCCACGAGCAAAATGCGTGGCTCTTCCAGCGGTCCGCGTTTCTGCATCACCTGCTCGGCTGGACGCTCCTCATCGGTGCGATTCTCCCGCTCGCTCGTTGCGTGCGCCCGCGTTCGCAGGCCGTGGCGACCGGCTTCGCGCTGACGTTCGTGGTCATCTCCGTCATGCTCTACTGCGACCGCGATGTCGCTCCGATCTTCGGGCACATCTCGGAGCTTGCAGGGACACCACGCCGATGAAGCGGTTCCTCCTTGCGGCGGCGGCGTTGGCACTCGTGTTCCCGGCGCAGGCGTTCGCGCACGCGACGCTCGAGCAGACGACGCCGGGATTTCGCGAGCGGCTTCCATCGCCGCCTCAGAAGGTCGCGCTTCGTTTCGACCAGTACGTGCAGGTTCTGCCCGGCTCTGTGCACCTCTACTCGTCCAGCGGCAGCGTGGGCCTGAAAAAAGTCGTGATCAAGGGGCGCTACCTGACGGCGTGGCTGCCACGCCTTGCGAAAGGTGCGTACACCGTGCGCTGGCACGCGATGTCCAGCGACGGGCACGTCGTGTCTGGCGTGTTCACGTTCGGCGTTCGCGCGCAGGCGCCGGCGGCGACGGAGGCGTTCGGCGCATCGGGGCCGACGAGGAGCGAACACGTCGTACGCTGGCTGTACTTCCTCGCGCTGGCGCTGCTCATCGGCGGGCTGGGCTTCCGGCTCCTGGTGCTGCGTGAACGGTTGCCCGCTCGCGCGGAACAGCGGTTCTATGCCGTCACGGGGATCGGCGCGCTGGTGACGCTCAATGTCGGAATCGCGGCTTTCATCCTCCGAGCCGAGGACGCGTTGCAGCTTCCCTTCGGCCGCCTGCTGTACGCCGACCTCTCGCCCATTGCGCGGTCGAGGTTCGGCACGGCGTTCATCGCGATGACGCTCGGCTTCGCGGTCGTGACCGCTCTCCTGTTCCTTGCGTGGCTGACGGACCGCGCGGTCCTGTTGTGGCCCGCGTTCCTGGTCGGGCTCGCGTTTGCATCCGGGCTCTCGCTGTCGGGCCACTCCGCCGCCGACACTGGTTCGTCGTGGAAGTCGGCGCTCGCCGATTGGGCGCATCTCTCTGCGGCTTGTCTCTGGATCGGAGGCCTCGTCCAGCTCGTCGTCGTCGTGTGGCCGCTGATGCCGGACGCGCGACGCGCGGCGTTCCTCGGGTTCTCGCGCGTTGCGACCGTGTGCGTCGGCGTCCTGCTCCTCGCGGGGATCTACCTCAGCATCCTGCGGTTCCCGCAGCTGAACGACCTCTGGACGACGGGATACGGCCGGGTCCTGCTCGTCAAGATCGGGCTCGTCTCGCTCGCCCTTGCGTGGGGTGGGTTGCACAAGCTCGTCGCCGTGCCGGCGGTTGCACGTAATGGCGACAGTGCCCTACCGCGGCTGCGCGGCAGTCTTCTGGGCGAGAGCATGGTCGGCATGGCGGTGCTGTTGGCCGCCGCGGTGCTCGTGGATGCGAAGCCGCCGGTTCAGGCAGCGCCCACGCCGCCTGCGGCGAGTAGCGTTCCTAGGTAGATGCTCTGGTCTATATCTGGCGGCGCGGGCTTCCTCGGTCTGCACCTTGCTCGACGGCTGCTCGCCGACGGGCATGACGTACGAACTCTCGACGTAGTTCCGCTGGACGACGCCGAGCTCGAGCGTTCCGTCGAAGAGTTGCGCGGCGACGTCCGCGATCTCGACAGCGTCGGCAGGCTCGTGGCAGGCGCCGACGTGGTTGTGCACGCGGCGGCGGCCCTTCCGATTCAGGCGTCCCGCGGGTCGATCCGCTCGGTCAACGTCGGCGGAACTGAGAACGTGCTGCGCGCGGCGGACGGCGCCGGTGTCCGGCGGGTCGTCTTCATCTCGTCGACGGCGGTCTACGGCGTGCCGGAGAAGCATCCGATCGAGGAGAACGATCCCCTCGTCGGCGTGGGCTCCTACGGCGAGTCGAAGATCGATGCGGAAGGGCTGTGCCGCGTGGCTGCGGTCGAGACGACGATCGTGCGCCCCAAGACATTCATCGGTGCGGAACGACTTGGCGTGTTCGAGATCCTCTTCGACTGGATCCGGGAGGGCCGCAGGATCTACACGCTCGGCCAGGGCCACAACCGCTACCAGCTCCTCGCAGTCGAGGATCTCGTCGACGCGATCGTGCGTACCGGAAAGGAGCCGGCGGCCGCGCAGGAGACGTTCAACATCGGCGCCACGGAGTTCGGCACGGTGCGCTCCGAACTGCAGGCGCTGATCGACCACGCGGGCTCGTCGTCACGGCTGCAACCCGTTCCCGTCAAGCCGGCGGAGCTCGCGCTGCGCGGGCTGGAGCTGTTGCGCGTCTCGCCGCTCGCCGAGTGGCACTACAAGACAGCGCACAAGGACTCGTTCGTCGATGTTTCGAAGGCGCAGAATCTTCTCGGCTGGCAGCCGCGACTGTCGAATCGCGACGCGCTGATCGAGACCTACGACTGGTACCTCGCGAACCGCGGGCGCGTGGGCGGCGCCGGTGTCACGCACCGTGTTCCCTGGAACCAGCAGGCCCTTGGCCTCCTCAAGCGCCTTTCGTGATCGTTCTCTCGCAGGACGAGGTGAAGGAGCTGCTCGACCTCGACGCACTCGTCGACGCAATGGCGGCCGCGCACGAAGACCTCAGCGCAGGCGACGCATCGATGCCGCCGCGCATTGCCGCCTTCGCGCAGCACGATGGTCTCCTCGGCGTCATGCCGGCGTACCTGCCCTCGGCCGGGCTCGCCTGCAAGCTCGTCACGCTTTTTCCTCGGAATCGCGACCGCCACACGCATCAGGCCCTGATCTGCGTGTTTGACGAAGAGAACGGGACGCCGGTCGCCCTGATGGACGGCACGTACATCACCGCGACGCGCACGGCCGCCGGCTCGGCGCTGGCGACGCGCCTGCTCGCGCGTGAGGACGCGCGCGTGCTCGCAATCCTCGGCTCGGGCGTGCAGGCGCGCACGCACGCAGAAGCGCTCGGGCGCGTGCGCGAGTTCAGCGAGATTCGTGTTGCGAGCCGTGATCGCGCGCATGCTGAGCAGCTCGCAGGGGAGATCGGTGGTCAGGCTGTGGGCTCGTGGGAGGAGGCGCTGCGCGGGGCCGACGTCGTCGCTGCGACGACACATGCCGCCGAGCCGATCGTGCTGCGCGAGTGGCTGTCCCCGGGTGTCCACGTCAACTCGGTCGGGGCGAACCCGTCCGGTCGCGGGGAGGTGGACGCGGCAACGATCGCTGACGCTCTGGTCGCTGTGGAGTCCAGAAGCTCGACGCTCGCTCCTCCTCCCGCCGGCGCGCCGGAGTTCCTCCGGGGTGATCACGGCGACGTCGTCGAGCTCGGAGAGCTGGTTTCGGGCGCACGGCCGGGACGAAGCTCCCAGGAGCAGATCACCCTGTATAAGTCAGTCGGCGTCGCCGTCCAGGACGCAGCGGCGGCCGCACTGGTGCTCGCGGCTGCGCGGGAGCGGTCGGTGGGGCGCGCCATCGAGTTGGGGGAATCGAGATGAGCAACAACAGCAACGACAACTTCAAACCGGGGCTCGAAGGCGTCGTCGCCGTCGAGACGGAGATCATGGAGCCCGACCGCGAGGGCGGGTCGCTGCGTTACAGGGGCGTCGACGTCGAGCCGCTCGTCGGGCAGGTTCCCTACGAGAACGTGTGGGGGCTCCTGGTCGACAACGACCTGAAGTCGAAGATGCCCGATCCGGAACCATACGAGCCGGCGCGCCTCACGGGCAATGCGCCCGCGGACCTCCAAGCTGAGACGGCTCGGCTCTCCGGCGAGTGGAAGCTCGGGAAGCTGAACGAGATCTCCGACGAGCAAGCACGCGAGGACCTCGGCCGGCTTTCCGCGCAGATGATGTCGATCGTCGCGCGCTCTGCGCGCATCGCCGATGGAGAGACCGACGTCGTTCCCGACCAAGTCGTTGCGCGTGGCAAGACCGCTGCCGAGACATTCCTTCTCAGGTGGCGCGGTGAGGCCGACCCTCGTCACGTGCAGGCGATCGACACGTACTGGATCTGCACGGCCGAGCACGGCTTGAACGCTTCGACATTCACCGCTCGTGTCGTTGCGTCGACGGGCGCCGATTGCGGCGCTGCCCTCTCTTCAGCCGTGGGTGCACTCTCGGGCCCCTTGCACGGAGGCGCCCCGGCCTACGTGAAGCCGATGCTCGACGAGGTGAAGAGCACGGGCGATGCAGCGCAATGGGTGGAAGAGACGCTCGCTCAGGGGAAGCGCATCATGGGCTTCGGTCATCGCGTCTACCGTGCGGAAGACCCACGCTCACGCATCCTCAAGCGGACGGCGCAGGAGCTCGGGTCGCCGTACGTCGAGGTGGCAGAGCAACTCGAGAGCGCGGCGCTCGCAGCGTTGCAGAAGCGCTCGCCGGACCGTGTCCTCGCCACGAACGTCGAGTACTACTCGGCCGTAGTCCTCGACATCGCGGAGATCCCGCCGCCGCTCGCGCCGGCGATGTTTGCGTGTTCGCGCGTCGCGGGCTGGTCAGCACACATTCTCGAGCAAAAGAAGACGGGCCGCCTGTTCCGTCCTTCCGCACGGTACGTCGGCCCGGCCGAGCGCGACCTCAGCCACAGCTGACACGGCAGTTCCGGACCGGTCACAGTGTCCGACACCAGGCCGTGTCCTAGTTGGACGTCGAGGAACTGGCTCGACCTGGGCGTCGGAGCGTGTTCCGTCACATCGCGGCGAGGTCCACGGCTTTGTGTCCGACACCGAGCCGTGGCCTTACGAGACGCCTCGCTTCCGGACTAGGCTGCGCGGCATGGAGTTGACCGAGTACCGCGACCGGTTCCCGATCCTTCGCGACACGACCTACCTCATCAATCACTCCCTCGGCGCGATGCCCGCCGCTGCCGAGGAACGCGTGCTCGAGTTCGCTCGAATGTGGAAGGAACGCGGCATCCGCGCCTGGGGCGAGGGCTGGTGGGAGATGCCGCTGACCGTCGGCGACCAGGTCGGCCGCATCATCGGGGCGCCGCCCGGGTCGACCGTCATGCATCAAAACGTCGCGATCGCCGAGGCGATCATCGTGTCGTGCTTCCGACCGGTCGATCCGCACCGCAACCGCGTCGTCTACGAAGACGGCAACTTCCCGAGCGTCCGCTACCTGTACCAGGCTCAGCCGGAGCTCGACGTGGTGGTGGTCGACGACGACCGGGCGATCGTCGAAGCGATCGACGAACGCACGCTGTTCGTCCCGATCACGCACGTTCTCTTCAAGACCGCGGAGATCCAGGACGTCGCCGCGATCGTCCGCCGCGCACACGAGGTCGGCGCACATGTGGTGCTCGACGCGTACCAGTCGGCCGGGATCGTTCCGCTCGACGTCACAGCGCTGAACGTCGACTTCGCGGTCGGCGGCAGCGTCAAGTGGCTTTGCGGCGGGCCGGGCAACGGCTGGCTCTACGTCAGGCCGGATCTCGCCGAGGTGCTGGAGCCCACCTTCGTGGGCTGGCAGGCGCATGCGCGTCCGTTCAGCTTCGAGCCCGAGCTCGACTATGCAGACGGCGCGACGCGTTTTCTCACCGGCACGCCCAACATCCCCGCCCTCTACGCCGCAACCGCCGGCTACGATCTGATCGAAGAGATCGGCGTCGACCGCATCCGCGAGAACTCGGTCCGCCAGACGCAGCTGCTCATCGACCTACTCGATGAAGCCGGCTTCGACGTCGGCAGCCCGCGCGACCCGACGCGCCGCGGCGGCACCGTCACGGTGCGCACACCCGAGTTCGAAGCGGTGCACAAGGAGCTCGGCGAGCGTCAGATTCTTTGCGACTTCCGTCCCGACGCGGGACTGCGCCTCGGACCGCACTACTACAACACCGACGACGAGCTTCGCTTCACGGTCGCCCAGATCGCCGAGATCCTGGAAACGAAGGCGTACGAGCGCCATCTAGGAGCCACCGCCCGCTTCTAGTCCCTCGTTCGGGGCTGCTCCTTAACAAGGTTCTAGTTTCAATGCCGAAAATACAGCTGTGAGGGTTCTCGTAGTCGCCGTCTGCGCTCTGCTTCTGCCTCCACGACTTCAACCCCAATAGCTCCGCAGATGTGGCGTACGAACACCAGCAGAACGCGTTGCAGGACTCCATCGCCGGAGTCGACAAGAAGTGCCACGTTCACTGATCGAGCAGCTCCAGCAAGCGTAAAGCGTACGCGGGGGCCGTCGGCTCGTCCTCGTGTCGGAAGTACGCATAGAGCGGCACGTCAACGGTGCGTAGACGGTCGGCGCACTCACGCAACGCCTCGTCGTCATAGGGCGGATTGCGAAACCGTACGTAGCGGAACGGCGCGTCGTGGTCGAGGTCGTTGACCCGCGCGGCGCCGGCCTGCGCGAGGCGCGGCTCGATTCCGTCCCAGGAGGGGTGCGCGAGATCGAATGCGAGCTGGAGCTCCGCATCGAGCGAGCCGAGGATCAGCTCGATCATCCCCTCGTCGCGGGCGCTGATCAGCTGGACCCGGATCGGCCCGAGCCGGTCGCCGAGCGCACGGACGCGCGGACCGAAGTCGGCGAGCATGCCGGGCCGGTTGCCCGCGAGCTTCGGCGCGAAGCGGAAGCCCGGCGGCGTTAGCTCGGCCCAGCGCGCGAACTGCCCCTCGCCCGGAAGCCGGTAGCCGGTGGTGTTCAGCTCAACGGTGGCGAAGCGCTCCGCGTAGAAGCGGAGGAACTCCTTCGCATTGGTCCCGGCTGGGTAGAACCCGGGCTTCCACGAGGGATATGACCAGCCAGAGGTGCCGACATGCACCCCGGCTAAACTCGATTCAGCGGTGGCCACGACAGACAGAGTGATAGCCGAGGACGCCATCCGTGTCCTCGATCATGGCTTCGTCCGGCTGGACGACGCGATGGCGACCGACCTCTCGGTCGTGAACGCAGCGCGCGTCAGCTTCGCCCGGCGCAAAGACGAGATGGACGAGTCTGACGCGGGCCTGATTCGGTTCCTGATGCGCGATCGGCACGGCACACCCTTTGAACATAACTCCTTCCGCTTTCATGTCCGGGCTCCGATCTTCGTCGCGCGCGAGTGGTTCCGCCATCGCGTCGGCTCTTTCAACGAGTTTTCCATGCGCTACGCAAAAGCGACCGACGACTTCTACGTGCCCGAGCCCGAGGACGTCCGCAGCCAGGTCGGCAAGCCGGGCGCCTACTCGTTCGAGCCCGTCGACGACGAGCTCGCCGAGCAGACGCGAGAGGAGTTCCGCGAGGTCTACGAGCATGCGTTCGCGACCTACGAGCGACTCGTGGAGGCCGGTGTCGCACGCGAGCTTGCTCGTTCGGTCATGCCTGTTGGCGCGTACACGGAGTTTTTCTGGACGGTGAACGCGCGGGCGCTCATGAACTTCGTCTCACTCCGCGCGGCCGAGACGGCCCAGCGCGAGATCCGCCGCTACGCAGACGCCGTGGAGCAGTTCTTTGCAGCCAAGATGCCGGTCACGCATGCCGCCTTCGTCGCGGCGGACCGCGTCGCGCCCTAGACCGGCGTCGGCCTCAGTACGACTTCGGTCGGCTCGTGGTTCCCGGGCAGCTGGCGTGTGATCACCCAGCCGTCCTTGTCGAGGTGCTTGAGGTCGTAGGCCGCGCTGAAGCGCACGATGATCTCGTCGCCCTTCACGTTGAAGGTGCCGCAGAGCACGACCGGCTTCCCGTCCTTCGTCAGGTAGAGGTCGTAATAGCCGCCCTCGGGCAGTTCTTGCAGGCCCCGAGCGCGGAGGAGCATCGGCCAGTTGCCGCTGGCGTCCGCCTTGCCGAGCTCGATGCTCGCGCGCGCGTCGCTGTCGAGCTTCGTTCCTGCGAGCTTCACGACGCGCACGGCCGAGATCGAGCCCGTGCTCGGCCCCGTGGCCTGTCCGAGCACGAAGCCGATCCCGATCGCCGTGGCGATCGCAGCCGCGAGCAGCAGGGGACGGCCTTGCTTGGGCTTGAGCAGCGGCACCTGGGACGCCTCCGGCCAGGGCACCGAGTCCAATTCGGGCGAGAGCTCGGGGGGAGCCCCGGCCTCGACGAGCAACCGGTGCGCGCGCATCAGGCGCGCGCGCTCCTCGTCCGGCACGTCTCTGCCGACCAGATCGTCGAAGTCCGGCGGGTGCGTCATTGCAATTCTCCGTCGAGCAGGTCGGCGAGGCGGCTCAAGCCGGCGCGTGTGCGCGTCTTGACCGTGCCGAGCGGGATGCCGAGAAAGTCGGCGATCTCGCTTTGTGAGAGCTCGCCGTAGTAGGCAAGCTCGATGACGTCGCGCTCCTTCGCGGAAAGTCCTTCGAGTGCCCGGTGCACGCGCCACGAGACGTAGGACGCCTCGGCACGCTCGGCAGGGGTGGGCTCGAGCGACGGGGCGTCCGGCGCCTCAGCCGTCGGCTCGCTGCGGATCCGGCTTCGGTCGACGATCGCGTTGCGCGCGACGGCGTACAGCCAGGGCGCCCCCCCGCCGCGGTCCGGCCGGTAGGTTTTCGCGGAACGCCAGATCGCCGCGAACGTCTCCTGCACCGCGTCCTCGGCGCGCATCCGGTCGCCGAGGCGCCGGAGGGCAAGGCCGAAGACCGGCCGGGCGTAGCGCCGATACAACAGCTCGAAGGCGTTGGCGTCGTGCCGCGCCACCCGGCTGATCAGGTCGCCGTCAGTCAACCCGTGCTCGTCCCGCGGGTCCTCACCGGTCGTTTCCCGGCTGCCGTCACGGGGCATGGCAGCGGGCAAGGCAACACTGACTCCCATCTCCTTGGGATGTCTACGGAATTCCATGTCTGTTGGATTGCAGCACGCGGAGGGCTTCCTCCACAACCACGACCCATACGGAACGCTTAAAAACCCCTTACGGCGATCGGACGTCTATAGGGAATAAGCCAGAAAACACCAGGGGGTTCCACGATGCGCAGGTTCATACCGATCGCCGTGGCAGGGATCGCGCTGGTGCTGGCAGCACCCGCGTCAACGGCGACGAGCACAGTTGAGATCAGGAGCACGGGGTTCGTGCCGGCCACCGTGACGATCAATCAGGACGACTCTGTCACCTGGACGAACACGGACACGAAGGATCACCAGGTCGTCGCGAACGGAGGGTCATTCGCTTCGCCGATCCTCGCGAAAGGCAAGAGCTACAGCCATGTCTTCCGGGACGGGGGGACATTCCGGTACCACGATGGCCTGCATCCCAGTTTGAAAGGCACCATCACGGTTCGGGGCGCAGCGCCGGTGGTGTCGCTCGCGGTGTCCGCACCCGTCGTGAAGTTTGGTACGCAGGTGACACTCACCGGCGTCGTGAACAACAAGCGGACCGGCGAGACGGTCACGATCGCGGCGCTGCCCTTCGGGCAGACCACCAAGCAGGTCGTGGCCACGCTGCAGACCACAAGCGGCGGTGCGTTCACCTTCAACGTCACGCCTGAGCTCAACACGACGTACCAGGCGCAGTGGAAGGGAGCCGAGAGTTCAGTCATCGTCCAGGTCCAGCCGGCGATCAAGCTGCCGTTCGTCGCCAAGTCGGGCTATTTCCACTTCTACGTGACCGCGGGCCAGTCGTTCGCGGGCCGCTTCGTCTTCTTGCAGCGCTTCACGCTCACGCGGACGTGGATCAACGTCGGCCGCCTCCAGCTCGGGCAGCAGTCGGGCCGGATCATGGGGATGAAGTACGTCCGCTCGGTGATCCCGCGCGGGCGCTGGTCGATCAGGATCTACATGCCGGCGAGCGAGATGCCGGGGGGCTACATCGACGCGTGGAGCGGGACGCAGCCGGTCGTCAAACGCTAGTTGGGTGGAGACCGCGGACTACTTGTCCGCGCTCTCGAACTTCTTCTGCACGGCATCCCAGTTGACGACGTTCCACCAGGTTTCGAGGTACTCGGGCCTGCGGTTCTGGTACTTCAGGTAGTAGGCGTGCTCCCAGACGTCGATGCCGAGCAGCGGCGTGTCGGAGATCGAGATCGGCGAATCCTGGTTCGGTGTCGAGTAGACGGCTAGACCGGTGCCGTCGTAGACGAGCCAGCTCCAGCCCGAGCCGAAGCGCTTGATGCCGGTGTCGTTCAGGAGCTTCTTCAGCTCGTCGACACTGTCGAAGGTGTTGTTGATCGCGTCGGCGAGTGAGCCGCTCGGCTCTCCGCCGCCGTCCGGGCTCATGATCTCCCAGAAAAGGGTGTGGTTCGCGTGGCCGCCGGCGTTGTTGCGAACGGCGGTCCGGATCTCCTCGGGCAGGATCTCCAGGTTCGCAAGCACCGCCTCGACGGGGCGGCCGTCCCACTCGGTGCCCGCGAGCGCCTTGTTGGCGTTGTCGACGTAGGCCTGGTGGTGCTTGTCGTGGTGGAGGCGCATCGTCTGCTCGTCGATATGCGGCTCGAGCGCGCTGTAGTCGTACGGAAGAGGCGGGACCTCGTAGGGCATCGGTGGCTCCTTCTTTGGCTTCTGCACCGAGGATATGCTCCGCGCGCCGGTCTAGTCGAGGGAGGGGACAGATGACGTCGCTCGCATTCAAGTTCGAGGAGATCACCGCCCGGGAGCTCAAGCCTGAGCTGTACGAGCTCGACGGCATCTCGCGCGCAACGATCGAGGCCCACTACAAGCTCTACCAGGGATACGTGAACAAGCGGAACGAGATCCTCGCGAGGCTCGACGCCGTCGATACGTCGAGTGCGAACCAGGTGTACTCCGATCTCCGCGCGCTCAAGGTCGACCTGACCTTCGCAATCGGCGGGATCAAGAACCACGAGATCTACTTCGAGCATCTCGGGGGTGGCGGCGGCGATCCCACGGGCATCATCGGCGACCTGATCGAGCGCGACTTCGGCTCGGTGCAGAACTGGCGCACCGACCTGAAGGCCACCGGGATGGCCGGCCGCGGCTGGGCCTGGACGGCCTACGACTGGGACGAAGGCCACCTCTTCAACTACGTGGGCGACGCACAGAACGCGTATCCGATCTGGAACGCTACGCCGCTGATCGCGCTCGATGTCTACGAGCACGCTTACTTCCTCGACTATCAGACAGACCGCCCTTCGTACATCGATGCGTTCTTCGACAACCTCGACTGGTCGACCGTGAACGACTGGGTTTCGAAGTACCAGATCCAGACGTAACGCCAGATGAAAACCGCGCTCCTCGTCGCCGCGGGCTACGTACTCGGCTCGATGCCGTGGGGGTACTGGCTCCCGCGGCTCGTCAAGCGTGACGACATCCGGCGCCACGGCAGCGGCAACATCGGCGGCACGAACGTGTGGCGTGTCTACGGCTGGCGGCTGGGAGTGCCCGTCGTGCTGCTGGACACGGCGAAGGGCTTCGTACCCGCCCTCGTCGCGACGCTGACGGTGTCGCATCTAGCGGGTGTGCTCGCCGGCGCCGCGGCGATGCTCGGGCACTGGCGCCCGTTGTTTCTGCGCTGG
This sequence comes from Actinomycetota bacterium, assembly GCA_030854665.1. GTDB lineage: Bacteria > Actinomycetota > Thermoleophilia > Gaiellales > Gaiellaceae > 3-1-20CM-4-69-9. The sequence goes on from JALYST010000132.1 coordinate 15,115, forward strand.
CGGCGCGGCGGCAAGGTCGTGGCGACCTGCGGCGGTGCGTTCCTCGGCATTGCACCGCTCATCGGAGCCGTGGGCGCGGCCGTTTGGATCGTCGTCTTCCTCGTCTTCCGCTACGCGTCTCTGGCGTCGATCGTCGCAGCGCTCTTGCTGCCGATCGCTGCCGTCCTGCTGGGAGAGCCCTGGCCGGTGATCGCCTTCGCCGCCGGTGCGGCTGCCGCGGTCCTCGTGCTGCACCGCCAGAACATCGCGCGTCTGCGTGCGGGAACGGAGAACCGCTTCAAATTCAGGCGACTAGGAAGAGAGCCAGTCGCGTAGCTCGGTGTGCCGCGCAGCGGGCTCCCCGTCGCGCAGTTCACCGCGCAGTTCGCCAACGGTTCCAAAGCGCTCGGCCAGCACCTCGTGCGAATGAATCGTCTCGAAGTTGAGCTGTCGCGCGAGCACGAAGTCCTCGTCTTTCAGCGCCGGATAGCGCTCGAGCGTCGATTGCAGCGAGATGCGAACGGAATCCTCGACGAAACGCGGCTGGAGGTGCGCATGCTCGACGACGAAGAGCTCGTCCGGCCGCTTCAGCAGCTCGTAGATCGGAGAGCTCATCGAGCCTTCGACGATGCCCGCAAGCTGCTCGGCGTTCACGGGGTGGTCGCTGCCGATGTAGAGCGTCCCGCGGCCGCGCTGGTTGTGTGTCGCGAGTGGGACGAGCTCGAGGATCCGCTCGACATCCATCGCCTCGAACCCGGCTTCGAGCAGCCGCTCCGACGCTTTGCCGCGCACGAGCCCCTGTGCGCAGGGGCACGCGTTGATCCCCGTCGCCTCCACGCCGACGATCCGTCGGACGCGCGACTCGGTCGCGGCGGCGATGCCGAGGATCGAGATCATCTCCTGCGTTGCGAGGCCCGTCACCGGTGTCCGCCGCTCCAGCGGATACCGCGCGGCGATCCGCACCTCGGCGCGGCCCGCCCGTTGACGACCGACGATGTGTCGCGCGATGTGCTCCGCCAGCTCCTCGACAAGGAAGGCCTCGCCGATCACGACTTCGTCGATCGCCTCGCCGAATAACTCGGGGAAGCGGGACATGTGCACGCCCTTCTGGCTCGGGTCGAGGTCGACGAAGCAGTCGATCTCCGCGGAGATGAGCTTCTCGGCGCCACCCCAGCGGAGGCGGATCGCCTTGGCCACGCCTTGGACGCCCGCCCGCGACAGGCCGAGCCTCACCTCGGGTGTCGAGGCCTGGAGATCCTCAAGGAGCTCGCGTGACTCCGTCATGCATGACAGGTTAGTGTCAGGCCGCTCAGTGGGGGATCCAGACCTCAGCTTTCCGCGGCTCGTCTCACTCGCCGCGCACGACCTGCGCACGCCGCTTGCGACCATTCACGGCTTCGCGCAGACGCTCGTGCGCATGGGCGATCTCGGCGAGCCCAAGCAGCGCTACATGGAGATGATCGACAGCGCCGCGCTCCAGCTGGCCGAGCTGCTCGACGAGCTCGGCGTCGCGGCGCGGATCGAAGGAGGACGCTACGAGCCGGCGCTCCAACCTGTCGACACGCTCGACCTCGCGCGCGGGGCGGCCGAGCAACTGGGAGAGGAGCGCGTCCTCGTCGCGGGCGACGGCACGACGGTCAGGGTCGACACCGAGGCCATCCAGCGAAGTGTTTCCGCCCTCGCGCAGGCAGCGCTTCGGCACGGCGGGCTCGAGCAGGTCGAGCTACGAGTCGACGGCGCGTCGCTCACGATTTCCCCGGTCACTCCCTCTTCCGGACCGGTCCTGCTCGGAGAGGAGCTGCGCGATCTCGGCGCGGCCGTTGCCGTGATCGTGATCCGTGCGCTTCGCGGCTCGGTGTCGGTGAACGGCGACACGCTGGCGGTCAAGCTCCCGGAGTGAACCGGGCGGCCCAGGTCAGTCTCCTGCGCTGGTTGCGCCGCCAGCTGCAACAGCCTACGCCCGTGCGCGAGCATCTCGAAGCGGCGGTCGAGAACGACGATCCTGGCGAGGTACGGCGTCTACTCGCCGACGTGCCGTTCACCGAAGCGCAACGCCGTCACGTCGAAGGCATACTCGACGCCTGGGACGAACGCCGCTAGGACTCCGCGACATGCTCGAGCAGCAGCTGCTCAACCCGCGCGTCGCCGTTCTGACGGGCGGCATCGATGGCGCGAAAGCCACCGCCTTGGGGGAGGTTCGGGTCCGCGCCGCGCTCGAGTGCCAGCTTCACGAGCTCGTAGCGTGTCGCCTCGTTCCCGGCCGCCGCCGCAGCCGCGTGAATCGCCGCCGTCTGCACGGCCTCGTTCGTCGAGAGCGCATTGACGTCCGCGTCGCGGTCGAGCAGCAGGCGCGCCGCCTCGAGGTGGCCGAAGAAGCAGGCGAGCCCGAGTGGGTGAAAGCCGTCGTCGCCGAACTCGTTCGCGCGCGTCGGATCCTCGTCGAGCAACTCGCGTAGCCGGTCGACCCGGCCGAAGGCCGCCGCTTCGAACACGTCGAGCTTCGGATCGCCTCCGAGGAGCTTGTCGACCCCGGCGCGATCTCCTCGATAGAGCGCCTGTAGCAAGTCGGACATCAGCGCAGCAATTTTGACAGGCGCCGGTCCTTCAGGACGCGCCCGCGTGTCTGGCACTCTGGGCAGTAGTAGATCGTGTGCTCCTCGAAGTCCACCTGCGCGATCGACGTTCCGCATACGTAACACGGCTCGCCGAGCTTGTTGTGCACGCGATATGTGCGCTTATCGTTTGCACCCCGCTCGCGGAGCTCGAGCCCTCGTTCGAGCTCTACGTCGATCGCCTCCGCGAGTTGCTCGACCTCCCGGGGCGTGACGTCGCGTGTCAGTTCATACGGCGAGAGCTTCGCGTGGTGCAGGATCTCGTTGGCCCAGGCGCGCCCGATTCCCGCAATCACGCGCTGGTCGCGGAGCATCGAGTGCAACCGCCTCGATTCGGAGGCGCAGATCTCGGCGACCCGCTCGGCCCCGATCCCAAGCGCCTCGGGCCCGAGGTGCGCGAGTTCCTGTTCGGCTTCCTCTGGACTAAGCAGCCAGACCCCCGCCCGCTTCTTTGCCCCGGCCTCGGTCAGCACCAGCCGCGCGCCGCCTTCGAAGGCAAGCTGGAACGCCGGTGTCTTAGGGCCGGCCTCGCCCGCCTTGAGGTACTTCAACCGCCCGGCCGTCATCAGGTGCACGAGCACAACCAGCTCGCCGTCGGTGGTCGGGAAGAGCAGCCGCTTCGCGCGTCGTTTCGCCCCGGTCAGCTGCCGCCCCTCGAGTACGGACAGCGGCGGGTCGAACGTCTTCAGCGTCGCGATATGCGCGGGCCCCGCTTTCACGATCGGGAACGCAGAGACCGGATCGTCGAGCGCGCGGCGCCACGCTTCCATCTCCGGCAGCTCAGGCACTCAGCTGGCCTTTAGGCTCCAGCGCATCGATCCAATCAGGGTATCCGTGCGCCGTGGTGGCGTGACCGAGGCGGTTCACCGCGTTCACGCGGTCGCGGTGCAGGACGGAGCGGTGATCGCAGAGGCGGGCGATTCGGGCCTATTCGCCTTCATGCGCTCCTCGTCCAAGCCGTTTCAAGCGCTCCCGCTGGCGCGTGCCCGGGCCGACCTCGACGAGCGCGACCTTGCAATCGCGTCCGCGTCCCACCTCGCCGACGATTCACAGCTCGCGGCGGTGCGCGCGCTGCTTGCCAAGGCGCCGGCGAGCGAGGGCGAGCTCGAGTGCGGGCCAATGGGCGAGCCGGCCTCGCGGCTCAAGCACAATTGCTCCGGGAAGCACGCCGGGATGCTCGCTCTCTGCCGGGCGAAAGGCTGGCGCAGCGAGGGTTACCGGCTCGAGGGCCACCGCGTGCAGCGGGAGATGCTCGCCGTCCACGCCGAGGCATCAGAGGTTCCCGAGGACGAGCTCCGCACGGGGATCGACGGCTGCGGTGTCCTCACCTTCGCCCTGCCCCTCGAGCGAATGGCGCATGCGTTTGCGCGACTCTCTCAACTGGAAGCCGGCGATCGGATAGTCGCCGGCATGAAGGCGTATCCCGACCTGATCCGGGGCCCGCTTGCTGCAGACACGCGGTTGATGAAGACGTTGTCCGGCTGGATCGCGAAGGGCGGCGCCGAAGGATTGCTCTGTGCGTCGGGCAACGGCATCGGTGTTGCACTGAAGGTCGAGGACGGGAACGGCCGCGCGGTCGGGCCGGCCGCGGCCGCTTTCTTTCGGCAACTCGACCTCGACCTCGGCGACCTCGCTGTTGCCCCGCTCGAGAACAGTCGCGGTGAGCTAGTGGGAGAGATCACCAAGTAGAAAAATTCGCTATTTGCTTTTTCCGCAACCCCTGTAATATCCGACGGGCGAGAGGGTGAGCCGGGGGGAAGCGGGTATCCGGCTCTTTTGCGTTCGTAGATCGAAACCCCGTCACCGACGCGAAACAGCCGGGAGGTAGGCCGCCGTTGCTCACCGTCGAAATCTCCCTTCCTGAGGTCGAGGAGCTTCAGAAACTCGTCCAGGAAGGTCTCGAGAAAGGCGTTCTCAACTACGACGAGATCGCAGCCGGGCTCGAAGACGTCGAGCTCACGAAGGAGCAGATCGAAGACTTCTATACGTACCTGGTCGACCACGGGGTCGAGCTGATGGAGGGCGAGACGCACAAGCATCCGCCGCACGAGCTCCCCACACCTGAAGAGGAAAAGGGTCCGAAGCTCGATTTGAGCGTCGAGCCGTCGCTCGACTCGCTGCGCCTGTACCTGCGTGAGATCGGCAAGGTCTCGCTTCTCACCGCCGACCAGGAGGTCTACCTCGCAAAGCGCATCGAGCGCGGCGATATGTCAGCCAAGACGCAGATGATCGAGGCCAATCTCCGGCTCGTCGTCTCGATCGCGAAGTCCTATCTCGGCCGTGGCCTCAGCTTCCTCGACCTGATCCAGGAGGGCTCACTCGGCCTGATCCGTGCTGTCGAGAAGTTCGACTATCGCAAGGGCTACAAGTTCTCGACCTACGCGACCTGGTGGATCCGGCAGGCGGTGACGCGCGCGATCGCGGACAAGGCGCGCACCATCCGCATCCCCGTGCACATGGTCGAGAAGCTCAACAAGGTCGTGCACATCGAGCGGCAACTCGTGCAGCGCCTGGGACGAGAGCCGCGTCCAGATGAGATCGCCGAAGAGCTCGAGATGACCACGGACGAGGTGCGCGAGATCCTCCGCATGTCGCAGCTGCCCATTTCGCTCGAGAAGCCGATCGGTGAGGAGGAGGACTCGGAGCTCGGCGACTTCGTTCAGGACGAGTCGGCCGAGTCGCCGTTCGACACGGCAACGCTGTCGTTACGCCGCGAGGACGTCGAGCATGCGTTGTCGGCGTTGCCCGAGCGCGAACGTCAGGTCATCGAGCTCCGCTTCGGCCTGTCCGGAGCGCAGCCCTGCACGCTCGAGGAAGTCGGGCGTGCGTTCGGTGTCACTCGAGAGCGCATCCGCCAGATCGAGAACAACACACTGAAGAAGCTCGAGTCGCTGCCCGAGGCCCAAGGGCTCAAGGACTGCGTTTAGTGCCAAAGTGGAGGGTGTCGGCGCGCACACTGACGGCGCGTTCGCCGAGGTAGCCCCGCCGCGTCGAGGTGAAGTGCAGGGTCCACGCGCCCCCGGCGGGAACCGGGAAGCTGAGTGCGATGCGTTGTCCGGGATGAACACGGACGGTTCGCTTGATGCCTTTGCCGGTGAGCACGATGGGCGTGACCTGCGTCTGTGCCGGTAGCGAGAGCCCGAGCTCGAGTGTTCCGCCGGTGTTCGTCCAGACCGTGATCGCGCCTCGTTGGGCGAGCCAGTGGTCGGCGAATCGCCCGGCTGCGAGCAGACGCAGGCGCGGCGTTCCGACGGGCCGGTAGAGGTCGAAGATCAGCTCGTCGCGGACGAGTTCGACGCCGCTCAGCTGCACCGTCGACGCGTACGTCTGGACGAGCAGGGGCCTCCGGTCCGGCCGGCCGCCCACGAGCAGTGTGCCGTCGCCGGCGACGTGTACCCGTTTTGCGTCGAACTGGTCGATGGGAGCGCTGCCGAGCAGGAGGAGGCGCTTGACCGATGTGTTCCAGAAGAGCTGCTGCCACGACTGCTCCCTGAGCGCGCCGGGCGGTGCTACGAGGTCGACGCTTCCCAACCGTGCGTGGTCGACCCAGCGGATGTCCTGAGGAAGCGTGCTACGCAGGCTTCGGCTCGTGCGCGCATCGAAGGCCGATGCGCCGGCCGACATCGCGCAGCACGCGACGACCGCGGCCACGAGTGCGAGGGCGGCGGGCGTCTTGCGGAAGGCGATGAGCGCGCCGAGCACGGACAGCACTGCGGCGACGAGGGCAATCGCCAGCGAGCCGTTGCCGACGGATGTCAGGCCCTCCAACCGGAGCACGGCCCATAGCGTCGGCGAGTCGTCCTTGTTGTGCGCCGTCGCGTAGCCGGAGAGCGGAACTCGGGCCGCGAGCAAGAGCAACCCGGCCGACAGCAGGCCGACAGGGATCCGACCCGGCAGCCCGCGCTTGACATAGAGACCGAAGGCGACGGCAAGGAGTGGGACGAGCGTGAAGAGGTAGCGCTCCTGGAAGCGCTGCGAATCCGTGTCCGCGATCTGGGCCGCCTCGAGGAGCAGGCCGCCGGCGAGCAACAGGCTCGTCACGGCAAACGCGAGCTCTGTGCGCCCGCGGGGCCGGAAGAGCGCGACAGCGACTCCGGCCAACGCGCCGGGGACGATCACCCAGCCGGTCGAGTACGTGAGCAGCATCGCTTCCCGCCCGACCCATTGGAGAATCGAGACGGGATGAACGGCATGGTCGCCGTTCGCATACACGCCGAACAGGCGCTCGGAGCCGAGCGTCGCGAACAGCAACGCCGGCGGGACGATCAACAGTACGAGCGCGAGCCAGAGCCGGCGCAGGGCTCGCACGAGGTTGAAACGGTCGGCGACGAGTTCCGCTGCGAGCACCGCGACCGGGACGATCACGTACTGGATCCGCGCAACGATGCTGAGAGCACTGAAGACCGTGAACGCAAGCTGCGCACGCAGCGTCGGTTCCGTCACGACACACACGCCTGCGTAGACCGCCGAGAGAACCAGCGGATAGGCGAGCGGGTCGGCGAGCATCGTGGACGAATAGACGCCGTCCGGCACTGCGACGGTCAGCGCGGCAACGCCGATGCCGAGCCAGCGGGCGAGCCCGAGCCGGCGGCAGAGCAGGTAAGCGGGAATCGCCGCCAGCGAGAAGAGCACAGCGTGGATGCCCTGGGTCAGTCGGAAGGCAAGGACGGGATCGTTGGTGACGAGCCAGACGGGGGCGGTCACGATCGGATCCAGTAGCGCAGGGAAGTGCACACCAGCGCCGCGGATGAGCGGGCGCCCGTGCTCCGCGAGGCTGCGCGCGAGCGAGGGATAGATGTATTCGTCAGGCAGGTAGTACGGCGTCAGCCGGGCGACGGCCGCGAAGAGCCTCCCACCCAAGCTGGCCAGCACGATTCCGGTCAGCCAGACCCAGGCCGGGACGGCCGCTACGCGTGCGAGGGCCCGAGGGGCAGAAACCTCAGGGCCCGCGCGCAGATCTCGGGCGACTTCAATTGCCACGGAATCCGTATCGGCAAGCGGTCGGTATCCCTTGAACGAGGGATGGGCTCCGCCTCCTACGCGAAAGCTGCGCTTTCGCGTTGGCCATGGGGACGCCGCTTCGCGGGGAATGTGCGCGGGCGGAGCCCGCGC
>JALYST010000259.1 GCA_030854665.1 Actinomycetota bacterium
CCTGGTTTCCGGCGACGTCGTACGCAACCGTTCGGAGGTCGTAGTGACCGTCGGACACGGTCGTCGTGTCGAAGCTGACCTGGAAGCCGTCGGCCGGCGTCGAGTCCGTGCCGATCGTCGTCCACGAGCCGCCACCCGTAAGAGCGCGCTGGAAGTCGACGTGGTCGATGCCCGAGCCGGAGTCGGCTGCCGAGCCGGTGAGCGTCTTCGTCGCGCGCAGGTACTGGCCCGGATCGTTCTGGCTCGTCGTCGGCGGCGTGTTGTCGATCCGGACGTTCGGCACCGTGGACGACGTCGTGGTGTTCCCGGCCACGTCGCGCACGACGATGCGGAGCTGATAGACGCCGTCGGCGACTCCGGTGGTGTTCCAGAGGAGCGTGTCGAACGGTGCCGAGTTGAGGGTGCCGATCGGAGCCCAGGTCGTCCCATCCGCGGAGTACTCGTACGTGACCGACTGGAGCCCGGACGCGTAGCCGTTCGCCGGCGGATCCGTCTCGGTCGACGTGAGCGTGGCCGTCTGGCGGATGTTGGCTCCGGGGCTGTTCAGGGTGCCGGTCGGATTGTTCGTGTCGCGGTGCCAGGTCCAGCTGTCCGGCGTCGCATCCGTGTTGCCGGCCGGGTCGGTCGCACGCACATCGAAGGTGTGTGCGTTGTCGGTAAGGCCCGCCACGTTGTGCGGACTGGTGCACGGTACGAAGGCGCCACCGTCGATCCGGCACTCGAAGGTGGAGCCGGGCTCACTCGAGGTGAATGTGAAGGACGGAACCGCGACGCTGGACGGATCGGACGGCTTGGTCAGGATCGTCGTGTTCGGCGCCGTCCGGTCGACCGAGACGTTCCGGATCGCGGTGGCCGGATGGCCCGCGTTGTCGGTCGCGACTGCGGCGAGGGCGTGGTTGCCGTCGGCCGCCGGGATCGACCAGGAGACGTTGTAGGGGCCGGGCGCCGGAACCGTGCCGAGCGGGTTCCAAACACCGGTGGCGCAATTGTTGCTCTGGTCGGAGCACTCGAAGAACTGCACCTGGGTCACGCCGCTGCCTCCAGGGTCGCTCGCATTGGCGGCAAACGTCGTCGGGCTCGGGAGTGAGCCGTTGATTGCCGCGGGAGGCGCGGTGATCGAGACCGTGGGCGGTGCGTTGTCGACGCGGATGTTCTTGTTCTCGACGCTGGCCGTATTGCTTGCATCGTCGGTTGCGCGCGCGCGGAGGTCGTAGAGCCCGTCGCCGGCCGGCAGCGTCGCGGTGTTCCACGAGGCGCCGGTCGCGGTGTACGCGCTCGGCGGATCGCTGGCCAACTTGTAGGCGAAGGTGACGGGCGGGCTCGCGGGCGAGGCGTCGCTCGCGCTCCCGACCAGGTTGACGGTGCCGCTTACGACCGTTCCGCCGGCCGGGCTCGAGAAGGTCAGCGCAGGAGGCGTGTTGTCGACGCGGGTCGTAACCGCAGTCGAGGTCGTCGTGTTGCCGGCCGCGTCGGTTGCGACGACACGGAGGTCGTAGAGACCGTCGGGGGCGAGCGTCGTGTCCCATGCGGCGGGCTGGCTGTTGAAGCTGCCCCCGTTCGGCGCGCGCTCGTAGCCGACGGTTGCGATGCCCGACCCGCCTGTGTCACTCGTATTCGATGTCAGGGTGACGAGACCCCCGACCGGATTGCCGGGGCTTAGCATCGTGGCGCTCGGCGCGGTGTTGTCGATCCGCTTGCTGGAGAGGACCACAGGGGAGGCTTCTGTGTTCGCGGCCAGGTCCGTCGCGACCGAACGGAAGTCGTAGAGGCCGTCGGCGACGGCGGTCGTGTCGAACGACACCGAATACGGCGCACTCGAGTCGGCCGCGATCGTCGTCCAGGAGCCGCCACCTGCCGGCCGGCGCTGGAACGCGACCGAGTCCACACCTGAGCCGCCGGTGTCGGTTGCGCTCGCGCTCAGGCTGACCGTCTGACGCATGTTCGCGCCGGGGTCGGCCTGGCTCGACGTCGGCGCCACCGTGTCGGACTTGGCCTCGTTGGCCGAGGTGGCGACCGCGAGGTTGCCGGCGTTGTCGCTCACGCTGTAGCGGTACTTCGCGCACTTGCCGGACGCGAGGGTGTCCGGGCTCGTGGCAGCGACCCAGCCTCCGTACGACGAGCACGTGTTGTTGGCGAGGTCGCCGGTCTGGCGCTGAAGCGAGCCCGTCGCGGGGTTCACGTCGGAGTCCGGGCCGTTGCTCGTCGCGACGGAGTATGAGCCGACGACGTAGCCGTTCGGGTAGGTGACCGTCACCCCGGTCGGTGCGGTGCGGTCGATCGTGATCGTGCGAACGTGCTGGCCGGTATTGGTCGCGATGTCAACTGCAAGCGCCCGGATCGCCTTGAGGCCGTCGAAGGCCGGGGTCGACCAGGTCGCAGCGTACGGCGAGCTGCTGTCCGTCCCGAACTGCACCCAGGAGCCGGTGGCGCAAGCCGTGCTCGCGTCGGAGCACTCGAAGAAGTCGACGCGTGTGACGTCGGTGTCCGGCGTCGAAGCAGTCACCGTGTAGTTGTTGGGATCGGAGCTGTTCACATACGTCGTCGGCGCCGTGATGGTCACCGTCGGAGGGGCGGTGTCGATGATCCATGTGTAACTCGCGGGCGTCGGATCGATGTTGCCGGCCTGATCGATGGCGCGGACGTCGAAGGTGTGGGTGCCCTGACTCAGGGCGGGCGAGATGGTGAGCGGACTCGAACAGGACGTCCAGCCGCCGCCGTCTACGCGGCACTCGAAGGTCGAGCCGGTCTCGTTCGAGCTGAAGGTGAAGGTTGGCGTCGTGTTGCCGGACGGGCTGGGAGGACTGGAGTCGATGGTCGTGTTCGGAGGCGTGTTGTCGACACGACGATTCGCGACGAGGCTCGTGCTCGTGTGGTTGACCTTGTCGGTGGCAACGGCGCGGAGGTCGTAGAGGCCGTCAGAAAGGCTGGTCGTATCCCAGCTCGCGGTGTAGGGGGACGTCGTGTCGGTGCCGATCGTCGTCCAGGTCGAACTACCGGCCGGAGCGCGCTCGAACACGACTTGCTGAACGGTGGTGGAGGGATCGGAGGCCGTGGCGTTGAGACCGACCGTGCCGGAAACGGGCGTGCCGGGGTCGGTCAGGTTGACGCTCGGATTGTCGGTGTCGACCTTGGCGGTTGCGGTGACGGGTGTCGAGGTGCTGCCGACGTTGTCGCTGATCGTGAGGGTGTAGCGGTAGCAGCGGCCGGTGGTGACGGAGGTGTCGGGGCTGGTGTAGTTGCCGGCGTCGCTGCTGAAGCTGCCGCAGGCGTCGCTCGTGAGGGTTGCGCTTTCGCGACTGATGGTGCGGCTGGAGCTGTCGAGGCCGGAGCCGGAGTCGGTGCCGTCGCCGGAGGTGAAGCTGACCGAGGCGGAGCCGTAGTAGGGGGCGTTGGCGCCGGTGAGCGTGAGTGTTTGGCCGCTGGGGGCGGTGGAGTCGGCGGCGAGTGTGATCGTGGCGGTCCCGTCGACACCGGCGCCGTTGGTGGCGGTGATCGTGCGTGCGCCGGGGGCGGTCGCGCCGCTGCTCCAGGTGTAGTCGTTGGGGGAGGTGTAGGGGCTGGAGCTGTCGACGCCGCCGATCGAGCCGGCCCAGCCGCTGACGGCGGAGACGTTGGGGAAGGCGACCTGCGCGACGGCCGACTGCGGGTCGCTTGCGGTTGCGTGCAGCGAGAAGGAGCCGGAGCCGGCGGGGCGGAAGTACTGGGTCTTGCTGGCCGCGTCGTAGTACTGGTTGCCGGCGCCTGTGAGCTCGGTCGGTGCGGTTGCCGACACAGTCGGCGCGTCGGTGTCGACCTTCGCGGTTGCGGTGACGGCGGTGGAGACGTTGCCGACGTTGTCGCTGATCGTGAAGGTGTAGCGGTAGCAGTGGCCGGTCGAGACCGAGGTGTCGGGGCTGGAGAAGCTGCCGGAGTCGGCGACGAAGTTGGAACAGGAGCCGGCGGCCAGGTCGCCGGTCTCGCGGGTGACGTTGCGCGTCGCGGTGTCCAGACCGGAACCGGTGCCGTCGCTCCCGTCAGCCAGCGAGAACGTCACCGAAGCCGCGCTGTAGTACGGCGCGTTTGCACCCGTGAGCGTGAGCGCCTGCCCGGTCGGAGCCGCCGAGTCAGCAGCCACCGTCACCGTGTCAGAGCTGCTGTTGGCAGCCTTGTCGGAGCCGGAGACCGTGCGCGCTCCTGGTGCGACAGCCCCGGAGGACCAGGTGTAGTCGGCGGGAGAGCTGTAGGGGCTCGTCGTATCCGTGCCGCCTGTCGACCCACTCCAGCCCGAAAGGGCGGAGATGTTCGGGAAGCTGACCGAGGTGACAGCGGTTTCGGAGTCGGAGGCGGTGGCATTGAGGCGGAAGCTGCCCGAGCCGGCCGGCCGGAAGAACTGGGTCTTCGAGGCGCCGTCGTAGTACTGGTTTCCGGCGCCCGTCAGCTCGGTCGGCGCGCTGAGCGAGACAGTCGGCGCCTGCGTGTCGACCTTCGCAGTCGCCGTGACGGGGGAGGAAACGTTGCCGACGTTGTCGGCGATCGTGAAGGTGTACCGGTAGCAGTTGCCATTCGAGACCGAAGTGTCCGGGCTCGTGGCGGTTCCCGCCGCGGTGAACACGCCGCAGGAGTCGCCGGTGAGTGGCGCCGACTCGCGGGTAACCGTTCGGCTGGACGTGTCGAGACCCGACCCGGAGCCGTCGCTGCCGTCGCCGAGCGTGAAGCTGACGGAGGCCGAGCCGTAATACGGTGTGCTCGCGCCGGTGAGCGTGATCGACTGGCCGGTCGGGGCTGCAGAGTCCTGGGCCAGCGTGAACGGAACGCTCGTCGTCGCGGCCGATCCGTTTGTCGCTACGACGTTGTGCGCGGCCGCGTCCGTGGTCGCCGCGCTCCACGTGTAGTCCTCCCTGTAGGGAGAGCTCGTCTGCGTACTGCCGCCGGTCACATTCGCGATCGACGGGAAGGCGACAGAGGCCACGCCGGACTGCGGATCGTCGGCCGTCGCGGTGACGCGGAAGGTGCCGCCCCCGGCGCCCGGCCGGTAGAAGACCGTCGTGCCGGACACGTGCTGCGCTCCGCTCGCGGGATTCTCGGTCAGCGTCAGCGAGAGGTTCGGCGGCGTGCTGTCGATCAGGACCTGCTGCGAGCCGACGGCCTCTTCGTTGCCGAGGTTGTCGTAGGCGCGGAACTTCACCGTCGTCGTGGAGTTGATGCTGATCGCGCCGGTGTAATCCGTTCCGTTGACCGGCGTCGGATCCGTGCCGTTCGTCGTGTAGCGAATCTTCTGTAGGCCCGAGCCTGCCCCGTCGTTGGCGCTGAGCGTTACCGCGACCGGCGGGCTCGTGTAGTACGTCCCGTTCAGGCAGGCAGCGCCGTTGCACTGGATCGTCGTGCTGGGCGCAGTCGAGTCCGCCGTCACCGTGAAGACCGAGCTCGCACTGGCGCCCGCGTTGTTCGACGCCGAGACGCTCTTCGCGCCGGGCTCCCCAGCGGTAGGCGTGAACGAGTAGGACCGGGTCGCGCCCGCGCCGGACACGGACCAGTTGGTGCCCATCGCGCCTCCGGTCGGGAAGGTGTAACCGGAGATACCGGTGTCGGGGTCGGTCGAGCTGGCGGTCAGATCGAAGCCTCCGCTGGCCGCGCTGGGTTTGAAGAAGACCTGCGTGCCGGCGCCCGGGTAGTACGTGCCGCCCGTGCTGTTGGAGATCGAGAGCGTCGGGTTGCTCGGTGCGCTGGTGTCGACCTTGACGGTGGTCTGGATCGAGACGGTGTTGCCGACGTTGTCGGTGCCGGTGAGCGTGTACCTGTAGCAGCCGGTGGTGAGGCCGCTCTGGTTGGGGCTGCCGACGATCGTGGTCGGGGAGGCGAAGGCGCCGCAGACGTCGGCGGAGCTGTAGCCGGCGCTGGTGCGCACGAGTGTGGAGGAGGCGAGCCCGGACTCGCTCGCGGTCTGCGTCTCGGTGTAGTCGGTGCGGGTGCCGATCGTGAAGCTGCCGCTGCTCGAGTAGCTGGAGCTGCCGCCGCCCGAGGCGACCGTGCCGTTGACCGTCAACGCGCCCCCACC
>JALYST010000177.1 GCA_030854665.1 Actinomycetota bacterium
GGCGTCTGCGTGAGCGGGCGACCGAAAGCTCGGGCGAGATCCAGGTCCGACTCGACCTTGCTCGCAAGCAACAAACCCTGAAAGATCGATTCGATTACGTGATCGTCAACGACGACGTGGAGCGGGCTGCGCAGGAGCTGACCGAGATCGTCCGCCGGAAACTCCAGACCGCAGGTACCATGAGCCGTCCATGATCCATCCTCGCATCGATGAGCTCCTCGAAAACGTCGACTCGCGCTATGCGCTAGTCATCGTCGCCGCCAAGAGGGCCCGCCAAATCAACGACTACCACCACCAGCTCGGTGAGGGCATCGGCTTCGACCAGGCTCCGCCGCCACTGGTGGAATCGCGCTCGAAGAACTACTTGACCATGGCCCTCGAGGAAGTCGCCGAGGGCAAGCTCAAGTACAAGTACCCGAAGTAGGGGAACTCGGCGCGCCAGGTCCGGTTCGGCTGAGATCAGAACCTAGGTTTCTGGTTTAGACGGACGAGCGGGCAGAGCCCGCACATCTTCTATGGGCGTCGACAAGCGACGCCCTAGCTCTCTCGCCACCGGTCGCCATCTCTGCCAAAAGGGCAGAATTCCGGCATGGCTCGTGTGCTCGTCGGCGTCACCGGTGGAATCGCCGCCTATAAGGCCTGCGACCTCGTTCGCCTGTTCGTGAAGGGGGGACACGAGGTCGTACCGCTGATCACCCCCGGTGCGGAGCGCTTCGTCCGGGCGGAGACGTTCTTCGCCTTGGCCCGGCAGTCACCCTCCGAAGATCTCTACCTCCATCTCACGCGGGCAGACCTACTTGTGGTCGCACCGCTGACCGCGAATACGCTCGCCAAGCTGGCACACGGGCTCGCAGACAATCTCGTCGCCGAAGCGGCCCTCGCGCACCGCGGCCCGGTTCTGCTCGCGCCCGCGATGAATCCGCGCATGTGGGCGAGCCCGGCGACCCAGGCGAACGTCGAAGCCGTCCGAGTGAGCGGGGCGCTGCTCGTCGGCCCTGATGAAGGCGAGACGGCCGAGGGCGAGTGGGGCGTGGGCCGGATGGCGGAACCGGAGGAGATCTTCCGCCGCAGCCGTGAGTTGCTCGGTGAGACCGATTCGCTCGCCGGACGCCGCGTGCTCGTCAGCGCGGGTGGGACGCGCGAGCCGCTCGACGCGGTCCGGTTCCTCGGGAACCGCTCGTCCGGACGCATGGGCGTGGCGCTGGCGGAGGAAGCACGGAGGCGCGGCGCCGATGTGACGCTGCTCGCGGCGAATCTCACAGTTCCGGCACCGCGCGGCATCGAAGTCGTCGAGACCCCCACCGCCGCGGAGATGCTGGACGAAGCCCTGGCACGCGGCGACGCGGATGTCGTCCTGATGGCCGCGGCCGTGGCCGACTATCGGCCCGCCGAGTCCGGTGTCGAGAAGCGTCCGAAGGACGATCGGGTGTGGCAAGTGACGCTCGAGCCGACCGTCGATGTCTTGCGCACGCTCGGCGAGCGGCGCACCAACGGTCAGGTGCTGATCGGCTTCGCCGCCGAGCACGGGGATCAGGGCCTCGCGCGCGCGCGCGAGAAACTGGGGCACAAGCGCGTCGACCTGGTGGTTTACAACGACGTCTCGCGCAGCGATATCGGGTTCGACGCCGGAGAAAATGAAGTCGTCCTCATCACCGCTGCGGGGGAACGCCGGGTAGCGAAAGCCCCGAAAGACCAGATCGCGATGACGATCGTAGATACAGCCGAGGAGCTGTTGAGTGGGCGAACCAGATAGGCAGCGCGTAGAGAGCACGACGGCGGCCGAGACGATTCGCGCGATCGTCGACAACCTCGGACGGGTCGTGCATGCGCCCGACGAGACGTTGCGGCTGTGCGTCCTCTGCCTGGTCGGCGAGGGCCATCTGATCCTCGAAGACTTTCCGGGGGTGGGGAAGACGATGCTCGCCAAGGCGCTCGCGCGTTCGCTCGATGTGTCGTTCTCGCGCATGCAGTTCACGCCGGACCTGCTGCCGTCGGATGTCACCGGTGTGAATGTGTTCAACCAGCGCTCGAACGAGTTCGAGTTCAGGCCGGGGCCCGTGTTCGCGAATCTGCTGCTCGTCGACGAGATCAACCGGGCGTCGCCGAAGACGCAGGCCGCCCTGCTCGAGTGCATGCAGGAGCAGCAGGTGACCACGGACGGCGTCACGAACCAGCTCGCCCGGCCTTTCATGGTGATGGCGACGCAGAATCCGATCGAGTACGAGGGCACGTATCCGCTGCCTGAGGCGCAGCTCGACCGGTTCACAATGCGTATCGCCATCGGCTACCCGCCGTTGTCGGAGGAGGCGAAGATGCTCACCGAGCAAACCGCGGACCCGCCGCTCGACGCGCTCGAGCCCGTGGCCAATGCGGCCGACGCGATCGCGCTCGCCGACGAGGCGAAGGCGATCTTCGTGGAGGAGAGCCTCAACCGCTACGTCGTCACGCTTCTGCGAGCGACCCGCGGCGACTCTCGGCTCTACCTCGGCGCCAGCCCTCGCGCGGGGATTGCGATTCTGAGGGTTGCGAAGGCGCGTGCCCTCGCCGACGGCCGGGGCTTCCTCGAGCCCGACGACATCAAGGGGGTGGCGGTCGCCGTGCTCTCGCACCGGTTGATCCTCGCTCCGGAGGCGCGCTCGACCGGCCTCATCGGCGAGCAGATCGTCCGGGAGACGCTCGACAAGACACCAGTCCCGGTCTAGATGCTCACCGGGCGCGGACGGGTGATCTTCGCGCTGGGCTTCGGAATCTACGCCGCCGCCTGGGCCTTCGGCTCCAAACCTCTTTACCCGGTCGCGACCGGTCTGCTCCTGGTCATCGGCGTGGCCTGGGCCTGGGTGCGTCTTTCCGACCGGCCGTTTCGGGTCAAGCGGGGGTGGGGCGATCGCGAGCACCTTGAGGGCGACAACGTGCCGGTCGTGGCCGAGCTCCATCCGACCGGCAACGTCCTGCCCGCGTCTGTGACACTGAGCGAACGAGTCGGCCGACTCGGAGAGCAGCGGCATGTCATGAGGCGAAATGGACGGCGCTTGAGCGTTCGCTATGTCCTGAAGAAGGTTCCGCGCGGACGCTACGCATTCGAGGACGTGCGCGCCGAGCTTTCCGATCCGTTCGCGCTCGAACGGGCGATCGTGCAGTTGCCGGCGCCGGGCGCGCTGCTGGTGTATCCGCGCCTCGTGCGACTCGGACCGCTCTTCACCGAATCCGGAACGCGCTCCCACGACGGACAGCGCCTGCTCTTGCGCCGGCACAGCGGGTTCGAGCTGCACGGCGTCCGCGAGTACGAGCAGGGCGAGTCTCTGCGCCGAGTGCACTGGCCTTCCACGGCGCGCCGCGGTCAGCTGATGGTCAAGGAACTCGAAGACTCACCGCGCGACGAGATCGCGGTTCTGCTCGACGCCGATGCGAAGGCTGTCGTCGGGGAGAGCTTCGAGGTGCAGGTGCGCGCGGCCGGGTCGATCCTCGACGCGTGCGTTCAGCGTGGACGTCGAGCGGTGCTGGTACTCAACTCCGAGCGGCGCGAGGTTCAGCGCGTGCATTCGCCCGCGGCGGACTGGCGTCGCGCACTCGAGCTGCTCGCGGCCGTCGAGCCGACGGGGGACACTCCGGTCGCGCGCTTGCTCGCGGAAGAGGACAGCCCTGCCGCCCGCGCACTCGAGCTGGTGGTTGTGACGGCGAGACTCGAGCCCGCGCTCGTCGACCGGCTGATCCAGCGCGCACTCTCTCGACGCAAGGTGTCGGTCGTCTTCGTCGACCCGGCAAGTTTCAACGGTGCACCGCGTCGCCTCGAGCCTGCACTGCTGCGTTTGCAAGGCGCGGGCATCGCCATCGCCGTCGTCCACGCAGGAGACGACCTGGCGGCCTGCCTGTCGGGCGAGCCTGCTCTGGAGACCGCGCATGCTTAAGACGGTTCTGCTCTCGGGAGCGGCGGCGCTCGTGATCGCGGTCGACTGGCTCCGGTTCGAGGAGCCGCGGTCGGGCGGAGGTCGTGCGTTCGTCCTCGTCGTCCTCGCTGTGGCGCCTCTGTTGCTGCGTCCGCTCTGGCTCAGGTTGGTGGCGATAGCGGTGTCAGCTCTGCTGGCTGCCTGGGTTGCCTTTTCCCTCTCTCCGTTCGCGGTGTGGCCCGGCGGAGAAGGTTTCTTCGGACCCCTCGGCTCCCGGTTTTCGCGCGGCTTCCTCGACTTCTACGAGGTTCGCCTGCCGATCGACCCCGCGGCGCATCCGCAGATGCACGCCGTCACCCTGATCGCGATCTTCGGCTTCACTCTTGCGGTTGCGCTCGCGGTCGCCGCACGAAGGGCGCTGGTCGCGGTGGTGCTTTTCCTCGTGGCCGCGGGCTGGCCTGCGACGCTCCTTTCAGGCGGCAACCAGCTCGGCCGCGGGCTGGCCATCCTCGCGGTCGCGCTCGCGCTGCTCGCGGGCATGACCGAACGGCCCAGCCGGCTGGCTTTGATCGCGGCAGGCGCCGTGCTCGGCGGGGCACTGGCACTCTCGAGCTCGCCGGCCGTCGCGAAGAGCGCGTTCCTCGACTGGCAGCACTGGGACTTCTACACGCAGCAACAAAAGGCCGTGAGCGTCCGCTACATCTGGGACGCACGTTACGACGGCGTGCGTTTCCCGAAGAAGAAAACGACGGTGCTCACGATCCGCGCGCCCCACACACCGTACTACTGGCGGGCGACAGTGCTCGACCGATTCGACGGCACCCGTTGGCTGGAAGATGTGTGGCCCGAGACCGCGCGGCAGCGCCGCGAACTGACGCCCGCGCCCGCACGGGACCGCTCGAACCTCGTCCGTCAAGAGGTCACGGTTGGCGCGCTCGAGGACAACCATGTGATCGGGGCAAGCACCCCGATGGCCAATGATCTGGGGGAGTCCGCGGCCTATGAGGGACAGGGCGTCTCTCGCGTGATCGGCGGCCTGCACCGAGGCCAGCACTACTCCGTCTCGAGCTACGCGCCACGACCAACCCCGGACGAGCTCGTCCGAGTTCCGGCTTCATTTCCGAAGGCGCTGACAGAGCCGGGCCGCGAGCTGGACCTCGTACGAGGGGTTACCGCACCGCCGTTCGGCACGCCTGGACGCGAGGCTCGCATGTCCAAGCCCTTGACGGGACGCCTGGTTCCGTACGCGCAGTTGTACGAGCGTGCGCGACAAGTGGCGGGCGAGACGAGCTCGCCCTACGCGGCCGTCGTTGCACTCGAGACGTGGTTCCGGTCGACCGGCGGCTTCACGTATTCCGAGCAGCCCAGCGCAACACCGGGACTGCCGCCGCTCGTCGGCTTCGTCATCGACACCAAGACCGGGTACTGCCAGCACTTTGCCGGTTCAATGGCGTTGATGCTGCGGCTCCTCGGGATTCCGGCTCGAGTGGCGGCGGGCTTCGTCCCGGGGCGTTACCGCGATGACTTCTGGGAGGTCACCGACCACGACGCCCACACGTGGGTCGAGGTGTGGTTCCACGGTTTCGGCTGGCTCCCGTTCGATCCCACACCGGGGCGCGGGCATCTGAGCGGGACCTACAGTTCCACCTCGCTCGGCTTCAACGCTGCGGGTGCCGCAAAGCTGCTCGCCGGATTCGTCAAGGGCGGTGAGGTGTTCGGCAGTGGCGCCGCCGGTATCATCGCGCACGACCCGCGGGTCCGGAATCCGCGCTCGGCGGGAGACTTTCCGATCGGCATCGGCAGCAACGTCACGCCCGAGCCGAAGAAGAAAGCGCCAAGCCTGCTGTTCTTCGTGTTCCTTCTGGCCTCGGGAGTCGCCGCGGTGATCGTCCTCCTGAAAATGGGACGCCGCAAGGTGCGCTACTTGACGCGTGACCCGCGTCGCGTCGCCGTGGCCTGCGCGCGCGAGTTGGCGGAGTTCCTGCACGATCAGCGTCTGCCCGCGACACGAGCGGCGACGTTCCTCGAGCTCGGCGGCACTGTCTCCGAAAGGTTCGGCGTCGATGCGAGCAGCTTCGCGCAAGCAGCAACCGCTGCGCGTTACGGGCCGCCTGAAGGCGCGCGGCAGGCGGCGGGGTCCGCGCGCAAGGAGTTGCGCGAGCTCAAGCGTCGTCTGCGCAAGAGCCTCGCCAGGTACGACCGCGCGCGAGGGCTCCTGTCCGTCCGTTCACTCGGTCTCGGCTAAGCGATGGATGTCGTCGTCATGGCGGCGGGGGAGGGCACGCGACTCCGACCGTTGACCGAGCATTGGCCGAAGCCCGTGCTGCCGATCGACGGGAGGCCGGTGCTCGCCGTCCTTCTGCGAGAGCTCGCGGGGGCGGATCTTCGGCGCGTCTGGGTCGTGACGGGTCACCTGGCGGAACAGGTCGAGCGGCTTGCGGGCGACGGCTCGGCTTTCGGGCTCGAGCTCAGCTTCGTGCGCCAGCCGGGTGTGCTCGGTTCCGCGGACGCAGTTCAGCGGGCGCTGGACGGCGGCGCGTCAACGCCCCTGCTCGTCTCGGCAGCGGACACCGTCTACCGCCGCGGCGACGTCGCTCGTTTCGTGGCCGAGTTCGCCAGGTCCGGTGCAGCCGGGGCGGTGGCGGTGCGCACCGAGCCGCCCCCGGGGCGCGGCCGCCAAGCCGTCCGCCGCGACGGCGCGCGCATCCAGTCCCTACATGACGAGGATCCGGAGAATCCGTGGTCGGCGGCGCCACTCTGGGCGGTTGGGCCCGCCATCGCCGAGCGTCTCTGCCTCGACAACCCGCCTTACGAGCTGGAGCACGCCTTTCAGGCGGCGATAGACGCGGGCGAGACGGTTACCGCCGTGGAGATCGGGAAGACTCGGGATTTGACGCATCCGGTTGACTTGGTGGAGGAAAACTTTCCCTATCTGCGAGCGACATGAGCGACACCTACGACCTCTACCAGCAGGGACGCGCCCACCTGAAGAAGGGGCGGGCCGCTCAGGCGACCGTCGCCCTCGAGAAGGCGAAGCGCCGCGAGCCGGAGAAGGCGTCGATCCGCGAAGCCCTTGGAATCGCGTACCTGCGGATTCAACGCTATGACGAAGCCGAGCAGGAGTTCCGGGCGATGCTCGAGCTGTCGCCGGCCGACCACTACGCCCACTACGGGCTCGGGCGGGCTCTTGAGAAGCAAGGCAAGCAATCGGAAGCCAACGGCCACTACAAGCTCGCGAGTTCCTTGCGACCTCAGAACGAGCATTACGCCTCGCGCATCCTCGACCTCGACCAGGACGGGGACGAGCCCAACGAGCCCCGCGAGGCAGACGAGTCCGACGACGGGCCTAACGCGGAGTCGTCCGGCAACTGACACACATCCGGCGCACTTCCGCCAGAGCGGTGCGCGTCATTCGCCGGTAGCGTCGAGCGCAGTGGGTGGTGGGTGACAACCCACCCTGGGGGGAGGCGCGCGCGTCACTAGAGAAGCTCGGAACGATCCAGGGGGCCGCCGGCGCCGGGCTGAGATGATGGGCGCCTGATGCGGGCAGTTTGCCAGCGGGTTTCCGAAGGCCGGGTCACGGTCGACAATCTGGTGACCGGCGAGATCGCCGCCGGGCTCGTCGTTCTGCTCGGGATCGAGCGCACGGACGAGACGACGGAGGCAAGCAAGATGGCGCGGAAGGTTGCGCAACTGCGGATCTTCGAGGACGACGCCGGCAAGTTCGCCCACAGCTTGGTCGAGACGGCCGGGTCAGCACTCGTCGTCAGCCAGTTCACGCTCATTGCGGACACCCGCAAGGGCAACCGACCGAGCTTCGCGAACGCCGCGCCGGCCGAACAGGCCGAACCTCTCTACGAAGAGTTCTGCACGGCCCTCGGCGCGGAGGGTGTCCCGGTCGAATGTGGCGTCTTTGGAGCGCGGATGACAGTCGCACTCGTGAACGCGGGCCCGGTGACGATAGTCCTCGACTGACCGAGCCCAGTCTCCCGGCGGGACGGCTCTTTTCCCGAGCAAAGGGCGGAAAATCGACGTGCTCGAGGCTGGTTCGCTTGCTATCCTGCTGAAACCACATTTCGAGCTGTTCGCGAAGTGGGCCTGCGGGCCCATTTTTTGTGACGGGAGCAAAAGCCAATGGCAGCCACACACGACAAGGAGAAGCAGCTGACGCGGGAGATTGCACCGAAGGTCGAGAGCGCGCTTCCGGGCACCGAGGTGCTCGCGATCGAGCTCACCAGCCCTGAGCGGTTCACGGTTTTCGTGGATCACGTCCAGGGCGTCGACCATGCGCTGTGCAAGCGCGTGACAAATGTGCTGCGGGACTACCTCAGCGAGTACTCGGTCGATGTCTCGTCGCCTGGCCTGGAGCGGCCTGTCCGCAAGCCTGACCACTTTCGCGCCGCCGTCGGTCGACGCGTCGCGCTGCGCACAAGGGAGCGAAACCGAGTGCGAGGTGAAGTCGTCGCGGCGGACGAGCGCACCGTCACCGTCAAGACGGAAGCCGAGTCCGTGGACATCCCGTATGACGCGATCGTGCGGGGCAATCTGATCGAGGAAGCGGGGAAGAGATGAGTCAGGAAATCGTCGAGGCCGTTCGAGACATCGAGCGGGAGAAGGGAATCGAGAGCGGGACGCTGGTCGCGGCGCTCGAGGATGCCCTCCTTGCCGCCTATAAGAAGATGCCGGGAGCCGCGCGCCACGCAATCGTCGAAATCGACGAATTGGGCGATTTCCGCGTCTTCGCGGTGGAGTTGCCACCGGACATCGAGGAGCGCCTGATCGAAGAAGCACGCGAGCGCAAGCTCGAGGAGCTCGAGGCACTCGAGGTCGAGACCGGAGAGCGTTCGCACACGCTCATCTCCGACGCGGACCTCGATGTCGACTGGTCCGACGTGCCGGAGCACCTGATCAAACGGGAGGACGTGACTCCCGAGAACTTCGGGCGCATCGCCGCGCAAACTGCGAAGCAGGTCATCCTGCAGCGCATCCGCGAAGCCGAGCGCGCGATGATGTACGACGAGTACGTCGACCGCGTCAGCGAGGTCGTGACCGGGATCGTCCAGCAGGCCGGCGACCGTAACAACGTGCTCGTGGACCTCGGGAAGGTCGAGGCGCTGCTGCCGCGTTCGGAGCAGGTCGACGGCGAGCGCTACGAGCAGGGCTCGCGCATCAAGGCCGTCATCACCGAAGTCCGGTCGGGCACGAAGGGACCGCAGGTGATCCTCTCGCGGCGCGATCCCGAGCTGATCAAGACGCT
>JALYST010000201.1 GCA_030854665.1 Actinomycetota bacterium
GAAGCGCGTCCTCGACCGTGCCGACGATCGGGACGCCGTCCTCGACCTCCCCCGCGCGCTTGGAGTCGAGCATTGCGACCACGGAATCGCGCCGGTAGCGCATGACCCCCCGCGCGGTCTTGGCGTAGTGCGCGTCGTGCGAGAACTCCTCAGCGAGGATCAGATACTTCTTGTCTGACACCGAGTCCTGGTTTGTCGGAGGGCCACTGAGTGCCGTCGCTGAACTCGACCCCCGGCCATGGATCGTCCGCGAGCAGGAGGTTGCCGTCGAGGTCGACGTGGTTGCAGAGACTTGCAATCTGTGCAGCTGCAGCGATGCCGAGCCCCGACTCGACCATGCAGCCGAGCATCACGCCGAGGCCGAGGGCGCGCGCCGCGTGCGCCATGCGCACTGCCTCGCGGATACCGCCGGACTTGGCGAGCTTGATGTTGATGCCGTGCGCACGCTCGGCGCAGGCAGCGACGTCGCTCAACCGATGGCAGTCCTCGTCGACATAGATCGGAATCGGCGACGCGCTCTTCAAACGTGGGCCGTCGGGGTCGCCCGCGGGCAAGGGCTGCTCGCAATATTCGACATCGAGCTCGGCGAGTTGAGGCAACGCATCGCGCGCTTCGTCGAACGTCCAGGCCTCGTTCACGTCCACCTGAAGCGGCGCCCCTGTGACCTCGCGAACGGCGCGCACACGTTCAACGTCGAGCCCGTCGCGGGCACCGAGCTTGAGCTTCAGCCGCGTGAAGTCCACGGCCCTGGTCGCACGCCGCGCCATGTCGTCCGGGTCGCCGAGCCAGATCGTCCAGGACGTCGGCGGTCCTTCTCGTTCCAATCCGAGGAGACGCCACACCGGCAGTTCCACGAGCTTGCCCTGGAGATCGTGAAGCGCAGCGTCGATCGCCGCGCGGGCGGCCCACTCACGGGGAGGGAGTCGATACTCGATCGCATCGAGCGCGAACGGGTCGTCTCCAAGCAAATCGGCGTGCTCTTCCACGTACGCGAGCGCAGACTCGGCGCTCTCTCCGTAGCGGTCGATCGGAGCCGCCTCACCGAAGCCGGAGGCATTTCCGTGCTGCACCTCCACGAACACGACCTTCGCGGTGTCGCTCGACTCGCGCGAGATGACGAAGGTCTCAGCGAGCTCGAGCATCGCAATCCGGGCGGTCACCTCCACCGGGGCTACACTAGTCGTCCCGCGCCTGTAGCTCAGGGGATAGAGCGTGCGCCTCCGGAGCGCAAGGTCGCAGGTTCGATTCCTGCCAGGCGCATCGCCGAGCGAAGTCCGGCTCGGCTGGCGCCGAGCCATGATGACTTCGCTCGGCCCCAACAGCTGAACGGCGAGCGCACGGTGGCGAACGCCGGCAAAAGCAGCCATTCGCAGGATCGGCTTCAGCGATAGCCTGCTCGGCCGTGCGGTCTTACTTACGCAGCCTCAATCCGCAACTGCCGCGGGACGTTTGGATCCTGCAGGCGGGCGGGCTGGCCAACATGTTCGGAAACGGGGTGATCGGGCCCTTCCTGATCATCTACCTGCACAACGTCCGCGGGATCTCGCTCGGTGTTGCTGGGCTGATCGTCGCCACCGGCGCGGCAGCCGCGCTTCTCGCGGGCTTCGTCGCAGGTGCGCTGTCGGATCGCCTCGGGCCGCGGATCGTGCTCAGCGGCGCGCTCGTCTTGGGAGCGGTTGCCTTCGCGTTGTTTCCGCTGATCCGCGAAACCTGGCATGCGTTTGCCCTGAACCTCGTCGTCGGCGTGGCGAGCGGATCGTTCTGGCCGAGTCAGTCGACGCTCCTCAGTTCCCTGACACCGAAAGAGCGCCGGCACGCCGCGTTCGCGCAGCAGCGGATGACCATGAACCTCGGCTTCGCGCTCGGCGCGTTGGTCGCGGGCGCAGTCGCACGCACGGACGATCCCAGCACGTTCACGTTCCTCTTCCTTCTGAACGCGGTGACGTTTCTCGTCTTCGCCGGTGTGCTGCAACTCGTGCCGTCACCGCGGCACCGCGCGGCCCATCGCGAGGCGGGACGCTACGCCGACGTGCTCCGGAACCGTGTGTTCTTCGCCTACATCTTGCTGAACGTCATCTTGATCGGCGGCGGGATCGCCGTCATCAGCGAGCTCTTGCCACCGTTCGCGAAGAACACCTCGCATGTGAGCGAGCCCGCGATCGGCGCAATCTGGTTCGTCTTCTCCGGCGTCGTGGCCGTTGCGCAGCTCCCCGTCGTCAAGCTCGTCGAAGGGAGACGCCGCCTGCGTGGGCTCGCGCTCATGGGCATCATCTGGGCGGGGGCATTCCTCGCGATCCTCGCCGGCGGCGCGTGGCTGACGGGCACCCAGGCGGCGATCGTGTTCGGGATCGCGGTCGGTGTCTTCGCGCTAGCCGAGTGCCTGCACGGCGCGATCTACGCCCCATTGGTCGTCGAACTGGCGGAACCACAGCTTCTCGGCCGCTACATGGCGTTCTCGAGCTCGTCCTGGCAGCTCGGCTTCTTCGTCGGCCCGGCCGCGGGCGGGTTCGTACTGCAGCACGAGCCTCTGGCGCTCTGGCCGGCGGCGGCCGCGATCTGCGTCTTCGCAGCCATCTATGCGCTCGCGCTGGAAAGACGGATTCCTCCGCACCTCCACCTCACGCCTCACATGGATTTCCTCGCAGGCGTCCCGGGTACCATGGCGAACATGGCGCCAGCGACCGACGAACCACTCAGTATCGATGCCCAGCCTGCCCCGCATCCGGCGGACGAGGCCTCGCGCGTACACCGAGGCGGCAGCGCCGCGCCCGGAACCACGCGTCGCTGAGCTCAGCGCCAACGGCCTCACCTGGATTCACCTCGACCCACCGATCGATCCGGAGACGGTCAACGCACTGCGCGAGCGTTTCGGCTGGCATCCGCTCGACGTCGAGGACGTCCTCTCGAAGCGGCAGCGGCCGAAGATCGACGACTACGCCGAGGAGGGGTACCTCTTCGGCATCCTGCATTTCCCCGCATACGACAAGAACGTCCAGCGGCTGAACGCCGGCGAGCTCGACTTCTTCCTCGGTCCGGACTACCTCGTCACGATCTCGAACGTCGAGCTGCTGCCGGTCACGCGGCTGTTCAACCACGTTCAGGAGGACGAGCGCTTTCGCGAGCAGCTCTTCAGCAAGGGATCCGGCCGTCTTCTCTACGAGGTGCTGGACGACCTCTTCGACTACTGCTTCCCGATCCTCGACAAGATCGCCTTCAAGCTCGATTCGATCGAGGACGACATCGAGGACCGCCGCTCCGAGGAGATCGTCACCGACATCTCCAAGGTGAAGCAGGAAATCATCTCCTACCGAAAGATCATCAAGCCGCAGCGTCCCGCCCTGCGCCTGCTCGAGCGGCGGATCGAACGCTTCCTACCTGAGAACCTCGAGCTCTACTTCGACGACCTGGTGGACGCGTCCGAGCGCATCTGGGACTTGCTCGACAACTACAAGGAGGTCGTCGAGGCGCTCGAGAGCACGAACGAGTCAGTGATCTCGCACCGGCAGAACGATGTCTTGCGGATCCTGACGGTGTTCTCGGTCGTCCTGCTGCCGCTGACGCTGATCTCGGGAATCTTCGGCATGAACGTTCTCTTTCCGGGAGAGGGAACGCACCTCGCCTTCTGGATCGTCGTCGGGCTCATGGTGACCGTGATCGTCGGGATGATCGGCTTCTTCAAGTACAAGCGCTGGCTCTGAGCAAGTCCCTCTTTCGGGCCATCTAGACCGCCCCTGGCGGCCCCGAGGACCAGAGGGATGTCCGCGCCGCAGGGACGCAGGGGTCTTGCTCTGCTACTCGTCACCGCCGCCGCACTCGCGGCCGGCAGCGCATCGCCTGCTGCGGAGAGGCCGACGGTCAAGCGGCTCAGCGTGTTCGGACTGGGCCACGGAATCGGCCATGTCCGGTCTCGGGTCGTGCACCGGCAACTGCGCTTCCTCTCGCTGCCGCCGGGAGCCTGGGGCGGCAGCTACACCACGAGGAGCGGCGCAAAGGTCACGGTTCAGTCGTCGGGGGAGTACCCCGTCGACCCGGCGGTGAACCAGGCCGCAGCCGACTTCGTCGACAGCCTCGTGCACGGCAGCGAAATCTCCGCCGTCAAGATCTACTTCGCTCCCCCTGCCGAGGTGGGCATCCTCTGTTACACGCACGAGGCGGACGGCTGCTACTTCCCGGCAACCAGCCAGATCATCACGGTCGGTGAAGACACGCCCTGGAGCACCGTCGAAGAGGTCGTGACACACGAGTACGGGCACCACCTCGCGAGCAACAGGAACAACGATCCCTGGCCTGCCGTGGCCTACGGCACGAAGCGTTGGTCGACCTATGAAGCCGTCTGCCAGAGGGAGGCCGCGGGCGCAGCCTTCCCTGGTGACGGGGGCGAGCATTACTTCCAGAATCCCGGAGAGTCGTTCGCGGAATCGTTCATGCATCTCAACGAGGCGAAGCTAGGACTACCGGAGACCCCGTGGGCCTATGACCCGATGTTCACGCCGGACGCGACCGCCCTCGCCGCGATCGAGCAGGACGTCCTCAAGCCGTGGAAGCGGACGGCGCTCAAGCACCTAAGCGGGCGCTTCACGCGTCGCGGCCAGCAGAAGACATTCACCTTCACTACGCCCCTCGACGGCGTGTTCGCTGCGGAGCTCCACGGCCCGCGCGGGTCGAAGCTCACCGTCAGCGGGCCCACCGAGGTCAAGCGTTACTCGGCCGGGCTCGCCGCCGCGCTCGTCTGCGGGCAGCGCACGGTCACGGCCCGCTTCACGGCGGGCGGCGCCGGTCGCTTCGCGGCCGCCACACTGATCCCCTAGCCAGAAGGACTCGGGACCGCGTAACCGAAGTCGTGAGTGGCCCGTTCCACTCCCGACATGCTGACTCTCCAGGCGATCCTCCTCACCTCCTCTCTGATCATGGTTCTTGGCATGGTCGGATCGGTGATGTTCCTCGCCACACTGCGCGCCCGGATCGAGCAGCAACCCATCCCGGTCGAATCCCCGGACCAGCCGCTCTAGACTCGGCTGCGTGAAGCAGCTGTGGGCGCCCTGGCGCCTCGAGTACATCAAGTCGGCAGACGAGGAGCCCAGGTGCGTCTTCTGTACGGCCGTCGACGGCGATGACGAGGAGCGACTCGTCGTGCACCGGGGTCAGAATGCGATCGCCCTTCTGAACAAGTACCCGTACTCGTCCGGGCACTTCATGGTCGCGCCGGTCCGGCACAACGGCGAATACGGCGAGCTCGACGCGGAGGAAGTGCTCGAGCTCCACCGCCTGGCCTCCGCCGGCATGGGTGCGCTGGCCCAGATCTATGCGCCGCAGGGATACAACGTCGGCTGGAACCTCGGGCGGATCGCCGGGGCCGGTGTGGTCGACCATGTCCACCTTCACGTCGTGCCCCGCTGGGCCGGTGACACGAACTTCATGCCGGTGCTTGCAGATGTAAAGGTGCTGCCGGAGCATCTGGCCGAGACGCGCCGGCGACTCGCGGAAGCCTGGCCGGCGGCGAGCTAGGCGGCCACGCCCGCGCCGTACTTGGCGCGGAGGTACGCGAGGTACGGCTTCGCGTCGATCCGGTTCCCGGTCGCGCGCTCGAGCGTCTCCTGTGGCGAGAACTTTCTGCCGTGCGCATGCACGTGCTCCCCGAGCCACCCGCGCAGCGCACCGAACTCGCCGTGCTCGATCTGGTCGTCCAGATCCGGAACGTCCTCGAGCGCCTTCTCCCAGATCTGCACCGACATGACACTCCCCAGCAGATAGGTGGGGAAGTATCCGATCAGTCCGGAAGCCCAGTGCGTGTCCTGGAGGACGCCGTGCGCGTCGTCGGGGACCTCCACACCGAGGTACTCGCGCATCCTCTCGTTCCAGGCCCGCGGAAGGTCGCGGAGCTCCACGCGCCCGTTGATGATGTCCTGCTCGAGCTCGAAGCGCAGGATGATGTGCATCCCGTACGTCACCTCGTCGGCCTTGATCCTGATCAACGACGGTTTGACGCGGTTGATGCCCGCCACGAAGCGGTCGAGCTCGACCCCGCCGAGCTGTTCTGGATACGTCTCCTGTACGCGCGGATAGAAGAAACGCCAGAACTGAGGGCTGCGCCCGACGAGGTTCTCCCACAACCGGCTCTGAGACTCGTGAATGCCGAGCGAGCATGCGCTGCCAGTCGGGAGCCGTTCGAGGTCTCGCCGGAGCTGGTGAGAGTAGAGGCCGTGTCCGTACTCGTGCATGGTCGAGAAGAACGACTTCATCGTCTCGGGGTCGTAGTTCGTCGTGATCCGGACGTCGTCCACCCCGGCCCCCGACGCAAATGGATGCTGAGTGGGATCGAGCCGCCACGTGTCCGGGCGAAAGCCGAAGAGCTCGACCACTTCCTTCGCCACTCGCTCCTGGCGCTCGACCGGAAAAGTTCCGACCAAGAACGAGTCGTCCACTTCCGTGTCACGGAGCTCGGCGATCAGCGGTACGAGCTCAGCCTTGAGCTCGTCGAAGATCTCGCGCACCTCGGCGGTGCTCGTGTACGGCTCGAAGTCGTCGAGCAGGATGTCGTACGGCTCGTCCACTCCGTCGTAGCACTCGACGTAGCGCCGCCGCAGCTCGACGTTCCGCTCGAGCGTCGGCAGAAAGAGCTCGAAGTTCGACTCGGCCTTGGCCTTGACCCACACGGGACGAGCCTGCGCGGCGGCACGCGCCATCTCGGCACGCAGGTCCGTCGGAACACGCACAGCCTTCTTGTAGTCGCGCCGTGACAGTCGGATCAGGGCTGCGTCATCCGAGTCAGGGTCGAGAGACTTCTCGAGCGGACGCAACTCCCCGAGTAGGCGGCCCGTCTCGTCCGCGATCAGCAGATCGTGCGCGATGCGACGCAGCGTCGCGAGATGATCGGCCCGATGATCGGATCCAGCCGAAGGCATCATCGTCTGCTGGTCCCAACTGAGCACCCGGCTGATCCGCTCGAGGTCGGTGATCTTGCCGAGCCGCTCCTTGAGCTCTTCCAGGGGCTTACTCACGGTCGGGCACCTTGTCGAGGCGGCTCAGCAGGTCGTCGAAAGCGCGCTCGAGCCGCCCGAGCCGCTCCTCGATGGCAGCGACGTGATCGTCTCGACGCAGTTGGGGCTCCTGGGACTCGGGTTGGAGCGTCTCCTCGGAGGAATCCGCGCCGAGGAGTTGCCGCCAACGTTCCTCCTTCTTTCCTGGTCGCCGCTCAAGCCGCTCGACGAGCTCTCGCTGCGCGAGAGCATCAAGAGTTCGCGTGACCTCTGCGATCGACTCGAACCCGTGGAGCCGCTCGCTGCGCTGTTTCAGCTCGCCGACCGTCTGTGCGCCGCGCAGCATGAGCACGCCGAGCAGCGACAGCTCGGGCCGGGAAAGCCCGAGCGCCTCGTCGAGGAGGTGGCGGTACTTGAGCGCGCGGCTGCTCGCCCCGCTCGCGAACCGCGTCCAGCCCCGATTCGACATGCGGTCGAGCGCCGCCTTGATCTCACGCTCTTGGTAGACGACCACCGGCTCGCGGGCCGTCGCCTGGTTGCAGGCAAGCCGCAGCGAGTTCAGCGAGAGCGGGTAGGCATCAGGCGTTGTCCGCTGCTTCTCGATCAAACAACCAAGGACTCGGATCTCGACGGCATCGGCCTCCATCTGGCCGAAGAGTAAGGGGTGCCGGGGGCGGCGGCGGAGCTACAATCGGGGCACGCGGACGTAGCTCAGTTGGTAGAGCATCAGCTTCCCAATCGGGGACTTGGGTTCCGCGCTGTTCCCTCGGGTGCCGCGACGTACGGAGCGAAGCGGGATGCGGCGGCTAGTGATGCTGCGTTGTCCGCGCCTGTTCCACTGTGTTCCGGCGTGTCCCGGTTGTCCCGGTAGATGGGTGGTAGATGGCACTCGCCCCCTAAAGACCACGACCCGCCGAAGCGGGTCGCAATCCTTAAGGCTGGTGCGGGGAACTACCCCGCTGCGCCTCTCAAGCTATCTGCATAGTAGCCATCGGCGGTGACTACGTAAACCTTGAAGCTAATTCTCCGGGTCGGCGGCCGGGGCCACTCTCGCCGGGGAACTACCCCGATCACCCCAGACACGCCGCCCGGTGAATAGCTTTCGGCGGAAGGCGCCGGACTCGAACCGGAGCCGCTAGTTAGGCGGCCACGTCGCTTGAGAGGCGCGTCTCCCACCTTGGAAGTTCGCCTTCCGTCAGGAGCAATCGTAGCGGTGAGCCGAGATGTTCGTCCCCCGCGCCGGCCTATGAGTCCAATTTGAGACCACATCGAACCAGAGGCAACGTCGCCGCGTAGAAGACTCGTTCGACCAGCCCGAAAAAGTGTGGAAGAGTTGAGGCAGGCGGCCCACTTCGGCGTCGCGTGACCACGCCGCAGTCTCACGCGTTGAACCTCCCCCGGAGGGGCCGCCCCCTCTACAACAGAAGGTACGCAGCGGCATCGCTCGGCACATCCCCCATGGGGGTTATGTCCCTTGCGGAGACTTCCGCCAGCCAGCCCCCGTGGCCACCGTGACGTTCGCCTCTCCCATGGGGGACACAGTCAGGGCAGCGTCCCCCATCTTGCGCCCGTTGTGGCAGAGGGCCTGCTTCGGCAGGCTCTCGCCGTTTGATGTGGTGAACATGCGTTACGTAGACTCGTCACCATGAGGCGAATCCCCGCATGGCTCAGGAAATTGCTGGGTACTGGCTAAGGGACATGGCCTGACCAGCCGTTAGGCTCTCCTTAGCCGTCGCCCCAGCGGTCAACCCGTTTATGACATCGCAGGGTGCCCTTGACTCAAGGAACCCAGCGGTCGGCGGCGGCGATGCCTGGCGCTATTTCAACGAACTCCCTGCGGTGAGGCGACGATCGGACTGCCGTCGCTACGGTTTAGCGGCTGCAAGCGTAGCGCTCGATTAGCGGAGCGTCGCGTCGAAAAAAAGCGAGAGACACTGTCCAGACCGCGTTCGCGGAAGCGGCCAGGTCGTTCAAGAAGCTGAGGTGAGTGCCGCGCACCCGGGGTGTTCGGAAGAACTTCCAGCGATGGCCGTCCCAGTGTTCCGCGAAAATGTGCGCGTTGGTCTGACGGTTGGTCGTGCCCGCGACCCACACATTTCGAGCGCTCAGAGCCGTGATTGCGTCGAGGTCTCCCGAGAGAGGAACTCCGCCTCGGACGCGACGCCATCTGGATCCATCCCAATGCAGTACCGCCGGAGAAGAGAACGCGTCTCCCCCCACCGCCCAGATGTCATTCTCAGATACGACCGAGACGTCACTGATTCCCTCTACCGGGATCCTCACCGTTTTCCAGCCTGTGCCGTCCCAGTGGATGACGAGGTTTTGCTGCCCGCCGCGCCGCAAGAATCCGCCGATCCAGACGTTGTCCGGTGAGATCGCTGCGACGGCCCCGACACTTCCCTTAACGTCGCCGAGGCCCGAGCTCACCAATGAGATCGTCTGCCAGCGGAGTCCGTCCCAGCCGAGGATCAACGGCACATCGTTATTGGAGTCTCCTACTGCCCAGGCAGCTGACGGCGACGCGGCGGCGACCGCGTAGAGGT
>JALYST010000279.1 GCA_030854665.1 Actinomycetota bacterium
ATTCCCACCAGTGGCCCCACCGGTAGCGGGCCCAGATCGAGCCCGTCACGAGGGTGAGCGCGCCGAAGATCACGCCCTGGTGAATCGCGACGTAGCTCTCGAGGTCCGCGTCCTCGTCCCGCTTCCAGAGCACGCGCAGTGCCTTCCAGCCTCCCCAGCCGAAGCAGCCGTACGCGGTGATCGCGATGCCGACGTGGAAGTAGAAGATCTTCTGGTTCAGCCCGTCCGCGTCCACGGGCGCGTAGAAGAAGACCAGCGCGACCGAGGCGGTGACGAGGGTGAAGGCGAGCGCGGCGAGCGTGCCCAGGCGGTTATTCCGTAACCACGTACTCAAAGGAAGCCCAGCAAATGATCGCAAAGAGTGCGTCGTAGAGAACGAGGAACCACACGTACCGGGCGGGGTCGTCGGTGACGCTGGTACCGACGCCGCCGATGATGATCGGGATGGCAAGAGGGAGGAAGATCAGCGGGAGCAGCAGCTCGCGGGCCCGGCTCGCGGCCGCCATAGCGGCGAGCAGCGTCCCGACTGCGGCGATGCCGAGGTCGGCGAGGACGACGCCGAGGATCATGGGGCCGTCGACCGGGGCGAAGAAGAGCGCGAACGCGGGGAGTGCCACGAGCTCGGCCAGTCCGAGGAACGCGAGGACGGAGAGCGCCTTGCCTAGCCAGATCGCACTGCGGTCACTCGGTGCGAGGACGAGGCCGTCGAGGACTCCCTGCTCCCGCTCGGCGGCGAAAGCACGCGAGAGGCCGAGCAGCGCGGTGAAGACGATCGCCACCCACAGCAGGCCGGTCGCCGCGAGCTCGGACGAATTGCCGGGGAGGGCGAAATGGAATACCACCAGGGTGGAAAGAACGAAGAGCAGCATTGCCGGCAGCGTGTCTCGCGCCCGCAGTTCGAGCAGAAGATCTTTGCGCGCCAGCGCACCGACGTCGGCGAGGTACATCATGCCAGCGCCAGCTTCGACGTCGCGAACCGGTCGATACGCCCAGGGTCGTGGGTCGAAACGAGGAACGCGCAGCTCGCACGCCGCTCTTCCAGCTCCCGATCGAGGAGCGATGCTCCTTCCTCGTCGAGGCCGCTGTACGGCTCGTCGAGCACGAGGAGGTCGGGGTCGTGCAGCAGCGCCCGGCAAAGAGCGAGCCGCTGCATCATCCCGCGCGAGTAGGAGTCGGCGCGGTCGTGCCGCGCGTCCCAGAGCCCGAAGCGCTCCAGCAGCATGCCGATCCGCTCTCGCCGTTCCGCGACGCGGTACAGCCTCCCGTAGAGATCGAGGTTCTCGAGCGCGGTCAGCTCCCGGTAGACGAGCGGCTCGTGTGCGAGGTATCCGAGGCGTCCGCGTTCGAGCGTGACCTCGAGCTCGCCGGCGGTCGGAATGGCGAGTCCGGCGCAGAGTCGGAGAAGCGTCGTCTTTCCAGATCCGTTCGGCCCGGTGACGACCAGGAAGCCGTCAGCCGCTACGTCGAACCCGACGCCGCGCAGAACGCGCTTTTCGCCGTAGCGCTTCTCCACTCCCCGTGCCCGAATCACCACGCCACTGTAGTCACGCCCGGCCAGAACCAATAGCAGTACCCGCGTCCCTTCCAGACGAGTCGCGGCGTCACACGTTGGGGACTGTCCCCGACGTGGGAGTCACGGACATGGCTGAGGCTGGTCTGTGGGGACATGGAGTTCGTGCCGAAAGTGTGACTTTTCGCCCACAGGTGGCTCCTGGACTCGGGGTCAGGCAACCAACCTCATAGGTTGCGCCGAATGCCACGGATTCCCCGATGCGCTTTCCCCGACGGGCTCTTTCACGTTGCCGCGCGTGGGGTCGCAAAGATGCCGATCTACCACGACGCCAGCGACCGCCAAAGGTTCCTCAGCCTCCTCGCGCTTGTGGTCAGCCATTTCGAGTGGACGTGTCACGCGTTCTGTCTGATGACGAACCACTATCACCTGGTGCTCGACACGAGCCGCGAGAATCTTTCCGGTGGCATGCAGATCTTGAACGGCGACTACGCCCAGGGATTCAACGGCAAGTATGGACGGTGGGGACACGTCTTCGGCGACCGCTTTTGGTGCAGGTCGCTCGGCGAAGAGGAGCTCGAGGGCGTCTGCCTCTACGTGATGGAGAACCCGGTCCGCGCCGGGCTCTGCAAACGCAGCACGGACTGGCGCTGGAGTGCCTGCCGCTTCGAGCTCGGTTAGAGCGCCGCTTCGGCCAGCACGAACGCGAAGAACACGACGCTGATCACGCCGTTCACCGTGAAGAAGGCCGCATCGAGACGGCGGAGATCGCCGGGCTTCACCAGCGAGTGTTCGTACGCGAGCAGCGCTGCGACCGCCGCGACGCCGAGCCAGTACAGCCACCCCAGATGTAGCCCGAGACCCACCGCCGCGAGCAGCGCGACCGTCAGGAGGTGCAACAGACGTGCGCCCCAGAACGCGCCCTCCACGCCGAAGCGCACCGCCACGGAGTGCAGGCCCTGCTCGACGTCGAACTCTCGATCGAACAGCGAGTAGAACAAGTCGAAGCCTGCGATCCAGACTGCGACTGCTGCGCCGAGCGCCCACGCCTCCCACGGCAGCCGGCCGGTGATCGCAACCCATGCGCCAACCGGTGCGAGCCCGTCCACCAGCCCTAGCCAGATGTGGCTCAGCCACGTGAAGCGCTTCAAATACGGGTAGACGACAAATCCGACAAGAGGGATCGGCCACAACCAGCGCACGATCGGATCGAGCTGGAAGCACGACACCAGGTAGAGCGCAAGCGCGAGAGCGCAGAAGGCGGAAACCTGCACACGCGAAAGCCTTCCGGCCGGAAGCTCGCGGTCCGCCGTGCGCGGATTGCGCGCGTCGATCTCCGCATCGATGACGCGGTTCAACCCCATGGCGAGGGAACGGGCGCCGAGCATCGCCAGTGTGATCCAGATGAGATCGTGCCCCGATGGGATGCGGCGGACGCAGAGCAACGCGCCGATGTAGGCAAACGGCAACGCGAACACCGTGTGCTCGATCTTCACCAGCGAGGCGAAGCGGCGTGGAAGCGCGGCTGCGGCCGTCACGTCTGCTTGTGCTCGGAGCGACCGCCTGCGATCAACTCGACGGCGTGCGACAACGCAGGCTTGATCAATTCGAATCCGTCGCGGCAGCCCCCAGGCGATCCCGGGAGATTCACGATCAAGGTCTGCCCGCGCAGGCCCGCAAGACCACGGCCGAGCAGCCCGTGTGGTGTCTTTCGGATCGCATCTACACGGAGGGCCTCCGCGATCCCGGGCACGTGCCGATCAAGCACTGACTCCGTCGCCTCCGGCGTGAAATCACGAGGCGACACCCCGGTGCCGCCCGTCGTCAGGATCACTCGCGCGTTCGTGGACAACGCACGGAGCGCCGCCGCGATCTGCGGCCGCTCGTCGGGCACGATGCGGTGCTCGACCTCGTACTGCTCACCTTCGAGCAGCTCAACCAGCAGCGCACCGCTCTCGTCCTCGCGCTCTCCTGCCGCAACGCCGTCGGAGATTGTGAGGACCGCCGCTCTCACACGGGCTCTTTCGTCTTCTCGACCAGCGTGATGTCCGTCACCGACATGCCCTTGTCGATTGCCTTGGCCATGTCGTACACGGTCAGGGCCGCAACGGAGACTGCGGTCAGCGCTTCCATCTCGACGCCGGTCTGTGCGGTCGCCTCGGCGACGGCGGTGATCTCGACGCCCTCCGCGCCGACCTCGAGCGACACCTCGACGCGCGACAAGGGAAGTGGGTGACACAAGGGGATCAGCTCGCTCGTCCGCTTGGCGGCCATGAGCCCCGCCACCTGCGCGGTTGCCAGCGCATCGCCCTTCGGCAGCTCGCGCAATCGCCGCGCCGTCTCCGGCGCCATCCGCACGCTGGCGCGCGCAACCGCGCGGCGCCGTGAGAGCGGCTTCCCGCCGACGTCCACCATGCGAACGTCACCCGCCTCGGTGACGTGGCTCAACTCACCCATGCCGTCTTCGATCCTAACTGCGAGCGGGCGCGGCCACGCGGTCGAGCGCGGCCAGCAACGTGTCCGTCCACTGGTTCAGGTCGTGCTCGCGGACATGCGCGCGGATCGCATCGAGGCGCGCACGCCGCTCGCCCGCGTCCATCGACAAGGCGCGTCCGATCGCCTCTGCCTGACCTTCGACGTCGAACGGATTGACGGTCAGCGCCCATTCGCCCAGTTCGGCATGCGCGCCGGCGTTTTCAGATAGGACAACAACCCCGTCACGCTCGTTGATGAGCGGCGCCTCCTTCGCAACGAGGTTCATGCCGTCGAAGATGGCGTTCACGAGCAGCACGTCGAATTGCTTGTACGCCGCAACCGACTTCGCGAAGTCGTCGGCGATCTCCAGATCGATCGGCCGCCAGCCACGCTGCTGGAAGCGATCGTTCACGCGACGCGCTTCCCGTTGGATCGCACCGAGGTACTCGGCGTACTCGGGGATGTCCTGCCGAGACGGATCGAGCAAGGCGAGCATCCCGACGAGCCGGTGCATCTCCGGATGGGCGTCGAGGTAGAGCTCGAATGCCCGAAAGCCCCTGACGATGTTCTTCGACGGATCGGTCCGGTCTACGCGCACGACGAGCTTCTCCGGGCGGCCGGCGGCAATCTCCCGTTCGGCGCTCAGCACTGCGTCGCTCTGAGCCAGCTCGACGAACTCCGTGGAGTCCACCGAGATCGGAGCGGTGACGGTCTTCGCTGTGACGTCCTCGCCGAGCAGCTCGCGGACGCTGTAGATGAAGTTCCTGCGCCAGCGCTCGGTGTGGAAGCCGATGACGTCGTTCGCGATCAACCCATCGTGGATCGCGCATCTCGCGTCCTTCGGAAAAATGCGCCAGTAGTCCGGCTGGGGCCATGGGATGTGCACGAAGTGCATCAGCGCGGCGTCTGGCCGGCGGTCGCGAACCATGCGTGGGGCAAGATAGAGGTGGTAGTCGTGGAAAAACACCGCGGCGTCGGGCGTGCGCTCGAGCTCCGCGTCGACCGTAGCGGCAAAGCTCGCATTCACGGCGACATAGCCTTCGCCCCACGCCCGGTGAAACGCAGCGTCGACCTTCGGAGCGTAGGGCAGCTCCCACAGCGAATGCTGGACGAACCAGAGCATCGGATTGGCGACGACGTTGTAGTACCAGTCGTACGCCTGCCTGTCGTGCGCGACGAGCCGCAGCTTGTATGGCGACCCATCGCGCGCCGTTTCGTCGCGCGTCTCTCCCGCCACCGCCTGGTCCTCCTCGGTGATCGCGCTCGCGATCCAGGTCACGTCGTGGTACTGCACGAGGCTGCGCAGCGCCGTGACGAGCCCGCCTCCGCCGCGCTTCGCGGTCCGGGTCCCGGCGGCGTCGCGGCCGTATGACACAGGACCCCTGTTGGAGACGACGATCAGCTTGCGGCGCACGCGAGACTCAGACCGAGGCGACGACTGGGATCTCGGCGCCGGAGGTGTCGTTGCCGAGCAGCCGGTTCATCAGCACCAGCCAGTCGCGAAGTAGACGCGGCGTCAGGAAGTGACGCCGGACGTATTCCTTCCCGCGCAGCGCTCGCTGCCTGGCGTCCTGCGGATGGCGCAGGATGTCGATACACGCCTCCGCGCACTCCGTCGCTGAGTCCACCAGCCAGCCGGTCTCGCCGTCCTGGATCTGCGTGATGATCCCACCGACGCGGCCGGCGACAGTTGGACGCGTCTTCCAGAGTGACTCGGTCACCGTCAGGCCAAAACCTTCCTTGATCGACTTCTGGATGACCGCGGCGGAATGCACTTGAAACGCATTCACCTCGACCGAGCCGACGTTGTTCAGGTTGGACAGGATGTAGATGTCCGGATCGCCGCCGGCATATGCGACCGTCTGGTTGTAGAAGTCCCAGCCTTCCGGGTCATCGTGCGCCATCGAGCCGACGAGCGCCAGCTGCACGTCGGAGAACTCCTTCTTCACGAGGCGGTACGCGTCGATGACACCGAGCGGGTCCTTCCACGGATCGAAACGAGACACCTGCGTCAGCAGTGGACGCTCCACATCGATGCCGAACTGGTCGACGATGTACGCCGCGTCCTCGGGTGACAGGGCCATGTTCTTCGGCGCCAGCGGATCGATCGCAGGCGGCCAGATGTAACAAGGCGGCAGTCCTTCCGCCTTGGGCACGTACTCGCGCATGTGGAAGATCGCCGCGTCGTAGCGACGGATGGACGGGAGCAGAAAGTCGAAGACCGCCGTGTTGGGTGTCGAGAAGTCGATGTGGCCGCGCCAGATCCAATGCGCGCGTGAATCCTCGAAGTAGTCGATCATCCCAGCCGGCTGCGGGTCGTGGACGATGACGAAGTCGTAGTCGTCCTCGAACTCGCGTGCGTTCAGCTCCTGGTAGCGCTTGAAGATCTCGCGCTGCTCCTCGGTCAGGCCCTGCGGGTTTCCCTGGAGCGCGTTGTGGATCGTCTTCGTGACGTTCCAGAACTCCTCCGCACCTTTGATGATCCGCCACTCTGTGTGGAGCCCGGCGTCCTGCATCAACGGGATCAGCGTGTAGTTGATCTCCGCGACGCCGCCGCCGAACGCGGTTGCCGACAGGTGCACGACACGCTTGCCGGCAAGCGGCTCGGCCAGCTGCTTGATCTCCTCCATGAGCCCACGCGTAGCGATGGTCGCGTAGTCGGCGAGCGACTTGTGTCCGGCATTGACAAGTTGGAGCATGGTCTGGGCGCGTTTCTACAGGCGAACGGTCGCGAGAATACAGCCCGGGCGGGCTTGTTCCCTAGTTCAGGGCTTTCTCGAAACGCAGCCGCGATCCTTTGCCCCCGGGCTGGGCGCCGATCTCAACCTCGTCCGCGATCGCGCGGATGATCGCGATGCCGAGACCGCCTTCGGAGAGCTCGTCGGCATTGCCCTCCGTTTCCGCAGGATCGAATCCCTCGCCCTCGTCGGTGACCTCGATGACGAGCCGGTCGGGGAAGAGCTGATACGAGATCTCCACGACCCCCACGTCCCTGTCGCCGTACGCGTGACGAACCGAGTTGGACGCGGCTTCGGTCAACGCCAGCTTCAAATCCGCGAGGAGCTCGTCGGACAACTCGCGCAGCCGACCGATGCCGGTGAGAGCAAGGCGACAGAGCGTGATGTACTCGGCCCGGGCAGGGATCGTCAGGCGAACCGTGACGGCATCGCCGTTAGCGCTGGTTGTCATGAACCGATCCCAACAGAATTTTACCTAGATAGACGCAAGATAAAGTAACAAAAGCTACTGAGAGCTCCCATAACGCCGCTGGCTCCCAGAGAGGCTTATGCCCCGGAGGCGGCAGGACTAACCCGGCGGCAGCCGGCGCTCAGCAAGCGTGACCGGCACGTTCTTCCGCTGGCCCCGGGGCTTCACGATCGTGAGCACGGCCACGTCCTTCGGCTTCAGCGAGAAGGAGACGAACCTCACGACGTCGTCGGCACCGTTGACCGGCTTCCCGTCGATCGCGACGATCACGTCGCCGCCGGTCGCCACTGTGCGGCCTAGGACCTGCGCATCCTGGCCGCCGCCCTGGAGTCCGGCCTTGTCCGCGGGACTGCCGCCGTTGACACCCACGATCAGTGCGCCACGGTCAACCTTGTAGCCGAGCGCCCGGGCCAGGGTGGGCGTCATGTCCTCGGTTGTGATGCCGACGTACGCGTAGGTCACCTCGCCCTTCGCGATCAACTGCGCCAGAGAATGCTTTGCCGCGTCGATGGGGATTGCAAAACCGATCCCGCTGTCGTTGCCCGTCCCACTCGCGCTGCGAATCTGTGCGTTGATGCCGATCACGCGGCCGCGGGCATCGAAGAGCGGCCCACCGGAGTTTCCGTGTGTGATCGGCGCGTCCGTCTGGATGGCGTCGACGACCTTGTACCGCTGGACGGTGATCGCGTCGATCGAGCGATGGATCGCAGAGACGACCCCGACCGTCAAAGTGTTCTCGTTACCGAGCGGGCTGCCGATCGCCGCCACGGGCTCGCCCACGACGACCGAAGCCGACTCCCCGAGAGGCACCGGCGAGAGCCGATGCGCCCTCGGCTCGAGGCGGAGCAGCCCAACGTCGTCGTAGAGGTCCCAGCCGACCACCGTCGCCTCGGCCCGATCCCCGTCGGCGAACTCGACGAAGAGATGCTCGGCGGCCTGCACGCGCGATCCTTCGCCGGCGTTGGTGATCACGTGCGAATTCGTGAGGACGTAGCCCTTGGGAGAGACGACGAACCCGGAGCCTTGGGACCGCAACGTCGCTTCCGAGCTCGGATCGCCGAAGTAGGCGAAGATCGTCACCACACCCGGCGAACGGTCGGCGAAGATTCGCTGCGGATCGAAGCCTTTGCCGGGCAGAGGGGCCGCCTTCGATGTAGCCGAGGCTGGCAGAGCGGCAGGCTGAGCAGCCTGAGTGCGGACGACGACCGTGCTGGGGCCCTGGTCGAGCCAGCCGGTGCCTTTTCCGATGCCCAACGCAGCGCCGCCCCCGATGGCGGCGGCG
>JALYST010000044.1 GCA_030854665.1 Actinomycetota bacterium
GGTATCCGCCGTGAGCAGGCGCTGACCCGGGCCGATGCAAAGCGGGTCGAGTGGTCGGAGCGCTACGCCGTCTGGAAGATCCAGCCCGTCGTGGACTGGGACGCAAAGCGCGTGCAGGTGTACATCCACGTGAACGAGATTCCGTACAACCCGCTGCACGACGCGGGCTATCCGTCGATCGGCTGCATGCCCTGCACCCGCCCCGTCCTCGTCGACGAGGACGAACGTGCGGGACGGTGGTCCGGGTCGGACAAACTCGAATGCGGCATCCAGAATGCGGCATCCATGGCAACACGCGACTGATGAAGGAGTCGAATGACTGATCACATCTACGCGCACGAGCATCCGGAGACGGAGCGCCGGCGCGACGGCGGTTTCACGCTCTGGTTCACGGGACTGTCCGGTTCCGGCAAGACGACCATTGCGCATCTCGTCGGTCCCGCAATCGAAGAGCGCGGGCCGATCATCGAATACCTCGACGGGGACACGGTCCGGACGCACCTCTCCAAGGGCCTCGGGTTCTCGAAGGAGGACCGTGACGCGAACATCGAGCGCATCGGCTGGGTAGCCGCGCGGCTGACCCGCCACGGCGCGGCCGTCATCGCCGCAGCAATCTCTCCGTACGAGGAGACCAGGCAGACGGCGCGCAAGCTCGTCGAGGAGTGGGGCACGTTCGTCGAGGTCCACGTAGCGACCTCGGTCGAGGAGTGTGCCCGCCGCGACGTCAAGGGCCTCTACGAGAAGGCGTTCAGGGGGGAGATCAAGGGCTTCACCGGCGTGGACGATCCTTACGAGGAGCCGGCAAATCCGGACGTGCGCATCGACACCGAGCAGCACGAGCCCGAGGAGAGCGCGCAGCTGATCCTGCAGCACCTCGAGGAGCGCGGGCTCATCCCGGCCGGGGTGACGGCATGAGCATCGCCACGGACACGAAGCTGATCTCGCCGCACGGCGGCACGCTTGTCGATCGCACGGGTGAGCGGCCGGCCGACGTCGACACGCTCGAGGTCGTGACCCTTGCGTCACGTGAGCTCTCCGACCTGGACATGATCGCCTCGGGCGCCCTGTCGCCGTTGGAAGGGTTCATGGGCCACGAGGACTACGAAGCCGTGCTAGACACGATGCGGCTCGGGAACGGCCTCCCGTGGGCGCTACCGGTGTGTCTCGCGGTCGACACCGCCCCGCAAGGCGACCGGGTCGCTCTGGCGGACGAGAGCGGCAAGCTCTACGCGGTGCTCGAGGTCGAGGAGACCTACGAGTACGACAAGCAGCACGAAGCGCAGCAGGCGTTTCGCACGACCGACGAGGCGCATCCCGGAGTCGCACGGCTGTACGAGCAGAAGCCGCTCTACCTGGCGGGGCGCGTGTCCGTGTTCGAGCGTGCGGAAGCGTCCTTCCCCGACCTGGCGAAGGGCCCGGCGGAGACCCGCGCGGAGTTCGCCGAGCGCGGCTGGCGCCGCGTCGTCGGTTTCCCGACCCGGAACCCGATTCACCGCGCGCACGAGTACCTGACCAAGGTCGCGCTCGAAACCGTCGACGGCCTGCTCGTCCATCCGCTCGTCGGCGACACGAAGTCGGATGACGTTCCCGCCGCGACGCGGGTCGAGTGCTACCGCGTTCTGCTCGACGGGTACTACCCGCCGGACCGTGTCGTCCTCAGCTCGTTTCCCGCGGCGATGCGCTACGCCGGGCCGCGTGAGGCGATCTGGCACGCGGTCTGCCGCAAGAACTACGGCTGCTCGCACTTCATCGTCGGCCGCGACCATGCAGGTGTGGGCGACTACTACGGGACCTACGACGCGCAGCTGATCTTCGACGAGTTCGAGCCGCACGAGCTGGACATCGAGCCGATGTTCTTCGAGCACTCGTTCTGGTGCAAGGCGTGCGGGTCGATGGCTTCGGCAAAGACGTGCCCGCACGGCGGCGACGATCATGTCTTCCTCTCCGGCACGAAGGTCAGGGAGATGCTCGAGGCGGGCGACCTTCCGCCGGAGCAGTTCTCCCGACCCGAGGTCGCCGAGGTACTGATCGAGGCGTACAGGAAGTAGCCGTACAATCGCGGCTCCGTGAGTCGCAACGCACCGACCATCGTCGCGCTCCTGCTGATCGTGGCGACCGCGACGGCGTTCGCGGTGACCCAGCGCCTGAAGCTCGAGCCTAGCCCGATCTCGCAGACGCGAGTCGACGACGTGTTCTCGCCGGTGTGCCGTTGCGCGTCGAAGGCGGCGAACATCGAGTTCTCGTTGCGCAAGGCCGACGAGCTCCGCATTGCGGTTCGCACCGGCTCTGGTGAAGTGACCGTCGCGGGAGGCTCTTTTCCGCGCGGCGACGTGCACGTGCGCTGGGACGGCCGCGACGCGGCGGGAGAGCTCGTCCCCGATGGGGTCTACTACCCGCTCGTGCATCTCCAGCGTGCCGGCAGGACGATCGATCTTCCTAACCCGATCCGCGTCGACACGATCCGTCCGTCGATCAAGTTCACCAGCCTCCGGCCAAGAATCTTTCGACCGGGCACGGAGAAGCTCAACGTGACCTACACGGTCTCCGAGCACGCTCACGCGCTGCTCTTCGTCGACGGTAGGCGTCGAGTGATCACCGCGTCCAAGCGCCTGCGCGGGCGGTTGCAGTGGTACGGCAAGGTGCGAGGTCACGCGATTCGGCCCGGTCGGCACAAGCTGAAGCTCGTTGCCGAGGATCTCGCGGGAAATCGTTCTGCGCCGACGCCTGTGGTCATCGTGCGCGTACACCGTCCGTGACTGCGACCCCAGGCGGGCCACCGGTGTTCGTCCTCGGCGTGCGCCGCTCCGGAACGACGCTGCTGCGTGTGATGCTCGACCGGCACTCCGAGCTGGCGGTTCCCGATGAGTCGTACTTCGTCCCTCAGCTCGCCGACCGCTATCTCCGTCACGTCGACCCCGAAGGGTTCCTCGACGACCTGCGCAGGATCGGGACGCTCGCGGAATGGAACGTGCCGCTCGACAAAGTGCGTGTACGCCTGACCGAGCGGATGCCGATTGGCGCGGCGATCGCCACCGTGTACGCCGTGTACGCGGAGGAGCGCGGCAAGGCGCGGTGGGGTGACAAGACACCGATGTACATGCAGAACCTGCGCTTGCTGGAGCGGCTCTTTCCGGACGCCCACTTCGTCCACTTGATCCGAGACGGACGCGACGCAGCGTTGTCGTTTCTCTCGATGCCGAAAGGGTTGATGACCGAGACGTGGATGCAGCCGCGCGACGTGGCCGCGTTCGCGAGCCAGTGGCGGGCCGAAGTG
Source organism: Actinomycetota bacterium (assembly GCA_030854665.1). Lineage (GTDB taxonomy): Bacteria > Actinomycetota > Thermoleophilia > Gaiellales > Gaiellaceae > 3-1-20CM-4-69-9. The sequence goes on from JALYST010000044.1 coordinate 3,275, forward strand.
AAGGCAGCGCAGCGTCTGGGTCGTCGCGTCGGAGACGAGCGCTACCTCGAGGTGCGCTACGAGGATCTCGTCGGCGACGTCGAGTCGGTACTCCGGCGCATCTCTACGTTCGCGCGGCTTCCCTACGAGCCGGCCATGGCGGACTACGCCGGCAACGTGGACGTCTCGACCAAACCGCACCAGCAGAGCCTCAAGCGGCCCCCGACGGCAGGGCTGCGGGACTGGCGGCTGCAGATGTCTCCGGAGGACGTCGGTGCCTTCGACCGGGTTGCGGGGGACCTCCTGGACGAGCTCGGGTACGGGTCACACGAGCGGCCCGGCGCCGCCGGGCGGCTCAGGGGCGCGTCTTACGTAGCGCGGGCCGCGGCCTGGCGGGCGGCCAGCTTCGGACTACGGCGTACCCCCTTGTGGCGCCGTCGTCACCCGCCCCTGCGGTGACTTCTTGTCGGCCTGCCGCCGCTTGGCGCGTTGGAGCGCAAGGATCTGCGGGCTCCGGCGGCCGTGCCATGCCATCACGATTCCGTTCAGCGTGAAAAAGTAGTGGCGTTCGGTGACGATCCCCGGCGAGTACTTCCCGATGTTCAGCCGCCAGAGAATCTTGCCGTCCGAGACGCGTAGCGCGAACGTGCGCCTCTCGAGCGTCGAGGTGAAGACGAGGTTGCCGGCCACGAACGAACCGCCGAGAATCCGGCCCCTCAGATTCCGTCGCCACAGCAGCTGTCCGCTGCTGGCGCGAAACGCGCGCAGGCCTCCGTCGAATCCGCCGATGAACACGCGGCCGTGGGCGATCGCCGGTGTCGAATAGCCCAAGCCTCCGACCCGCGCCGTCCAGATGACGTGGCCGCTGCTCGCGGAGACGGCATAGATCTTGCCGGAGCGGGCGATGGTGAAGACTCGCCGCCCGTCGGTCGAAGGGCTCGCGTAAAAGCTCTCGTAGCGGAGCACGTCACGGCGGAAATATCTGTTCCAGATCTTGTGGCCGTCGCTCGCACGCAGGCAGAAGATCGAGCCAGCGTACGTCGAGACGAAGATCCGGTTGCCGAAGATCGACGGGCTCGAGTTGATCCTCCCTCCTGTGTCGTAAGCCCACTTCACGCGGCCGGTGCGCACGTAGACGGCGAACAGCCTTCCGTCCGTCGCGCCGAAGTAGACGACACGGCCGACCGCGACCGGAGAGGACTCGATCTTCGCGTTGACCTGCAGCCGCCAGAGCAGCTGGCCGTTGAAGCGGTTGTAAGCCGTCACGCGTCCGTCGTGCGAGCTCACGATCAGGCGTGGGCCTGCGATTGCCGGCGTCGAGGGCTTCTTCGCGCCGAAGCGCTGCCAGATTCTGTGACCGTTGTGCGAATCGAGCGCGACGGTGCGCCCGCCGAAGGTGTTCACGTACAGGATCCCGCTGCAGTAGCTGGGTGGGTACTCGATGTAGCTGCGTAGGCCGACGACCCAGAAGTGCCGCAGAGGCACGCCGATGTCGATTCCGGGACGCGACAGCGTTCGCGCAGGGTCCCCGCCGAAGTTGTCCCAGCAGCGCTTGTCGTCGACGACGTGGTAGCGACCCTTTCTCTCTTTCTTCGGTTCCGTCGGGACGGCCCCATTCGTCGCGACCGACGCCGTGACGCCGCTCAGCTTCGTGTCGAGCTTTCCTCCCGGTCGCTCACGTGATTTGAGGAAATAGGCCGCGCCCGCGCCCCCAATGAGCAGCAGGACGACAGCTACGATGAGAAGGATCCGACGGCGCACCAGGCGGAACTAGTCTGCCAGCGGAGTCTGATGCTGGAGCTCGGCAGCTGCCCGTCGCGCCCCGCCGTCGTGTGGATGCTCTTTGGCTTGCGTCGATTTGTGCGGGCTCGGCGGCCCCGGCGGCGTTTTGCGCGGCAGAGCGACGCAGGCCCAGGCCGCGAGCGCCATCACCCCCCACACGATTGGGTCTTCGAAGAAGCCCGAATAGAAGAGCGAGTGCACGAACAACGCGAGGAAGACCGCGGCCGCTCCCATCCCCAGCGCGCGGTTCAGACCGGTGAGCAGGAAGAGCAGCCGGATCGCGCCGGCCAGTAGCGCGGCGTAGGCGAGCAGGCCGATGATGCCGAGCTCCGCTGCGACGGTCAGCGGCGTCGTGTGTGAGCGGTCCCGTTTTGCAGACAGCTGTGTGTTCGCCTCGTCCTTGCTCGCCTGCGGCTGCCCGCCGATACCGACGCCTGCGAGCGGATGGTTCGTGAAGACGACCCACGTCACTCTGGCGAGGCGCGTCCGGCCGCTCGTCGCCTGGCGCGCGGAGTCGTTCACCGCCGTGACAGCGACGAACGCCGCCCCTGCGAGGACGAAGGCTGCCCCGCCGACGAGCAGCACGCGCCGCATCCTCGGTCCGACCAGTGCGTACGACACCGCCACGCCGACGGCGAACAGCGCAACGAAGCTGGATTGCGAATACGAGAAGAGCAGGCCGGTCCAGAGAAAGGCGATCAGCGCCGTGCCCGCCCAGAAGCCGATGCGCCCGAGCCAGACCGCGACGAGAAGCACGGCGATCGCGATCACCACGTGCCGGCCAAAGACGCTCGGATCCTTGAAGAGCGACGTGACGCGGAAGTAAGTCGTGTATGCGTTCGCACGCTCGACGTCCCCGGCGAAGAGATGCCCGTGCGTCAGACGCTGAAAGAGCGCGACCGCAGAGAACAGTCCGGCCAGCGCCACCAGGGTCGCCGCGAGCGCGCGGGGATGCCACGAACGGAAGGGCGAGCGGGCGACGGCGACGACGAGTGCGGAGAACGGAAACAGGAAGAAGAGGAGCTCGATCGTGCCCTGTCGCAGATCCCGGGTCCAGAGGAGCGAGATCCCGGCCAGAGCCACGAACGCCGCAGCGGGCACGGCGAGGAGCGGTGGCAGCGGCCTGCCGACCTCGCCGCGCACGGAGCGGATCAGGAGTGCGAGAGCCGCGGCTGCGAGGACGACGTAGAGCGGCAGAAGCAGGTAGGCCTTCTGCGCTCCGATCGAAACGGAGATCCGGAACGGCGCCGCAGCGAGCAGGACGATCGGGACGATCGCCGGGTAGCGGGCGAGCGCCGCTGCGCCGCCGCCGACGACGAGAAGGCCGACCACGAGGGCGGCGGCGTGGCTCGGGGGACTGACGAGCAGCTTGAGGTCCGCCGCTGGGATGAGGGCGGCCGCGAGGGTGGCCTCGCCCGCCGCGGTCGCGGCCAGGCCGGCCAGGAGCTGAGCGCGCGTACGTGACAGGAGCGTCGCCGCCGCCCCCAGCCCGCCGATTACCGCAGACAGCTGAGCCAGGTCGCCATGGGGCATGAGGGACAAAGACTACGGGCCTCATGATAGGAAGGGCCGCGTGATCGGAGCTTGGAAGCGCGTCCTGGTGCTGGCGCCGCATACCGACGACGGCGAGTTCGGCGCCGGCGGGACGATGACGCGGTTGGTGGAGGAAGGCGCGGAGGTTCGCTACGTGGCGTTCTCGATTGCCACGCGGTCGCTGCCGGAGGGCTTCCCGCCGGACACGCTGGCGCAGGAGGTGAAGGAGGCAACAGCCGAGCTCGGCATCTCGCCGGAGAACCTGACCGTGCACGACTTCGACGTCCGCACGTTCCCCGAGCACCGGCAGGACATCCTCGAGCTGCTCGTCGCGCTCTGGGAAGACTGGCGTCCCGACGCTGTCTTTCAACCGAGCCTCCACGACATCCACCAGGACCACCAGGTGATCGCGGCGGAAGGATTGCGTGCGTTCAAGCGGACGACCATCCTCGGCTATGAGATCCCGTGGAACAACTTCGACTTCGCCTACCAGGCCTACTTCGCGCTGCAGGCGTCGCACGTCGAGAAGAAGGTCGCAGCCCTGTCGAAGTACGCGTCGCAGCAGCACCGCCGCTACAGCGACCCCGAGTACATCCGGAACGTCGCGAGGACCCACGGAATCAACGTGAACCGCGAGTTTGCAGAGGTTTTCGAGGTCTATCGCGTTGTCACCTGACGCCCGCGGGCGTCCGTCTGGCACTCTCGCTTGAATCCCTACGTGATTTCGCCCACAACCGAAGGAGCCCAATGCCCCTGACCCAGACGCAACTCGCAAGTGAAGTCGCCGATCGCAGCGGCCTGACCAAGAGCGACGCAAAGGCTGCCCTCGCTGCGCTGGAGG
>JALYST010000089.1 GCA_030854665.1 Actinomycetota bacterium
TCGGGACGCTCCGCCTTCAGGCGCAACGCCTCTTCGAGGGTGCGGGGCGTCAGCACGTCCACGGGGGCCAAGCGTACTTCGCCGTCATGGGAGAATCGCCTCGCCGTGTCCAGCGACCTCTCCCGACGCCTTGCCGTGGCCCGTGGCGACGAGCCCGCCGACGTCGTCGTACGCGGCGGCCGCGTCCTCTCCGTGTTCACACGCGAGTGGCTCGACACCGACATCGCGATCGCGGACGGCTGGATCGCCGGCCTGGGAGATTACGAGGGCCGCCAGATCGTGAACGCGACGGGCCGGCACGTCGTCCCGGGTTTCCTCGACGCGCACATGCACCTCGAGTCGACGAAGCTGCTGCCGGACGAGTTCGCGCGCCTCGTGCTTCCCCTCGGCACGACCGCGGTCGTGCTCGACCCGCACGAGCTCGCGAACGTCCTCGGCACCGACGGCGTCCACTGGTTGCTGGATGCGTGCGAGAACCTGCCGCTCGACTTCTATTTCATGGCGTCATCGACCATCCCCGCGTCCGAGTTCGAGTCGCCGCGGCGCCCGCTGCTCAGCGGCGACCTCGAAAGCCTTCTGCGGCGCAAGCGGGTCCTGGGGCTCGCCGAGATGATGAATTTCCCGGGCGTCATCAACGGCGACCCAAGGGAGCTGGACAAGCTGCGGCTCGCAAACGGAGTGCAGGTCGACGGCCACGCGCCGGGAGTGCTCGGCAAGGAGCTGAACGCCTACGTCGCCTCGGGGATCCGCTCGGACCACGAGGCGCTGACGGTGGAGGAGGGCCGCGAACGCCTCCGGAACGGCATGTGGCTCCTGATCCGCGAGGCGTCGATGGCGCGGAACCTGAAGGCGCTCCTCCCGCTCGTCGAGGAGTTTGGCACGAACCGAATCGCCTTCTGCACAGACGATCGCGACCCGGAGGACATCGCCGAGAACGGCCACATCAACGGCATGGTGCGCGAGGCGGTCGCGGCAGGCGTGGCGCCCGAGGACGCGGTCGTGCTCGCGACGATCAACCCCGCGACGTGGCACCGGCTCTGGCATTTGGGAGCGATTGCTCCGGGCTACCAGGCCGACCTGCTGCTTCTGCCTGACCTCGAGACATTTGAGCCCGAGCTGACGTTGAAGGCCGGGCGGCCTGTCGACGAGATTCCCGAGCCGGACGTCCCGGAGTGGGTCAAGCACTCCGTGCGCAACCGGCCGGTGAGTGCGGCGGACTTCGAGATTCCCTGGGACGGTGGCAGCGCACGGGCGATCGGTCTCGTGCCCGACCAGGTCGTGACCGAGTCGGTCGCCGTCGAACCCACGACTGCCGGCGGCTACGCGGTTGCGGACACGGCCAACGATCTCGCGAAGATCGCCGTGATCGAGCGCCATCTCGGGACGGGCCGAATCGGACACGGCTTCGTCCACGGCTCAGGACTGCAACGAGGCGCACTCGCGTCGACCGTCGCGCACGACGCACACAACATCGTCGTCGTCGGAATGGACGACGAGGACATGACGCGCGCGGTTGAGCGGCTCGGCGAGCTCGGCGGCGGCATCGTCGTCGTGGACGGAGGCGAGGTGAAGGCCGAGCTGCCGCTTCCTGTCGCCGGGCTCCTTGCCGACGCACCGCTCGCTGAGGTAATCGAAAAGAGCCTGGCGTGCAACGACGCCGCCCGGGCGGTCGGCTGGTCGGGCGCGACACCGTTCCTGACGCTCTCGTTCCTCGGCCTGTCTGTGATCCCGAGCCTGAAGATCACCGATCGCGGTCTCGTCGACGTCGATCGCTTCCAGATCGTGCCACTGAAGATTTGAGCACGTTGCTCTCCAATGCCCACGTCGTGACCATGGACGATGCGGGCACCGAGTACGAGGGCGGCTGGATCCTCATCGAGGACGGCATCGTGAAGGAGGCCGGTGCAGGCGCGCAGCCCGACGCCGGCGACGTGCAAGACCTCGGCGGAGCAGTTGTGACCCCAGGGCTCGTGAACACGCACCATCACCTGTGGCAGAACCTCACGCGTGCCCGTGCGCAAGACGAGAACCTCTTCGGCTGGCTGAAGGCTCTCTACCCGATCTGGTCTGCGATCGACGAAGAGGCCGAGTACGCCGCAGCGCGCGTCGGCCTAGCGGAGCTCGCCCTCTCTGGATGCACGACGGTGTTTGACCATCACTACCTCTTCCCGCCCGGCGTGACCGGGCTGCTCGAGGCAGAGATCCGCGCGGCGCGCGAGCTCGGAGTCCGAATCGTCGCCTCGCGAGGCTCGATGGATCTGGGCGAGTCGCAGGGCGGCTTGCCACCCGATTCGGTAGTGGAGTCGCGCGACGATGCGCTCGCTGCGACAGAAGCGGCGGCCGCGCTCGCCGACGGTACCCAGGTCGAGATAACCGTTGCTCCCTGCTCGCCTTTCTCCGTCACCCGCGAGCTGATGACGGAGTCGGCGGAGCTCGCACGCCGGCTGAACCTGCGTTTGCACACACACCTCGCGGAGACGGTCGAGGAGGAGGATTATTGCCGTGAGCTCTACGGCTGTACGCCCGTCGAGTACCTCGGGGAGGTGGGCTGGCTTGCCGACGACGTGTGGTGCGCGCACTGTGTGCATCTCTCGGACGACGACGTCGCGACCTTCGGCGCGCAGGGGGTAGGAGTCGCGCACTGCCCGACCTCCAACATGCGACTCGGAGCCGGGATCGCACGCGTGCGCGACCTGCTCGAGGCAAACGTACGGGTCGGGCTCGGCGTCGACGGGTCGGCCTCGAACGAGCGAAGCGATCTCTTCATGGAGGTCAAGCAGGCGCTGCTGGTCGCGCGCGCCCGTGGCGGGCCGAAGGCAATGACTGCACGCGAGGCTCTGCGGCTCGGCACGCGTGGCGGCGCAGCCGTGCTGGGCCGCGACGACATCGGTCGGCTCTCGCCTGGCAAGCGCGCAGACGTGGCCGTCTGGCGGACGGACGGTCTCGAGCTCGGCGGTGCCAACGATCTCGTTGCCGGGCTCGTCTTCTCGGGGCCCCACCGAGTCGACCGTCTCTACGTGGGCGGTGAGGAGGTCGTCCGCGACGGCCAGCTCGTGCGGGCCGACGAGACGGAGATCGCGAAGGAACATCGCGTCCAGGCGGAAAGATTCGCAGCATGAGCATTTCCCTCTCCACCCACGTTCTCGACATCGAGCGCGGCCAACCGGCGGCCGGCGTACGCGTCGAGCTGTGGCGCGACGACCTCGTCACCGCCAGTGATACCGATACCGACGGCCGCATCACGCCTCTCGCCACGGATCTCGAGCCCGGCGTCTATCGCCTGCTGTTCCGACCTCCCTCGCCGTTCTTCAAGGGCATCGGCGTCGAGGTCGAGCTCGAAGACGGCCACTACCACATCCCGCTGCTCGTTTCCTCCTACGGGTGCACGGCCTACCGCGGCAGCTGACGGTCGAACAGTTGACCGAACTGTTCGAAGGGCGCACGCGACTCGTCGACAAGCTGGCCGAGCGCGACGACCCGCTGGCGACGGCGGACGCGGTGATCGCTGAGCTGACCGAAGCTGACAAGCTTGAAGCGCTCAATGCGCATCCGGCGATCGGCGCGAAGAA
>JALYST010000126.1 GCA_030854665.1 Actinomycetota bacterium
TGTAGTCAAAGAGAAGCGATGCGGAATACGGGGACGCCGAAGCGGTCTCGACATCGACGAGATCGAGTTCGCGCGTGCGCAGCCCGTGCAGCAGCCGCTTGAGCGCCGGCAGGTCGAAGACGTCCTGGAGGCATTCGCGATACGTCTCCAGGATGATCGGGAACGAGCCGTAGCGGCGCGCGACCTGCAGCAGGCCCTGCGCTTTGAGACGCTGCTGCCACAACGGTGTGCGCTGGTCGGGTCGGCGGCGCGGGATCAACAACGCGCGCGCGGCGTTCTCACGGAACCGCGCGCCGAAGAGCGCGCTCTGCCCCACTTCCTGCACGACGAGCTCTTCGATCTCCTCCGGCGAGATCACGATGGCATCGGTCGGCGGGGGCGCATCGGCGTCCGGGAGATGAAGCGCGATACCGTCGTCCGACCAGATCGACTGGACCTCCAGCCCGAGCGACTCCCGGAACCGTGCAGCGAGCGCAAGCGCCCACGGAGCGTGCACGCGCGCGCCGAACGGCGTCAGGATGCAGAGACGCCAGTCGCCAATCTCGTCGCGGAAGCGCTCGACGACTACGGTCCGGTCCGACGGCACAGCGCCGGTCGCAGCGGCTTGCTCGTTCAGGAACGTCAGCAGATTGCGGGCGGCGCGGTCGTCGAGCAGATGCTCGTCACGAAGACGGGTGAGCGCTTTCTCCTCGGTGAGCGCGACAAGCTCGCGCGACGTCTTGCCGATCGCCTCGCCAAGCTCATACGGGCGGCCGACACCCTCGCCCTTCCAGAACGGAACGGCGCCCGGTACCCCCGGCGCGGGCGAGACGAGGACGCGGTCCCGCGTGATCTCCTCTATCCGCCAGGTCGACGCGCCGAGCATGAAGGTCTGGCCGGCCCGAGCCTCGTAGACCATCTCCTCATCGAGCTCGCCGACCCGGCCACCGCCGTCGATGAGAAACACTCCGAAGAGACCGCGATCCGGAATCGTTCCGGCATTCGTCACCGCCAAGCGGCGGGCGCCGCTGCGGCTACGGATGACGCCCGCAGTGCGGTCCCAGACGATGCGCGGTCTGAGCTCGGCAAACTCGTCGGACGGATAGCGGCCCGCCAGCATGTCGAGCACGTTCTCCAGCTGCGTACGTGACAGGTCGGCGAATGGGTAAGCGCCACGCACGAGCTCGTGCAAGTCGTCGACGGAGATCTCCTCGTCGGCCGTGATCGCAACGATCTGCTGCGCGAGCACATCGAGGGGATTCCGGGGGATGACGGTCTCTTCGATCCCGCCTTCGAGCATCCGTTTCACGACGACCGCCGACTCGAGCAGGTCGGCGCGGAACTTCGGAAAGATGCGTCCTTTCGACACGGCACCGAGCTCGTGCCCGGCGCGACCGACACGCTGCAGGCCACGCGCAACCGACTTCGGCGACTCGACTTGGATAACGAGGTCGACGGCGCCCATGTCGATGCCGAGCTCGAGCGATGACGTCGCGACGAGGCACGGAATCTCGCCCGCTTTCAGCAGCTCCTCGATCGCGACGCGTTGCTCGCGCGCGAGCGAGCCGTGGTGTGCGCGCGCGACTTCTTTCTCCGCCAGCTCGTTCAGGCGGAGCGCGAGTCGTTCGGCCAGGCGCCGGTTGTTGACGAAGACGATCGTGGAGCGGTGCTCTTCGACGAGCTTGAGGATCTCCGGATAGATCGACGGCCAGATCGAGCTCTGTGATCCTTCCGAGCCGGTGCCCTGCGCACCCGGTTCACGCATGTCCTCGACAGGCACTACGACTTTGAGGTCGAGCTCCTTCGCAGTGCCCGCGTCGACAAGCTGGATGTCGCGCGCTCCGGAAACGAAGCGGCCGATTTCCTCCATCGGTCTCTGCGTGGCCGAGAGCCCGATGCGCTGAAACGGCTCGTCAGTTAGCCGTCGCAGGCGCTCAACGGAGAGTGCTAGGTGAGCACCCCGCTTCGTGCCTGCGAGGGCATGCACCTCATCGAGAATCAGCGTGCGGACGCCCTTCAGGTTCTCGCGCGCGCGCGACGTGAGCAGCAAGTACAGCGACTCCGGAGTCGTGATCAAGATGTCGGGCGGGTTCCGCAGCATTGCGGCGCGCTCCTTCTGCGGTGTGTCGCCTGTGCGCACGCCGATCCGGAGCTCGGACTGCAGCCCGGCGAGCGGGCCGCGCAGGTTCCGCTCGATGTCGTAGTTCAGCGCCTTGAGCGGCGAGACGTAGATCAGGCGAAGGCCTTCACCGGACTCGGAGTTGAGCTTGTCGATCCCGTAGAGGAACGCGGCGAGCGTCTTCCCGGAGCCCGTCGGCGCCTGGATCAGCGTGTCCCTGCCGCTGGCGATCGCAGGCCAGCCGAGCTTCTGGGCAGGGGTCGGCGCGTCGAACGCTTCCTCGAACCAGGCTCGGGTTTTCGGGCTGAAAACGGCGAGCGGGTCCATCCTTCCAGGGTACTTGCGCGGTGGCCCTTCTGACGCGAGCCGGTTCGCCTACGCGTCCGAGTGACGCCGCTACTTTCCGCCGTACGCGAAATAGAGGATCAGCGCAACCGTCACGAGGATCGCGAATACGATCCCCAGGACGATGGTTATGCCGGTCACGGCGAGCATGGGCGTGCGCGGGCTGCGTCCTTGCTCCACTTCTGCGGCGAGGTCTTTCGCGGTCTCGACGGGATGCTCGACCGCGTGGGCGACGTCCTTCGCCTTCTCGACTGGGTCGGCCATGACCTTCCACTTACCCAGGAGGACGATTCGCTACGCACGTCTAGGATCCCCTCATGGCCGACGCGCTGCACTTCACCGGGAATGACGAGGCTGATGCCCTGCTCGCCGAAGAACCGCTGGCGCTGCTGATCGGCTTCGCCCTCGACCAGCAGGTGCCAGTACAGACCGCCTTCTCCGGGCCACTGAAGCTGAAGCAGCGGTTCGGCACGCTCGACGCGCGCAAGATCGCGACGGCAGACCCGGGCAAGCTCGAGCAGTCGTTTCGAGAGAAGCCGGCGATTCACCGCTTCCCGGGCTCGATGGCGAAGCGGGTGCAGGAGCTCGCGAGTGTGATCGACGACGAGTACGACGGGCGGGCAGAGCGAGTGTGGACCGACGCCGCGGACGGCGAGGACCTGCGCCGGCGCATCGGCGCGCTGCCCGGTTTCGGGAAGATGAAGGTGACGGCACTAGGCGCGGTGCTCGCGAAGCGCTTCGGTGTCGAGGCGGCGCAGGATCTCGTCCCGAACCATCCGACGCTCGGCGACGTCGACTCGGTTCAGGCGCTCGAGGACTACCAGGCCAAGAAGCGTGCGCACAAGGCTGAGATGCGCGCCAAACAGTCGTCCTGAAGGTCACTGCCGAGGCCGCGCGCCGCTTTCTCGTGGCGCGTCAACTGCTCGCACCGGCGCGCTCTCTTGCCGGAGGGACGGACGCGGTGCTAGACGTCTTCCGGAGGCTCGGGTCGGTTCAGTTCGACCCGCTGGCCGTCGCGGGCCGGAACCACGACCTCGTTCTGCACGCGCGGGTCGCCGACTACGACCCCGGCTGGTGCGACCGGCTCTACGAATGCCGCGAGATCTTCGAGGCGTATAACAAGGGTCTCTCGCTTGTACCGACGAGCGAGTTCGCGTGGTTCCGCGGAACCTTGAGCCTTAACGCGCCGCGAACCCTCGCCGAGAACGGCGAAGTGGCCAAGCGGGTCCTCGAGCAGATCCGCGCGGATGGCCCGCTGTCGGCGCTCGACCTCGAGCGCGAGCGCGGGACAACGACCGACTGGTTCGGGATGGCGACAAACGCCGTACGCGCCGTGCTCGAGGCGTATGCCGTCACGGGCGTGCTCGGCCTGGCGCGGCGTGACGGGAACCGCAGGTACTACGACCTGCTCGAACGGCTGCTACCTGCCGACGTGCTCGCCCGCAAACTCCCGCTGCAAGAACAACTCCGGCACAAGCTCCTGTCGCGGTACCGCGCGCACGGACTCCTCGGTGTCGGCGGCGCCGGAGATATCTTCGGCGGTCTCGGGCCCGCGAAGCCGGACCCGCGGTGGCCTGGGTACCCGGGACGGGGCGCTCTGCGCGAAGAACTCGTCGAACGCGGAGACCTTGTTTCCGTCGAGGTGGAGGACGTCCGCGGAAAACGCTTTGTCATCAGTGAGGACGCCAAACTGCTGGAAGCGCCGCCGGACCCGGCGCCTTCGGTCGCGTTCGTTCCACCGTTCGACCCGATCGTCTGGGATCGCGGCCTCCTCGGGAGCCTGTTCGAGTTCGAGTACATCTGGGAGCTCTTCCTCCCACCGGCCAAGCGCCGTTGGGGCTGGTATGTGCTGCCGATCGTTTTCCGCGACCGCTTCGTCGGCCGGATCGAGCCGCGGATCGAGCGGGCCGAGGCTCGCGTGCACGTGCTCGATGTGTGGTGGGAGGACTGGTTCCAGCCACGCCGCGCTGACGGGTTCGTCGACGCGATGCGCGACGCGCTGCGCGCGTACCTCGGCTTCGCAGGTGCCGACAGGCTCGCGTGGGCATCGCACCTCGGCAGTGAGAAGCGGCTCTTCCTGACTCAGCCTTAACTGCTCTCCGCGGTACGGGTATCCGTATCGACGTGCCCGTCGGGACGTGCGTCGGCCTGCTCGGTCCCAAAGGCGCCGGGAAATCGACGACGATGAGGCTGCTGACTGCGCAGCAGCCCGAAGCGTTACGTCGCTGCGGCGTGTGACACAGCCGAGTCAATTCCCGAGCCTGATTTGGCAAACGCCTGTCGAACACGCTCCGCGCCGGCAAGGTGTCCCTTGCGCTCGTACACCGCCAGCGCCTCGCTGAGCGCCTCGTGCGCAAGCCCGGCTTCGCCGACAAGCATGTATGCGCGCGCTGCATCTTCGAGCGTCTCGCCGATAAACGTCAGCCAATCGGTTCGCCGGGCACGCGAACACGCTTCGTGGGCGAGCTGGAACGCATCGTCGCGTCGTTTCTCCCAGGCGGCGACAAGCGCCAGGGCCCGGCGGTACAGCACGGCCGAGAGGACATCGCTGGGCGCCGCCAGGTTTCGCGATTCGTCGGCCAAATGCCGCGCCTCGCGTTGTTCGCCTTGCAGGGCGAGCACGCTCGCTAGCTCGGCTGCCACGCAGGGAACCTCGCCCCTTAGCTCCTCCGCCCGACCGAGCAAGTCGGCCTCACGTAGGAGATCTGCAGCGCGGCCGAGATTGCCGGCCGCCCGCTCGGCAAGCGCCGCCCGTGTCAAGCCCACGGTGAGATCCAAAACGATGCCCTGCTCGCGGAGCAGAGCAAGCTGTTGCTCGTACAGCGCACGCGCCTCTGCGATGCGCCCGGACTGAGCCAGAAGCCAGGCGACCACGTCCCCAACCGAGTGGCAGCCCTTGTCGACTCGGTTCGTTTCGGCGGCCTCGCAGAGGGCAATCGCTTCGGCGACCGGAGTCGGCCCTTGAGCGGCACAGCAGGCGGCCATCCTGCGACACGCCGCTTCGACATCGCCGTCTCCTGCTCGTCGCGCGAGGTCGGCGCCACGGAGCGCCACGTTCAACGCGTCTTCAGCGTGGCCCGTGTCGCGAAGCAGGTGTGCCCGGTAAGACAACGCAAATGCGAGCCCGGCTAAGTCTTCAATGTCCTCGAAGACCCCCGCAGCGCGTTCGGCGATAGCAAACTGCTCCGCCATGGCGGCACCGTCGGCGAAGACCTTGAGATACGAGAGCCGGATGCGCACACGTTCCTGTAGCCCGCGTTCGCCCGCAGCCTCCGCAAGCCGCCCCGCCGCGCGCAGCGTCGACGTGGCTTGGCGGAGCTCGCCAACCCTGATCAAAGCCGAGCCGTACTCAAACAGCGATCGCGCCCGCTCCGCAGGCTCACCGGGCAAGATCGCTGCCGCCCGCTCGAGCGTCGAGCCCGACATCCGTTTGGGATCCTCGAGCGCCGGATCGTGGACGAGAACCGCGCGTTGTAGCTCCTTCAGCGCGCTGCCCGGCTCGATGCCCAACGTCTCTACAAGGGTTGCGTGAGCTCGACGGTAGGAAGCGAGCGAGTCGGCCTGCCTGCCGGAGCGATAGAGCGCGACCATCAACTGGCTCCAGAAACGCTCGCGCAGCGAGTGCCGTTCCACGAGTTCCTCAAGCTCCGAAACGAGCCGGAGATGCTCCCCGAGCTCGAGGTCCGCGTCGACGCGATCCTCGAGAGCACTCAGCCGCTCCTCCTGGAGGCGAACGATGTCAGCGCGCGCAGCAGCGTACGATGAGAGTTCCGCAAACGGTGACCCCCGCCAGAGCGAAAGAGCCTCGCGCAGCCTGGTTGCGCGCTCCGAGAGCGGCCGGCCGCGGGCCTCGATGATGCTACGGCGGAAGCGACCCAAGTCGACTGCACCAGGCTCAGCGCTCAGCACGTATCCAGCCGGAGTTCGCGTGAGGGTGCCTGCGCCGAGCAGCCTTCGCAAGGCATGGATGAGGTTCTGCAACGCGGCTCTGGCCGTCTGCGGAGCCTCGCCGTGCCAGAGAGCTTCGATGAGCTCATCCTGGGAAACCGGCTGGTTGGCCCGCAAGAGGAGCAACGAGAGCAGAAGTCGCTGCTTCGGCGCCGTGACCGCGACCAGCTCGTCGTCTCGCGCCACTTCGAGCGAGCCCAGCACGCGGAATTCGAGCCCGGCCACCTCCTGGCCGACCCTAGCACCCCCGTTAGAGCTTCATTAGAGCCGGGCGTTACCTTGCTCGGCGTGCGAGCCACGCGCGCGCTGTTCACTCCCTTCATCGCTGCCGCGCTTGCGACGGGCGGCGCGACTGCAGACGCCAGGATGTCCGCGCCCGACGTCTCGGCTGGAGTCCTGAACCTGCGGGCGGTACTGCAGGCCGCCTCGAGACTCGGCGCGTGCCCGCCGGAAGTGACCAGTAACAACTGTGCCTCCCGCACTGGCGAGGGCCTGGTCCCCGGAATCGGAAGTGTCGCCGAGGCCTACATCTGGATTTCCGACATCGGGCCGCCTTCGTGCCCCGAAGCTTCCGGAATAACGCGCGCATACCCCGTCAGGTTCGTCGCGGCAGGGAAAGGTGAGATTCATTTCGCGATCGCGGGCGCAGCACAGTGCGTCAGCCAGGAGGCCGTCCGGACCCAGGGGCAGACATTCACGGTCACCGGCGGCACGGGAATCTACGCGGGTGCGTCGGGCAGCGGAACCGTCGAGCGCAGGCTCGGTACCGCCACCGACACTGGCCGGTCGGGAAGCGAGACCTGGACAGGGACGCTCAGCGTGGCCGGAATGGAATTCGACACCACTCCGCCCGTCCTCAGCGGAGCGTCCGCCAAGACCGTCCGTGCGCCGCGCCGGGTGAGACGAGCGCGCGTGACCTACAAATTGACCGCCCGTGACGATGTGGACGGCTCGGTTCCCGTTACGTGCCAACCGGCGTCTGGGAGCCGTTTCAAGATCGGGCGGACGGTCGTGACCTGCTCTGCCACGGACATGAGCGGAAACACGGCGACCGCGAGCTTCAGGGTCACCGTTCGTCGCCGGTAATCAACTTGCTCATGGTACGCCGAGCGCCTTAGGTTCCCCGTGGTGTGGGCGTTCCCGGATAGTTGACCGCGGCCAGGCCGAGCCACGCTGCCAGCGTTTCGATCTCGGCGTTGACGGCCTTGGTGATCGCGCGCGCGAAGCGGACGTCCTCGTGGATCGCGTCGACCCGCAGGACCTTGGCCTTCCGGTCGACGATCGCGTCAAGCTTGCCGACCAGCTGGTCGTGGTGCAGCACCGGAAGTGCGAAGTACCTCCAACGGCGCTTGTCTTTCGGCTTGTACATCTCCAGGTAGTACTCGAAGTCGAACAGGTCCTGGGCGCGGACGCGGTCGTGGATCAGGCGATCGAACGGGGACAGCAGTGCCGTGCGTCCCTCGAACGGCTGACCGATGGCAGCTGCGTCGACCACCCAGCTGCCGGAGGTTCCCTCGACCTCGGCGCTCTCCGGCGACCACCTCGTAGTTCCGTTACCCCGCGACACCGATCACCCCGGGCCGGGCGATGCCGAGTGCGCGCAGTCTTCGTGCCGCCATGACCCGGCGGAGCAGGTCGATCGGTCGGTGCGCGTCCAGGAGCTGTGCACGGACCGCGATGCGCCGGGCTTCGACCCGGTCGAGCCGGTGGACGGACACGGCTGGAGAGTACCCCGACGTATGGTACGGCCCCTGATCCAGGTTCACACCCTCACCGACGGCGGCCAGGCATCGCTGGACATAGCGCGCAAGATTGCGGCGTTCGTCGACGGCGCACGTGAGACGCTCGAGCTCGCGCTCTACGACATCAGGCTGCACGACGAGACAGGGGACATCGTCCGCGCTGCCCTCGTCGGCGCGCACGAGAGCGGCGTTCACGTCCGGCTCGTCTACAACGTGGACGACGTGGACGAGCGTCCGCCCGTGCCACCGCCGCCGAAGACTGAACCGAGTTTGATCGAGACGCTGCCGTTCGAGACCGCGGCCGTGCCCGGCTGGCCGGATCTGATGCACCACAAGTACGTCGTGCGCGACCGCGACGCTGTCTGGAGCGGCTCGACGAACTGGACCGACGATTCGTGGACGCGCGAGGAGAACGTGATCGTCGTGGTCGAGTCGACGGCGGTTGCGATTCGCTTCCAGGAAGATTTCTCGCAGCTGTGGAAGAAGCGGAAGGTCGCCGCGTCGGGGAGGGTGGCGACGGATCCGATCCGCGTCGGCGACGCGCAGGTGCGCACGTGGTTCTCACCGAAGCGCGGCGAGAAGCTCGCGCACCGGATTGCGGACCTGATCGGTGGCGCGGAGCGTCGGGTGCGAGTTGCCTCGCCGGTCATCTCGTCCGGCCCGATCCTCGGCACGCTGGCCGAGGTGGCTGCGGACGGCAAGGTCGATCTTGCGGGCGTCGTGGACGCGACGCAAATCGCCGAGGTGCTCGAGCAGTGGCGGCGGAACGGGAACGTCACCTGGAAAGGGCCGTCGCTCCGATTCCTGCTCGACCGCGAGACGTTCTCAGGCAAGCGTTCGACGCCGTACGCGCCGGGCGCGGTGCACGATTACATGCATGCGAAGGTGACCGTCGCCGACGACACGGTGTTCATCGGCAGCTTCAACCTGTCGCACTCGGGCGAGACGAACGCGGAGAACGTGCTCGAGATCGCGGACGCGGCGCTCGCCGAGCGGATGGCCGGCTTCGTCGACTCGATTCGCGAGCGGTATCCGGTGCTAGCGCTGGACTAGCTCGCGCTGGTTCGGCAGCGGCG
>JALYST010000141.1 GCA_030854665.1 Actinomycetota bacterium
CG
Organism: Actinomycetota bacterium; assembly: GCA_030854665.1. Lineage (GTDB taxonomy): Bacteria > Actinomycetota > Thermoleophilia > Gaiellales > Gaiellaceae > 3-1-20CM-4-69-9. Next base: position 3 of record JALYST010000141.1, read on the forward strand.
CGTGGGGTTGCCGGTGCGCGCGTACTCGTAGCCCTTGTTCTTCCCCACCGCTTCCTGCGCGAAGGTCGACGTCTGGAAGATGGGGACGACGACGGCGCCGGTCACGGCTTCGGGCTCCTGGCCCGCGTGGATGGCGAGCGTCTCGAATCCGGGCCTGCGTGGGGAGTTCTTCACGTCACTTGCCAGTATGCCGAGAACGCGAGGATCGCCTATCGCCTGGGAACCCAGCCGATGAGCCGGACCGATGCAGGCAGTTGCGGTTGAAGATCGACGATCAAGCGTCCGTCTCTGGTCAGGGCGCCAACCCCCGCTCCGTTCGCCCCTTCCGCGATGAACGCGATCAGCGCGCCGTCCGGGGACCACGACCGCAACGGGTCGAGGTATGCGTGGCGGCCAACGGGGACTTCGATGTTCTGGGTCCCGCGGCCGCCGAAGCCGCTAGCCCTTGAGCGCTCCCGCGAGCAGTCCGCGAATGAAGTAACGCCCGAGGGCCACGTAGATGATCGCCGGAGGCAGCGCCGTCAGAAGAGCTCCGGCCATCTGGATCTGGTACTGCGCGAGCAGGCTCCCGGCGAGGCCCTGCAGCGCGACGGTGATGGGCTGCTGATCGGGATCGCTCGCGATCGTGACGGCGAAGAGGAACTCGTTCCAGATGCTCGTGAACTGCCAGATGAGGACGACCACGAAGGCCGGAACCGAAAGCGGCAGGATGATGTGGCGGTAGATGCCGAGAATGCCTGAGCCGTCCACGCGGGCGGCCTCGAGCAGCTCGGTCGGAATGGCCGCGTAATAGTTCCGGAAGATCAGCGTGGTGATCGGGATGCCGTACACGACGTGCACGAGGATCAGCCCGGGCAGCCCGCCGTAGAGATTCACCGCCTGCAGCACGGTCACGACCGGGATGAGGACGCTCTGATAAGGGATGAACATCCCGAACAGGAGCAGCGTGAAGATCAGGTTGGAGAAACGAAAGCGCCATTTCGAGAGGACGTAGCCGTTCAGCGACCCGAGAAACGCGGACAGGATCGTTCCCGGGACGACGAGGAAGACGCTGTTCAGGAACGCCCGCCGCAGCCGGTCGAACGCGGCGGCGTACGCGTCGAGGTTCGGCGCCTGCGGTAGGTCCCATGGCGTCGAGTTCGCGACCTCGACGAACGACTTGAGCGAGGTCACGACGACGACGTAGACGGGGAGCAGGTAGAAGACCGCCACCGCGAGCAGCAAGGCGTAGAGCAGCGCCCGGCCCGGCCGGAAGCCGCTCCGGCGCCGCGCAGCGAAGGTGACGCTCATGCGCGGCGCTCCTCGCGCTGCTGCCAGATGAGGTACGGAACGATGAGGACCGCGACCATCAGCAGCAGCACGGTCGCGATGGCCGCCCCTCGCGCGTAGAGGTTCTGCCGGAACGTCGCGATGAACATGTGCAGGCCCGGCATGTCGGTCGCGAATCCCGGGCCGCCGAAGGTCATCACGAAGACGAGGTCGAAGATCTTGAGCGAGATGTGGCCGAGGATGATCACGGCGGCCAGGAGGATCGGGTTCAGGAGCGGCAGGATGATGTGCCGCAACGTCTGAAGCCACGTCGCGCCGTCGACCTGCGCGGCCTCGCGAAGCTCCTCCGGTATGGAGCGGAGTCCGGCGAGGAACATGGCCATGCAGAAGCCGCTCATCTGCCATACCGCCGCGATCACCACGGCGTAGAGCGCCGTATCGACGTTGGTGAGCCAGTCCGACTTCAGGAAACCGAGGCCCGCCCGGTCGAACAGCAGATTGATCCCGTAGTTCGGGTTGAACACCCAGCGCCAGACCGTTCCCGTCACGACGAACGAGATCGCGAGCGGGAAGAGGAAGACGTTCTGGAAAACGATCGTGCCGCGCAGGCGCTGATCCAGCAGCAGCGCCGCGCCGAAGCCGAGGATGATCGATGAGACCAGGAAGAGCGCGGTGAATCGCACGGTGTTCGAGAGGTCGGCCTGGAACCGCTCGAGCTCGAAGAGCTGCTGGTACTGCTGGAGGCCGACGAAGGTGTAGTCGGGCACGATGCCGCGCCACGCGGTCAGCGAGACGAACCCCGTATAGGCGATGAACGCGTAGACGAAGAGGCCGACGAGCACGATCGACGGCACGATGAGCAGGACCCCGATGAGCCGTTCGCTGCGAAGCGCGGAGCGGCCCCGTCGGGGCCGCTCCGCAATCACGCGCTGGGCCGTCGCCACTACGCCTTCAGGTATTGGTCCGCCAATTTCGCAAGGTTCGTCGAGGTCGCGTTGTCGTCCTTCTTCTGCACGAACGTGCCCATCTCGTCATTCATCGCCGACGCGAACGCCTCGGGTGCCGCCGAGCCGTGCGCGATGCTCGGCGTGAGCGAGTCCTTCTTGAAGTCCTCGATGAACTGCTGCGCGACGGCGTCGAAGATGTCCTTCGACACGTCGGTGCGCGCCGGGATCGAGCCCTTCTTCGGGTTGAAGGCGGCCTGGCCTTCCTGCGAGCCGCAGACCTTGATCCAGGTCTTCGCTGCCTCCGGGTTCGGCGCGCCCTTCGGGAGGCCGAAGGTGTCGCACACGATCATGTAGGTGCCCTTCGTGCCCGGTGCGGGTGCCGCGCCGAAGTCGGTGTTCGGCTTCAGGTTGAGCGACGTGAAGTAGCCCTTGGCCCAGTCGCCCATGATCGTGAAGGCGCTCGTCCCCTTGGAGACGCGGCCCGCGGCCTCGTCCCAGTCGATCGTCGAGTGGTCGCTGTTGATGTAGTCGAACATCCGCTTCGTCGTCGTGACCGCCTGCTTCACCTTGGCGTCGCTCCACTGCGTCTTTCCGTTGAAGAGGCCGCGGTAGGAGTCGGCGCCGGCTGTCGCGACGATGTTGTTCTCGAGCAGCATGGAGATCTGCCAGTTGCCCTTCGAGCCGAGCGCGAGGGGCGCCTGGACCTTCCCCTTGAGCTTGTCCATGGCGCTGAAGAACTCGTCGAACGTGCTCGGTGGCTTGATGCCGTTGTCGTTCAGGACCTTCACGTTGTACCAGAGCGCGTTGCCGCGGTGGACGTTCACCGGGACGGACCAGATCTCGCCGTTGGCACTCACGATGGTCTTGAGGTCCTTCGGCATCACCGCATCCCAGCCCTGCTCGTTCCAGATCGACGTGATCGGGTCCATCTTGCCGGCTTTGACCCAGGTGCTCGTCAGCTCCTGCCCCGCGTGGACCTGGAAGCTGTCCGGTGGCTTGCCACCCTGCATCCGCGTCGCGAGGACGGCCTTCGCGTTCGTGCCGGCGCCTCCGGCGACCGCCGAGTTCTTGATCTCGACGTTGGGGTAGTTCTTCTTGTAGATCCCGAACATCTCGGTGAGGCCATCGGCCTCGCCGCCGGCGGTCCACCAGCTGAAGATCTCGAGCGTGCCTTTGATTTCGCCTGAGGGCTTGAGCGGTGCGGCCTGCTGGCATGCTGCCAGCAGATCGCCGAGAACGACCGCGCTCGCGGCCGCGCCCGTGTACTTGAAGAATCGACGCCTGGTGAGAGCCATAGCCTTCCTCCCTGTTTTGGCGCCCGCGATTATCCGCCCACGTAACTAGGCGCGTTTGCGCTGGTGCGCTAGGAACTCCAGGAGATCCGCTTTCGTGATCACAGAGACCGGGCGATTGTCGCGCGCCGCGAGCAGCGCCGGCGCTCCGCCGGAGAGCTCCTGGTAGAGACGCTCGATGTCGTCGGTGGCCTGGACCACCGGGAACGGCGGATCCATCACGCGCTCGACGCGTTCGTCGACGAGGGCGGGCTCGCGGAAGACCCGATCGAGCATCGTCTTCTCCGAGACGCTCCCGACGATGTCGGTCACCGCGCCCGCCGCGCCGTCGGCCGTCACCGGGATCTGCGAGATGCCGTAGCGCTGCATGGTGTCGATGGCGCGGCGTACCGTCTCGGTCTTGGAGACGACGATGAGCTCGGGCGTGTCGCCGCGATCCTTCATGACGTCGCCGACGTTCGCGGGGATGAGTCCGCCGAGGAAACCGTTCTGGCGCATCCACTCGTCGTTGAAGATCTTCGAGAGGTAGCTCCGGCCGGAGTCGGCGAAGAGCACGACCACGAGCGCCTTCTCGTCGAGCCCCTTCGCGATCTCGAGCGCGGCGAACATGGCGGTGCCCGATGACCCGCCGACCAGGATCCCTTCCTCGCGGGTGAGTCGGCGCGCGGTCAGGAAGGAGTCCCGGTCAGAGACGCGCACCCAGCGGTCGACGACCGACGGGTCGAACGTCCCCGGATAGAAGTCCTCGCCGATGCCCTCCGTCTTGTAGGGGTGGATGTCGCCGGTGTAGAGCGATCCCTGTGGGTCGGCCCCCACGACGACCAGCCCTTCTTTTTGTTCCTTTAAATACCGACCCGCACCCGTCACGGACCCTCCGGTGCCTACCCCCGCTACTAGATGCGTAATCCGCCCTTCCGTTTGTTCCCAGATCTCAGGTCCCGTAGTCCTGTAGTGCGCCTCGGGGTTCATCGCGTTGTAGTACTGGTTCGGCTGGAACGCGCCCGGGATGTCGCGAGTAAGGCGGTCGGCGACCTTGTAATACGACTCGGGCGACTCGGGGGGCACCGCGCTCGGGCAGACCACGACCTCGGCGCCGTACGCGCGCAGAAGATCGCGCTTCTCCTGGCTCTGCTTGTCGGCCATCGTGCAGATGAGCCGATAACCCTTGATAGCGGCGGCCATCGCGAGTCCGACGCCCGTGTTCCCGCTGGTCGGCTCGACGATCGTTCCGCCCGGTCGGAGCAGACCGCGGCGCTCGGCGTCCTCGATCATGACGAGGCCGATGCGGTCCTTGATCGAGCCGCCCGGATTCAGGTGCTCGAGCTTCGCGACGATCGCGGGCCGCAGTCCTTTGCCGATCCGCGAGAGCCGAACGAGTGGTGTGTGTCCGACCAGGCCAAGGATGTTCGGCGCGATCTCGGTGGGCATCCGGTGATGCTATCCGGCGCTGGTTGCTGGGCCCCTACCCATGAGGGGACCCTACCCCTTGGGCTCGACCAGAAGGTAGAGGCCCACGATGACGAGCACGACCGGCACGAAGTACGGCTGTAGCGCGAGCGGGGCGCGCCGATCCGGCGACAAAAGTAAAACCGCGACGAGGCCCAACGCGAGCGTCCCGAGGAAGACGGGCCCTGCCGTGTCGGCGGGAAGATCGAGCACACCGGGCATGACGAGGCCGAGGCCGAACCCAACTAGCACGCAAGCGGGCACCA
>JALYST010000169.1 GCA_030854665.1 Actinomycetota bacterium
AGCCGAGTCGACCGAGCGGCTCCTGGTCATCCCCAGCTCCGAGCTGAGCTTCGTCCTGCCGGGCGACGCCGAAGGTCACCTGCTCGCCTTCGGGATCGACGAGGATCCGCTCGAGTTCGTGCGCACCCGGCCGGATCTGGCCGCGGCAGCCACCTGGGTGGCCGAGCACGCCGGCGTTGCCTACCTCGCCCACCCCTACTGGACCGGTGTCGCGGCAAACGGCTTCTCCCTGGAGGAGGGCGTTGCCGGACTGGAGGTCTACAACGGCGGCTGCGAGCTGGAGACGGGGCGCGGCCACTCCAGCGTCCACTGGGACGACCTGCTCGAGCGCGGCGAGCACTGCCACGGCATCGCCTCGGATGACTCCCACCACGCCAAGCTCGACAGCTGCGTGGCGTGGGTCTGGGTCCGCGTACCCGAACCCTCGCAGGCTGCGATCCTCGCCGCGCTCGCCTCGGGCAGCTTCTACAGCTCCGCCGGACCGGTGCTGCACGGGCTCGACGCGGACGACGGAATCGTGGAGGTGCGCTGTAGCCCATGTCAGAGGGTCACCCTCTGTGCGGGTACGCGGCGTGGCTCCTCCGTCAGTGCCGGGCCGCACGGCTACCACCACCGGGCAGAGGTCCTCGAGGAGTCCGAAGACGGCGAGATCACGGCCGCGCGGCTGCAGCGTCCTCGCGGGGCGCCGTTCGGCCGTCTCGAGCTCATCGACGCTTACGGCCGAAAGGCCTGGACGAATCCGCTGTGGCCCTGAGCTCCCGCGGGACGGCAATCGAACAGCTCGCGAAGCGCGAGTTCGACCTGCTCGTGATCGGCGGAGGGATCATCGGAGCGGGGATCGCCGCCGAGGCCGCGCGCAACGGCCTCGCCGTCGCACTCGTCGAACGTGGCGACTTCGGCGGCGGCACCTCCACCGCGTCCTCGAAGCTCATTCACGGTGGCCTCCGCTATCTCAGACTGGGTGATGTCGGCCTCGTCCGCGAGGCGCATCACGAGCGTCGCTTGTTGATGCGCGTAGTGGCGCCGCATCTCGTCCGCCGCCTGCAGTTCCTGCTGCCCCTCTACCGGAACGGGCCACACCGGCCGGCGACCGTCCAGGCCGGGCTCGTGCTCTACTCCGCGCTCGCACGGTCGCGGCTGCACAGGCTCGCGTCGCCGGCTCGGGCGCGTGAGCGTGTCCCGCGCCTGCGGACCGATCGGCTGCGCTGGTGCGGCGTCTACGCCGACGCCGTCACGCACGACGGCCGTCTCTGCCTGGCGAACATTCGCTCCGCCGTCGCTGCAGGCGCGACGGTGCTCAACTACGCGGAGGTGCGCGCCTTGCAGACGGTCGGCGGGCGCGTCGCCGGTGCAGACGTCGAGGTCGACGGCAGCGCTGTCAGGGTCTCGGCGCGTGCAGTGGTCAACGCAACAGGCCCGTGGGTTGATGAGGTGCGCCGCCTCGAAGACCCGTCAGCCGCGCCGACCGTCCGCTTGAGCAAGGGCTCACACCTCCTCATGCGTCTCGACGAGCCTTGGAGCGCGGCCCTGACAATTCCGCACGACGACGTGCGCGTCTCCTTCGCGGTGCCCTGGCAGGGCATGCTCCTACTCGGGACGACCGACGTGCTGTACGACGGATCACCAGACCGCGTCGAGGCGGCCGAAGGCGAGATCACGCAGATCCTGGACGAGGCGGCCGTGGCGGTGGACGCGAGCCTGCTCGACCGCGAGCGAATCTGCTCCACCTTCGCAGGGCTGCGCGTCCTGCCCCTCGGCGACGGCGCGACTGCGGCCGCGCGCCGCGAGACGGTGTTCCACCGCGGGTCAGCGCAGATGCTGAGCGTGGCGGGCGGCAAGCTCACGACCTACCACCGGATCGCACTCACCGCCCTGAGCGGGCTTCGCGCCGAGCTCGGCTTGCACCGGCTCGATCGGAGGCCTTCTCCGCTACCGGGCGCGATCGACCCGGACGCGGGCATGCGCCGCCTTGCACGCGACTGGCCCGACCTCGACCCAGCGGTCTGCGCGCACCTCGTCCATCTGTACGGAAGCCTGGCCGACGAGGTTCTCGCTCCAGCCGTGGCGGATCCTGAACTCCTCCACCGGATTCACCCGGAAGGGCCGGACATCGCGGCGCAGGTCTTGTATGCCCGCGATGTCGAGTGGGCGTGCGGGCCAGAGGATGTGCTCCGGCGCCGCACGACACTCGCGCTCCGCGGCCTCGCCGGCGATGACGTCGTCCAGCGTGTCGATGAGCTCTTTAGGACTCGAGGCGGCGAAGCGCCTCGCGCCGCCAGCGTTCCGTCGTCGAGAGTTCGTTGAACGTGTAGACGTGGAAGCCGCCGATGGCGGACGCATGGTCGCCGAGCTGCGGCGTTAACTGTTCGATCAGCGAGCCGGGGCCGTAGCGGCCGCGCAGGAACAACCGCGCGAGCAGCCCGCCGTGGCCGCGCGCGAATCGCGTCGACTCACCGACTCCGATCCTCGTCGCGATGCGAAGGAGCTTCGTGCTCGCAATCGGCCCTGGAATGCCGATGTGGATGGGGAGGCGGACACCGCGGGCTCTCACGGCTCCGATCCACCAGGCGATCACGCCCGCGTCGAGGCAGAGCTGGCTGACGATGTACGTCGCGAACGGCTCCTTGTCGAACATCACCTGAATCGTGGTCTCGTCGCTGATGAAGGGATGGCTCTCCGGGTAGCCGGAGATACCAACCTGTTCCATGCCGTGCCCGAGCTCGGCCATCGCCGTGAGCAGCGCCGTCGCGCCGTCGAACTTCCCTGCGGGCAGGTCCGCGTCGCCGGCGATCGCGAAGACGTCGCGCACGCCGATCGCGAACAGCCGCTGGAGGATGTCGCGCAGATGTTCCTCGTCTCTGACGAGGCGAGCCGCGAGGTGCGGTGCAACCTGGAACCGCGCCGACGTGAGCTCCTCGCACAGTCGCAGCGTCGCTTCGATCCCCCGTGTCGGCGACGAGGTGACCGCCACCTTGATCTCAGTCGGGACGTGCGTGACCACGTCGTCGGCGATCCCCTCGACGGGGAACACCTCATAGCGAGGACGCCTCAGTAGCGCGGCGAGCGCCCCGACCGGCAGTCGTTCCGTTAGCTGCTCGATTCGTCCCTGGCCCCCGCGGCCGCGAGGTCCTGCTTCGGAATCTCCTTCTCGGGATCGATGAACGGCCTGCGGACGACAACGGCCGAGGTCTTCTCCTCCGGCCTCTCGACCTCGAGCTCCGACCCCAGCTCGGCGTACTCGATCGGCACCATCGCGTAGCCGATGTTCTTCTCGAGGCGCGGCGAGAAGCAGGCCGACGTCACCTTGCCGATGTTCTTCCCGTTCGCGGACACGGGGAAGAAGTCCATCATCGAGCCGTCGTTGTAGGAGCCGAGCTTGGCCCCGCCGATCTCGACGCCCACGAGCTTGCGCGAGATTCCTTTGTTCTTGATCTGCCGCAATGCCTCCTTGCCGACGAAGTCCGCCTCCTGCTCGAGGTCGACCATCCACTCGTAGCCCAGGTCTACCTCGTAGGGGTTGGTATCCAGCCACATGTCCGCGCCGTACGCGAGGATGCCGCCCTCGATGCGGCGGATGTGGCAGGGGCCGATGACGGCGAGGCCGTGCGGCTTGCCCGCCTCGAGCACCAGGTCCCAGAGCTTGATGCCGTTGTTGGCGGCATCGCGGCAGTAGATCTCGAACCCGATCTCCGATGTGTAGCCCGTGCGCGAGACTGTCAAGTGCATGCCCTCGAGCTCGTAATCCTTCAGGAAGTAGTACGGAATCTCGAGCACGCTGTCGCCGAGCAGGTCGACGAGAACGTCCCTCGACTTCGGGCCCTGGATCTGCATCGGGCCGACATCGGGCTCGCCGATCTTGACGTCGAGCCCCGAGTTGTAGGCAACGCCCATCGCCCAGAGGAGCACGTCGCTGTCGGCGACGGAGATCCAGAAGTGGTTCTCTTCCAGCCGCAGCAGGATCGGGTCATTGATGATGCCGCCGTCGGGAGCGGTGATGAAGACGTACTTGCACTGCCCGACCGCACACTTGTTCAGGTCGCGCGGGACGAGCATGTTCGCCAGCGTGAACGCGTCGGGCCCTGTGATCTCAACCTGCCGCTCGACTCCGACGTCCCAGAGCGTGACACCGTTCAGAAGTTCCCAGTACTCCGCCACCGGGTCGCCGTAGTGACGAGGGTGGTACATGTGGTTGTAGAAGCTGTACATGTGCACGCCATGGCGGCGCGACGCGTAGAAGTACGGCGACTTCCGGACCCGCGTGTACAGCAAGACCTCAGGGTGCTCGACGATCTTCGCCACTGCAGCTGCCTCCTCTTCCTTAGCCCAGATTCACTACGACGGTCTTGAGTTCGGTGAACGTCTCCATCGAGAAGCGCCCGCCCACGCGGCCGATCCCGCTCTGCGACCCCGCCCGCCCTCCGAACGGGAGATGGCTCTCCCAGTAGTTCGTCGACTCGTTCACGTTCACCCAGCCGGCCCGCGCTGCCTCGGCGAAGCGCAGACCGCGGCCAAGGTCCCGCGTGAACACGGCGGCCAGGAGCCCGTACGGGGACGAGTCGATGATCGCAAGCGCCTCGTCCTCGCTCCGGATCGTCGAGATGGGGACGATGGGCCCGAACGTCTCGTCTTTGGCCACCTCCATCTCGTCGTTCACGCGGTCGAGGACGGT
>JALYST010000175.1 GCA_030854665.1 Actinomycetota bacterium
GCCTCCTGTGCTGCCGCCGACACGATCGTCGTGTACTCCATCGCGCCACGGTCGCGGAAGAGCTCGTACACCTGCGCGACGGTCGAGGCCTTCTGGCCGATCGCCACGTAGATGCACTTCACGTCCGTGTCCTTCTGGTTCAAGATCGTGTCGATCCCGATCGTCGTCTTGCCGGTCTGGCGGTCGCCGATGATCAGCTCCCGCTGGCCACGCCCGACGTTCGTCATCGCGTCGATCGCCTTGATCCCGGTGAGCAGCGGCTCCTTGACCGGCTGCCTCGCGACTACGCCCGGCGCCTTGAACTCGAGCAATCGCGTCTCGGACGTCTCGATCGGCCCGCCGCCGTCGAGAGGATTGCCGAGCGGGTCGACGACACGCCCGAGCAGCGCCTCGCCGACCGGAACGCTCGCGACTTTCCCGGTGCGCCTGACGGGCTCGCCCTCCTTGACGTGCTGCCACTCGCCGAAGAGCGCGGTGCCGACGTCGTCCTCTTCGAGGTTGAAGGCGAGGCCGACGACGCCGTGCTCGAACTCGAGCATCTCCAATGCGACCGCGTTCTCGAGGCCATAGGCGCGTGCGATGCCGTCGCCCACCTGGAGGACGGTGCCGACCTCGGCGAGATCGGTCTCGACGTCGTAGTGCTCGATCCGGTCCTTCAGGATCGAGGTGATTTCTTCTGGACGTAGCTTCATGAGTGCCCCTTCCAGTAATGCAGTCGAGTTTCTGGGTCGCGAGCCCCAAGCCAGAGGCCGCACTCGTTCGCAGCCAAGGCTGGGAGCCTTGGTAAGAACGAGGGTGGACTCTGGCGCCGCGGGATCGCGGGCCAGAGACCGACATGTATTGCTGGGAGGGGCACTAATTAGCTCCTCGTTACGAGTTCACGGCGCAAGCGCTCGATTCGACCGCGCACGGACGCGTCGACGCGCATGGAGCCTGCCTGCAGGACGAAACCGCCGATCAAGCCGGGATCGACTTTCCGCGTCGCTTCGACCTTGCGGCCCGACGCCTCTTGGATCTGCTTCAGAATCGCCTTGGCGTCCGGCTCCGAAAGCTCGTACGCAGTCGTCAGCTCGACGTCGAGCCGACCCTCCTCCACTGCCATCAGGCGGTCTAGCTCGCGGGCGATCTCCGCGATCTCGCCGATGCGGCCCTTCTCCGCCGCCAGCCGGAGGAAGTTGCGCAGAAGCTGGTCTGCCTCGCCGATGATCTCGACGACGATGGCGGCCTTCGTCTCGGGGGCAAGCTCGGGATTGCGCAGGACTGCGCGCAGCTCGGGAACGTCGCGCACCGCCGCAGCGAAATCGCCGAACTCTTCCGAGACCTCCTTCAGGCGGCCTGTCTCCTTCGCGGCCTCGAAGAGGGCACGCGCGTACGTACGGTGCACGACCGCTATCGGACCGTCTCCTTGTGCTCGAGCGCCGAGAAGTCGAGGTCGCTGATCGCATCCTCGATCAGGCGCTTGTGGTCGGAGTCGTCGAGCACCTTGCCGGTGACCTTCGTCGTGGCGATGAGCGTCAGCTCAGCCACCTCGGCGCGGATCTGGTGCAGCGCGCGCTGCGTCTCGGCCTCGATCTGGCGCTTCGTCTCCTCGAGCCGGCGATGGCGATCGGCCTCCGTTTCTTCCTTCACGCGACGCGCCATCGACTCCGCGACCTTCCGCGCCTCTGCGAGGATCTGCTCGGCCTGGCCACGAGCCTGGCCGATGAGCGCGCGATGCTCTTCCAGGAGGCGGCGTGCCTCGCTGCGCGCCTTCTCGGCCTCTTCGATCGAGCGGCGAATGCGTTCACGCCGCTCGTCGATGATCTTTTGGATCGCACCGAACGCGAATCTCTTGAGGACGAAGAACGTGATCCCGAAGCAGACGATGGTCCAGACCATCAATCCGAGTCGGACTTCGATCAGTGGATTCGCGGCGACCAGCATCAGACCAGGACGTAGGCGAGGATCGAACCGAGGAGCCCGTAGAAGACGACCGCCTCGGTCAGCGCGAAGCCGAGCCACTGAATTCCGGTCAGCTCGCCTCGGAGCTCCGGCTGGCGCGCAACTGACTGGATCATCGAGGAAAAGATGTTGCCGATGCCGATGCCGGCGCCGAGCGCACCGAGGCCGACACCGAGGGCGAGACCGATCGCCTTCCCGGCTTTCGTCACGTCGCCCGACGTTGCTGCGAGAAGAGTGTTCACGTCATTCCTCCTTGTTATCCGCTGTGCCGGCAAAGCCAGCACAGCTCTTTTGGTCGGCGTCGCAAGCGACGCCTCAATGCTGAGGCTCGATTGCCGAGCCGATGTAGATGGCGGACAGGGCGGCGAAGATGAATGCCTGAATCCCGACGACGATGACGACCTCGAAAACGTAGAAGAGCGTCGCCGGAACCAAAACGAACAGGAGAACCCATGACTGGAAGATGAAGATGAGGCCGAGGAAGGTCAGGATCAGGATGTGCCCCGCCAGCATGTTCGCGAAAAGTCGAACGCTCAGCGAGATCAGCCGCATGAACTGACCGAGGACCTCGAGCGGGACGATGAGCCCCAGCAGAGCCTTAGGGGCCTCCGGGATCCAACTCTTGAAGTACGGGATGGCCCCGTTCCAACGGATCCCTTCGACGTGCGTGAAAACGAATGTCAGTAGAGCCAGCGCAAGCGTGACCGAGATGGAGCTCGTCGCGGCGTAGATGCCCCAGACGGGGATTCCGTGATACGTCTCGCCCGTTAGCGGCAGCGGAATGAAGCCCAGCAGGTTGACGACGAAGATGAAGAGGAAGAGAGAAGCCACGTAGGGGAACCAGCGGTGGATCGCCTTCGACGGCAAGCCCTGCTCGGCGATCTGCACCTGCGCGACTTCGTAGATCTGCTCACCGATCGTCTGCCGAACCCCCGCCTCTCCGCCGGCGCGCACCCGCACCCGCATCAGGGAGATTCCGAGGAAGATCGTCAGGACCGTCGCGAGCATGAGGTAGACGACTGCCTTCGTGATCGACAGATCCAGCGGCCCAAGGTGGATGGGTACCCACTCGTGTTGCTCGAACTCCTCGACGGGATCGAACTCGCCCCGCGCGAAAGCTGCCTGCGGGAACGCGAGGGCGAAGAGTGCAACGGCCAGCAAGCGCGACCTCATCGGCCGCCCCCGAAGTAGGCGACCACCGAGAGGCCGAGCTCCAGGGTGTAGGCGAGCGCGTAGAGGAGGGCAGCGGCCAGCGCGAGGTGCGCATTCGATGCCGCGACCGCGAAGAGGACCACCAGTAGTCCCAAAGTCTTGAAGAGCAATCCGAACGCCTGCATTCCGGAGGCCGCGAGGTTACCCGTGTCCTTCCTAGCGCGCCGCAGTATCAAGTCGAGCGCGTGGATGCCGAGCCACAGGACCGCCGCGAGTGCCCATGCAGTCATGTCCCAGTCGAGGATCAGGAACAACGGGAGGGCGAAAAGAATGACGACGGATCCGGCGAGGGCGGGCAAGAGATGACCCGGCTCCGGTCGGGGCGTCGCTAGCAGGCCCGACCGCATCAGACGCTGTCCCGGTAGCGCCAGTAGACGGTGTAGATCGAGAGCGGGATCCCGATCACCGAGCCGATCAGGATTCCGATTCCTGCCGAGCCCGCCACCCAGCCGATCAACAGGCCGAGAGCCACGGAAGCGAAGAGCACTCCGACCAGGACGCCTCCAGCTTCGGCGTACTGAAGAGAAGGGCGGTTCTGGGGCTCCATCTGCGCGGAGCATACCAAGTTTGTAACAACGCGAGACCGCTTGGAACAGCCAAAAACCGCAGACTTTGTACTACGCAGACTTCCGCTTGTCGACGCGGGCCTGCTCCTCCCGCCGCCTGATCATCGGGTTCGCCAGCTTCACGATCTCGAGCAAGTACACCATGTACACGGACGCTGCCAGCGCAACAAGACCAAAGAGAGAGACGACGAGCGTCCGCCACGGATGCCACTCGCCATGCTCGTGTGGGCGGATGAAGCGAAGCGCGAGGGCGGTCGCGGCAAGCGTCGCACACCACAGCCAGATGTAGCCGGCGGCGCGCCGCTGCGAGAAGCCGATGTTCACAAAGCGATGGTGGAGGTGCTGCCGGTCCGCGACGTAGACCGGCTGCCGGTATTTGAGGCGCTTCGCGACGACGAAGGACGTGTCGAGGATCGGCACCGCGAGAACGAGCAGCGGGAAGAAGAGGGTCACGATCGACGCGGTCTTCAGAAGCCCTTGTAACGGGATCGCCGCCAGCACGAATCCGAGCAGCATCGCGCCCGAGTCCCCCATGAAGATCCGCGCCGGATAGACGTTGTGGCGCAGGAACCCAAGCGCCGCCCCCAGCACGATCGCGGACAGGATCGCGGCCTGGACTTCCGGCCGCGGCAGCGAGAGCGCGATCAGCGTGAACGTGAACGCGGAGATCGCGGAGACGCCTGCCGCCAATCCGTCCAGGCCATCGAGGAAGTTGACCATGTTCATGATCGCCACGATCCAGAGGACGGACAGCGGCATCCCGACCCAGTCGGGCAGCGTGTGGACGCCGATGATTGGGAACGTGAACCGGTGCACCCAGATCCCGAACCCCACCGGGATCGCGGCCGCCGCAACCTGGCCGCCGAGCTTCTCCCACCAGCGCAGCCCGCGAAAGTCGTCGATCGCACCGACAGTCGTCGCGACGGCGGCGCCGAGCAGCAGACCGCGCGTCTCGCCGGAAAGATCGAGAAACGCAAGCGATGGGACGAAGATGCCGAAGAAAAGGGCGAGGCCACCGAGCCGGGGCACCGTGCTGCGGTTCAGCCGCCGCCCCTCCGGCCGGTCGACGACGCCGAGCAGCCGGGCCATGCCACCGACCGCCGGGGTCAGCAGGACCACGATGGCCGCAGCGAGCAACGCACCCCAGACGACTTCCAGGTGATCAGAGAGTGTGTGCAGCATCACTACTTCGTGCCGTAGAGCCTGTCGCCCGCATCACCGAGACCGGGGACGATGAAGCCACGTTCGTTGAGGCCGCGGTCGATCGCAGCCACGACGATCTGCACATCGGGATGGTCGCGCGTGAGCTTCTCGATGCCCTCGGGCGCCGCGATGATCGCGATCAGGCGAACGGACGTCGCGCCCGCGTCCTTGACGGTCTTGATTGCAGCCGCGGTCGAATTGCCCGTCGCGAGCATCGGATCGAGCAGGATCACGTCGCGCTCGGCGACGTCCGCTGGAAGCTTCGCGTAGTACTCGACCGGCTCGAGGGTCTCCTCGTCGCGGTACATGCCGATGAAGCCGACCCGCGCGCTCGAGATGAGCGAGAGCACGCCGTCGAGCATGCCCACACCGGCGCGCAGAATCGGGCAGACAGCGACTTTCTTCCCGCTGATGTGCGGGAACTGTCCGACTTCGAGCGGCGTCTCGACCTCGACGTCCTCGGTCGGCAGGTCCTTCGTCGCCTCGTAGGTGAGCAGCAGCGTGATCTCGTTCACGAGCTTGCGGAAGTGAACGGTCGGAGTGTTCTTGTCGCGAAGGTACGAGAGCTTGTGCTGGACGAGCGGGTGCTTGACCTCGACGACGCTGCCTGTCCGTGTCGCGGCCACGGTCACTGGGTCAGGTAGCTGGTCCAGCCCCGAAACCCCGGGTAGAGCGGACGCTTCGCGCAGAGCGCTTCCGTTCGGCCACGGAGCCCGTCGAGCTCCGGCGCCTCGCCGAGCGCCTCCACGATGATGTGGCCGATCTCGCGAAAGTCGCCGTCGTCCATTCCGCGCATCGTTGCAGCGGGCGTCCCGATCCTGATGCCGCTCGCGACGGTCGGGGGCCGCTCGTCGAACGGAACGGTGTTCCGATTGACGGTCAGCTTCACCTCGTGCAACCGCTCCTCCGCGTCCTTGCCCGTCCAGTCGGTGGAGCGCAGGTCGAGCTGCAAGAGGTGCGTGTCGGTGCCACCGGTCAGGACGTCCAGCCCGCCCTCGATCAGCGTGTCCGAGAGCGTGTCCGCATTGCGCCGGACCTGCGACTGGTAGTCGCGAAACGCCTCCGTCGCGGCGATCTTGAAGCACGTGGCCTTGGCCGCGATCGTGTGCTCGAGGGGACCGCCTTGCATGCCGGGAAAGACCGCGCGGTCCACGGCCTGCGCGTGCTCCGCCGTGCAGAGGACGAAGCCCGAACGCGGACCGGCAAGCGTCTTGTGCGTCGTCGAAGTGACGAAGTCGCAGTGTTCCACCGGGTTCGGGTGCAGGCCCGCTGCGACGAGCCCAGCGAAGTGGGCCATGTCGCAGAGCAGCAGCGCCCCGACGTCGTCCGCGATCTCGCGGAACTTCGCCGTGTCCACTGTGCGCGGGTACGCAGAGCCGCCGCAGACGATCAGCCTCGGCCGGGCGTGCCTCGCCTTCTCCAGGACCTCGTCGTAGTCGACGACGTTTGTCTCGCGAGCGACGCCGTAGTGGGCGATCGTGTACAGCCGCCCCGAGAAGTTGACCTTGAGCCCGTGCGTCAGGTGGCCGCCGTGCGCGAGCTCGAGCGAGAGGATCGTGTCGCCCGGCTTCAGCGCCGCCATGTAGACGGCCATGTTCGTCTGCGCCCCGGCGTGAGGCTGAACGTTCGCGTGGTCGGCTCCGAAGAGCTCCTTCGCGCGGTCGATCGCAAGCTGCTCGATCTCGTCCACGACCTCGCAGCCGCCGTAATAGCGCTTGCCCGGGTAGCCCTCCGCGTACTTGTTGGTCGGCGTCGAGCCGACCGCCTCCATGATCGCCGGCCACGTGAAGTTCTCGGAGGCGATGAGCTCGATCTGGTTGCGCTGGCGTTCGACCTCGCGGCCGAGCAGCTCTGCGATCTCCGGGTCGAGTTGGTCGAGCCCGGCAGTGGTCAGCTGCTGAAAGGTCTGCTGCGCGACGGCCATAGCTCTCCTGTCCCGGGGGTCAACCTGATCGTACTGCCGCGTCCAGTCGGCGCAGAGCTTCCTCGGCGGGGAGCGCTCCCTCGCGGAGGATCCGCGGCTCCTCGCCGGTGAGATCGATCACCGTGGAAGGGCTGCCGGGCAGCTCGCCCCCGTCCACCAGCGCCCCTGCACCCTCCCGGATCTCCTCGGGTACCTCGTCGAGCCGCTTAGGGTCACGGCCGCCGGGATGGTTCGCGCTGGTTGCCGCTACTGCGCCCACGCGCTCGAGGATTTTGGCACCCGGCCCGCCGAAGGCGGGAACCCGAACGCCGATCGCTTCAGGATTCGTGCCCGTAAGCCAGCGGAAGCGGCGGGCGGGATTCGGGAGGACGAGCGTGACGGGGCCGGGCAGCAGCAGCCGCGCCAGCGAGGCCGCTCGGCCTCTGAGCTCGGGGACACACCTTAGGAGGTAGTCGAAGTCCCGGGCAACCAGCGCGCTCGGCTCCGTTGCGTCTCTCCCCTTCAATTCGTAGAGGCGCTGCACCGGCTCTTCGCGATGCGGGTCCGCGGCCAGCCCGTACACCGTGTCGAACGGCATGACGACGGGCTGGCCCTCGCGCAGCGCCTCGACTGCGTCGGTCATCGTCGTCCCTCGACCACGCGGTCCTCCTCGGCCAGGTCCGGAGTGATCGTAATGTCGGCGTAGCCGAGGGAGGCCAGTGCGTCCGCGACATGGTCTGCCTGCCCGTCTCCGACCTCGAACACGAGCAGGCGTGTGCTCGCGAGCCTGGCGATCTCCTCGTGGATCCCTTCTCCCACGAGGGCGCCGCGCGGCTCCCAGTCCCGGATCTCCGGCTGCAGCGACTCCCACTCGTCGGCGGGGACGTACGGCGGGTTCGACACGACGAGATCCCAGCCTTCGGCCGCAGCCTCCAGGTCGCCTTGTCGAACCTCGATCTGCAGGTCGAGGCGCTCCGCGTTCTCGCGGGCGAGCGCGACGGCATCCTCCGCGGAATCAACGGCGGTCACTCGAGCGTCCGGACGCTCATCAGCAATCGCGAGCGCGATCGCCCCCGAGCCGGTGCCGAGATCGAGGACGCGCGGATCCGGCTCGTCGCGGAGCAAGGCAAGGCAGCGTTCCACGACGACCTCCGTCTCGGGGCGCGGGACGAGTGCACGCGCATCCGTGTTCAGCACCAACCTTCGGAACCCCCACTCGCCCAGCACGTACGCCAACGGCTCGCGCTGCCTGCGCCGCTCGAGCAGCGCATCGAACTCGTCAGGGACGTCCTGGTCGCGCCGTTCGTGAACGCCCGTGCGCGAGGTTCCGAGCACGTGCGCGAGAAGCAACTCCGCGTCGACGCGCGGAGTGTCGACACCTGCCTCCGCGAGCCGCTGCTCGGCGAGACGGAGCGCTTCCCCGACCGTCACTGCTCGAGCGCGCGCCGGCGCTCTTCCGCGCCCAGCGCTTCGGTGAACTGGTCGAGCTCCCCCTGGAGGACCTTGTCGAGCTGATGCACCGTGAGCTTGATGCGGTGGTCGGTGATCCGGTTCTCGGCATAGTTGTAGGTGCGGATCTTCTCGGCGCGCTCGCCGGAGCCGATCTGCGAACGCCGGGTCGCGTCGAGCTCGGCGCGCTGCTTCTCACGCTCGTGCTCGTAGAGGCGCGCGCGCAGCACGCGCAGTGCCTTCTGCCGGTTCTGCAGCTGGCTCTTCTCGTCCTGCATCGCCACGACGAGGCCGGTTGGAAGATGGGTGATGCGAACCGCCGAGTCCGTCGTGTTCACGCTCTGCCCGCCTGGGCCCGTCGAGCGGTAGACGTCGATCTTCAGGTCGTTCGGATCGACCTCTACCTCCACTTCCTCGGCCTCGGGCATGACTGCGACCGTGGCCGTCGACGTGTGGACGCGGCCCTGCGACTCCGTCTCGGGCACGCGCTGGACGCGGTGCGTCCCACCTTCCCACTTGAACACTGAGTACGCGCCGTCGCCCTTGATCCCGAAGGTGATCTCCTTGAACCCGCCGGCTTCGTTCGGGCTCGACCCGAGCTGCTCGACGCTGAAGCCGCGACGTTCTGCGTAGCGCGTCAAGGCACGATGCAGGTCAGCCGCCCAGAGCGCCGCCTCATCCCCGCCGACGCCCTGACGGATCTCGATGATGACGTCCTTGCTGTCCGCCGGGTCGGTCTCGACGAGCGCGACCTTCAGCTCCTCCTCGAGTGAGCTCAACCGTTCCTGGAGCTCCGCCACGAGCTCGCGCAGATCACTGTCTTCGAGAGCGTCATCCAGATCGGCGCGCGCCTCGCGCCAGCGCTGGGCGAGCCGGTAAGGGCCCTCGAGCTCCTTCAGCTTCCGGCCTGCGTCGGCGACCTCGCGGTGATCGTTGTAGACCGCAGGATCGGACATGCGCTCCTGCGCCTCGCGGTAGGAGCGTTCGACCTCGTCGAGCAGCGGTTCGATGTTGCCGGCCATCGCCGGAACTAGGTTAGCCCTGCAGGCGCGCGGTGAGGCTGATTTCCGGGACGGCTGCGAGCGCCTTCGAGACGGGGCAGTTCTCCTTCGCCTGTTCCGCCGCTTTCTTGAAGGCGTCGTCGTCCATCCCCGGGACGCGCCCGGCGACGTCGAGCGCGATCTTCGTGATTCCCTCGCCCGGCTGGAACGTCACGGTGGCCGACGTCTTCAGCTCTTCCGGCGCATGACCTTCCTTCGCCAGGACGCCCGAGAACGCCATCGAGAAACACGCTGCGTGCGCGGCGGCGATCAGCTCTTCCGGGCTGGTCAGGCCGTTCGGCTCCTCGGAGCGCGCGGGCCAGCTCACGTCGAGACCGCCGAACGCGCCACTCGTCACGGAGTCGACCCGGCCCTTGCCGCTCATCAGATCTCCGCTCCACGTCACGTCGGCTTTGCGATCGGTCGCCACTAGCTTCCTCCTTCGAATTGTGCGTTGACGGTCACTTTCCCGCTCGCCTCGATCAGCGCCGAGAACGTGCACCCCTTGTTCGCGGCGTCGGCGGCCTGCTGCAGGGTGGCCTCGTCTATTTCTGTTACACGCGCGCGCGCGAGAAGATCGGACGCGACGATCCGGTGCGAGCCGTCCTCGACCTGGTCGAGCGTCACGACGGCACGGACATCGAGGTGATCCGGTGCAGAGCCTTTGGCGGCGAGTTCGCCCGCAAGGGACATGGCGTAACAGGCTGCGTGAGCGGCGGCGAGGAGCTCCTCCGGGCTCGTCTTGCCGTCCGGCTTCTCTACCCGCGTCGCCAGCGAGTACGGCAGGTTCGCGAATGCTCCCGTCGCGGCGCTGATCGAGCCGCTGCCGCGCGCGACGTTTCCTTCCCAGGTGACCTGCGCCTCGCGCTGGACCCTAGGCATTAGGCCATCACTTCGACTTTGCGCTCGTTCGGATCGTTCTTCTCGAGCAACAGGACTTCTTTCAAGGCGCGAATGGAGACCTCGATCTGGTCGAGCGACGGCTCGCGCGTCGTCAACCGCTGCAGCCACATGCCGGGCGCCAGCAGCGACATCAGGATCCGGTTGTTCTGGTGCTTGCCTGCAAAACGGATGAGCTCGTAGGCGATTCCTGCGATCACAGGCAGCAAGAGGATCCGCGTAGCGATCAGCCAGTACCAGTGAGGGCGCCCGAAGAACGCGAACACGAAGATGGCGATCACCATCACCCAGAGCAGGAACGCTGTCCCGCAGCGAGGATGGATCTGGCTGAAGCGCTGCACGATCTCGGGCTTCAGCTCCTCCCCCGCTTCGTACGCGTTGATCGCCTTGTGCTCCGCCGCGTGGTACTGGAAGACGCGCCGCAGATCCGGGAACAGCGAGATCACCGACAGGTAGAGAACGAAGATCGTCACCCGGATGCCGCCTTCGACGATCACGAACCAGCCTGCCTTGATCCCGATCCAGTCGGTGATGAGGGCCGGCGAGACCTTGAAGAGCAGTACCGCGAACCCGATTGCGATCGCGAACGCGAAGATCAGCTGCGCGCGTGTGAGCTCGGTGCTGACCTCCTCACCCTCTTCGCCCTCCTTCGCCTCCGCCGCGGCTGCGTAGTTCGCCGAGATGGCGAGCGCGCGAAAGCCGATCGCGAGCGACTCGCCGAGCGCGACCACACCGCGGATCACCGGCAGCCGGAAGATCCAGTGCCGGGCCATCGGCGACTTGATCGGCTGGTGGACCTCGGCGATGTCTCCGTCGGGCTTGCGGACGGCTACGGCCCAGTTCGATGCGCCGCGCATCATCACGCCCTCCAGGACGGCCTGTCCCCCGACGTTCGCCATTTAGGTCCTAGCCGCGGCTAGCGCCGCCGGCCTTCTCGAGCCGGCGCTGGAAGCGCTCG
>JALYST010000182.1 GCA_030854665.1 Actinomycetota bacterium
CTGCCGAACGACTGGCGCGGGAAGCCGTTGCGTTGGCCGAGCAAAGTGACGCGCTCCGTAGAAATGCGGACGCAGTGCTCGACCTCGCCGAGGTGCTCGAGCTCGCTGATAGGCGCGACGAGGCCGCCGTTGCGACCGCGCACGCCGTCGATCTCTACGAACGGAAGGGCATCCTTCCGATGGCCGAACGAGCCCGGGTGCTCCTCGTTTCCCGGCAAGCCTCCACCACGCTTCCGTAGTTCGAATTCTCCACCGGTCATCCCGATTTTTTAAGAGAACGCTCAAGAGCGCCAAACAATCCGGATTCAATCTCTGCCTACAGAAATCGCCTCGAGGTTCTAGCCGCAGGCCGCGAGGTGAGACGTGGGAAGGGCCACTGCGGGGGCGGCGGCCCTTCCCGAACCCGAGGAGGTCAGAGATGTACGCGCTCCGATCGGGGGATTTGCGGGAGGTGGATCTGCCGTCGTCGTGGGGCGACTGGGGCGACTACGTCCGGTTCGCCGTCACGTTCCAGCCTCGTTCCAAGGACGACGCCGGTGAGCTCGCGAACTGGGCGCTCGCCCGCTGGCAGCGCACCGGCGAGCTGCCGCGGACGCTCGAAGAGCTCCGGACCTGCCTCTGGTTCGAGCAGCGCAGGTGGCGGTTCCACGACCGCGTTCCGGACCCGGGGACGATGCGGTACTGCGCTAACCTCGTGCGGGCAATCCGTCAGCTGCTCTGATCCGCATAGGATCGCGTCGTGGGGTACCACGTCGCGGACGCATCGACCATGGACTGGGAGGAACGCCCTCCTGCGGTCGAGGGCCAGCAGCCGCGGCAGGCCGCGGACGTGACGACCGCCGCCGAGCTGAAGCAGTCGCGCGGGCGCATCTGGCGCTATCCACCGGCCACGCGGGGCCGCCGGCATGCCGACAAGGCGCAGGAGGAAGTGTTCGTCGTCATCTCCGGCAGGCTCACGATGCTGCTGGGGGATCCGCCGGAGCGGATCGACGTTGGCCCGCAGAGCGTCGTCGCCGTCGAGCCGATGACGCCGCTACAGGTGCGGAATGAAGGACACGAGGAGCTCGTGCTCTTCATCTACGGCGCACCGCCCGAGCAAGAGGGCGCCGACTTCTTCGACGACGTCGAGCTCTAGGCAACTGCGGGCTCGCGCGCGCCGGCGCGCTCGAACACGAGCTCGCCGTCCTTCGCCTCCACGCGAACGGTGTCCCCTTCGACGAAGTCGCCTTCGAGCAGCCGGAGCGCGAGCGGGTTCTCGACCAGCCGCTGGAGCGCGCGCTTGAGCGGACGTGCGCCGTAGGTCGGGTCCCAACCCGCCTCGGCCAGGACCTGCTTCGCCTCGTCGGTGAGCGCGAGCTCGATCCCGCGCTCCGCGAGACGCGCGCGCAGGCGCTCGAGCTGCAGCTCGACGATCTCGGACAGCTGCTCCTTCGTCAGCGGCCTGAACTCCACGATCTCGTCGATCCTGTTCAAGAACTCCGGCCGGAAGAACTCGCGCAGCTGTTCCTGCGAACGCAGGTTCGAGGTCATGATCAGGACGGTGTTGCGGAAGTCGACCGTGCGGCCCTGGCCGTCGGTCAGGCGGCCGTCGTCGAGGATCTGCAACAGGACGTCGAAGACCTCGTTGTTCGCCTTCTCGATCTCGTCGAGGAGGGTCACCGAGTACGGGCGCCGGCGCACGGCTTCGGTTAGCTGCCCGCCCTCCTCATAGCCGACGTAGCCCGGCGGTGCGCCGATCAGACGCGCGACCGTGTGCCGCTCCTGGTACTCGGACATGTCGAGCCGCAACATTGCGCGCTCGTCGTCGAACATGAACTCGGCGAGCGCTCGTGCGAGCTCTGTCTTGCCGACGCCGGTCGGGCCGAGGAAGACGAATGAGCCGATCGGGCGGTTCGGATCCTGCAGGCCGGTACGCGCGCGTCTCAGTGCGTTGGCGACCGCCTCGACAGCTTCGTCCTGGCCGACGACGCGCTGGTGCAACCGCTCTTCCATGTGGATCAGCTTCTCGGTCTCGCCCTCGAGCAGCCGGTCGACCGGGATGCCGGTCCAGCGCGCGACGACTGACGCGACGTCGTCCTCATCAACCTCCTCCTTGACCATCGCGTTCTCCGGCTGCGTGCCGTCGCGTTCGGCGAGCTCACGTTCGAGCTGCGGCAGCTCGCCGTGCCGGATCTCGGCCGCGCGGTTGAAGTCGCCGGCGCGCTCGGCGCGCTCGTATTCCATGCGTAGCTCGTCGATGCGTTGCGTGATCTCCTTGACGCGGTCGAGCGCCTCCTTCTCGTGCGACCAGCGCGCGGCGAGCTCCGCGTGGCGTTCCTTCGCCTCTGCGAGCTCGCGCTCGACCGGCTTGCGGATGTCCTTCGACTCCTTCTGCATGGCGGCCAGCTCGATCTCGAACTGGCGCACACGGCGATCGGCTTCGTCGAGCTCGACCGGGCTCGAGTCGATCTCCATGCGCAGGCGCGACGCCGCCTCGTCGACCAGGTCGATCGCCTTGTCCGGGAGGAAGCGGTCGGTGATGTAGCGGTCGGAGAGCACCGCTGCGGCGACGAGTGCGGCGTCGCGGATCCGCACGCCGTGGTGCGCCTCGTAGCGCTCCTTTAATCCGCGCAGGATCGCGATCGTGTCGGTGACGGACGGCTCGCCGACGAAGATCTGCTGGAAGCGGCGCTCGAGCGCTGCGTCTTTCTCGATGTGCTTTCGGTACTCGTCGAGCGTGGTCGCCCCGACGGCACGCAGCTCGCCCCGCGCGAGCATCGGCTTGAGGAGGTTGCCTGCGGAGACTGCGCCTTCCGCTGCGCCGGCTCCGACGATGGTGTGGAGCTCGTCGATGAACAGAATGATCTTGCCTTCGGCGGACTGGATCTCGTTCAGCACCGCCTTGAGGCGTTCCTCGAACTCTCCTCTGTACTTCGAACCTGCAAGGAGGGCGCCGATGTCGAGCGCCCAGACCCGCTTCCCTTTGAGCCCTTCGGGCACGTCGCCCGCAACGATGCGCTGTGCAAGTCCTTCGACGATCGCCGTCTTGCCGACGCCGGGGTCACCGATGAGTACCGGGTTGTTCTTCGTTCGGCGGGAGAGCACCTGGATCACGCGCCGCACTTCCTCGTCACGGCCGATCACCGGGTCGAGCTTGCCCTCCTCGGCCGCAACGGTGAGGTCGCGCCCGAACTTCTCAAGTGCCTGGTAGGTCTCCTCGGGATCCTGCGACCTCACGCGCTGCCCGCCACGAACGGCCTTGATCTTCGCCTCGAGCTGGTCGCGCGGAACGACGTCCAGTGCAAGCAACAGATGCTCGGTGGAGACGTAGTCGTCCTCCAGGCGCTTCGCCTCGTCGGCGGCCTTGTCGAGCACGCGCGAGAAGGCAGCGGAAACGTTGGGCTGCTGCTGCATTCCCTGCACTGAGGGCTTGGCGCGGAGCGCAGCCTCGGCCTGCGCGCGCAACTCCGCGGCGTCGGGCACCAGTTGCTGCGACAACTCCTGGTCGAGCAGCGCCAGCAGCAGGTGCTCGGGGTAGAGCTCGGGGTTCCCCATCCGGCGTCCAAGCTCCTGGGCAGCCGCGACGGCCTCCTGGCTCTTGATTGTCAGCTTGTTGAAGTCCATCAGCGGCGCGTCGGAATCAGGTCGATGGGCGGCTTCCACGGCACGAGGTCGCGGCGGTACTGACGATGCACCTGGCTGATCGCCTCGCGCATCTCGCGCTCCATGCGGTCCAGCGTGCGCCGCATACGCTGCACCTCGTCCTGCAGCTGCATCACCTGCTCCACTCCCGCCAAGTTGAGGCCGAGGTCGTTCGTCAACTGCTGGATGAGCTGCAGGCGCTCGATGTCCGCCTCGGAATACAGCCGCGTGTTGCCGGCGGTGCGCTTCGGGCGGATCAGTCCTTTGCTCTCGTAGATCCGGAGCGTCTGCGGATGCATGCCGACCAGGTCGGCGGCGACGGAGATCATGTAACGCGGACGGTCGTCCATCACTCACCGTCCTTCAGCCGTCGCAGCGCTTCGAGCTTGCGGCGCATGATCACGAACGTCACCAGAACGCCGACCGTGCCGACGCTGACGAGGACGATCGCAGCCGTTTTCACGAGAACAATGCCTCCCGCGGATCGTCGTGCGAGAGCTTCTGCAGCTCCTCGAGCGCTGCCCGCTCCTTCTTCGACAGTTTCTTCGGGACGCTCACGCGCAGACGGGCGATCAGGTCGCCCTTGCCGCTGCCGTCCAATTTAGGAGCGCCATGGCCGCGGATCCGGAGCAGCCGGCCGTCCTGAGTGCCTGCCGGAACCTTCAGCGACACACGCTCCCGGTACGGGGTCGGTACCTCGACGGTCGCGCCGAGCGCGGCCTCCGTGTACGCAACGGGCACCTCGATGACGAGATCCGCGCCACGTCGCTCGAACTTCTTGGACGGCTCGACCCGCGTGACGACATAGAGGTCGCCTGCCGGCCCGCCACCGTCGCCGATCTCGCCCTTGCCCTTGAGGCGGATCCGTGTGCCGTCCTTCACGCCTGCCGGAACCTTGACCGTGTAGTGCTTGGTGCGCCGCTCGCGACCCGTTCCCTTGCATTTCTTGCACGGCTTCTCGACGACTGTGCCGTTCCCGCGGCAGCGCGGGCATGGCTGCGACAAGGCGAACAGACCCTGGCTTTCCGAGACGACTCCCCGGCCGTTGCACTGGGGACAGATCACCGGAGACGTTCCCGGCTCTGCGCCCGTGCCGCCGCACTCGCGGCAGGCGGTCGTCACCTCGACCGGAATCTTCGTCTCGAGCCCGCGGAGCGAATCCTCGAACGACAGGCTGACCGGGATCTCGATGTCCGCTCCACGTTCCGGCTGCCGCCGTCGCGCACCCCCACCCTGGCCACGGTTGAAGATCCCGCCGAACAGGTCGCCGAGATCGCCGAGGTCGTTGATCGTGAAGTTGCCGCCACCGCCGAAGTTGAAGTCGCGTGGATCGGATCCCGGCGGGCGTCGCCCGTTTGCCGTGCCGAACGTGTCGTACTGCTTGCGCTTCTCCGAATCGGAAAGCGTGTCGTACGCGTTTTGCACTTCCTTGAACTTTTCTTCCGCAGCGTCGTCGCCGGGATTCTTGTCCGGGTGAAACTGGGCGGCGAGCTTGCGGTAGGCCTTTTTTATCTCGGCCGCCGACGCGCCCTTCTTCACCCCGAGCGTGTCGTACAGCGTCGCCACTTAGCCCTCCGAAGGACCTGCGATGACGACACGAGCAGGCCGCAACACCTTGTCGCCGAGCTTGTAGCCCTTTTGCACGACCTCGATCACAGAGCCCTCCTCCGCCTCGGACGGCTGTGAGAGGAGCGCCTCGTGGACGTGCGGATCGAACTGCCCGTCGGTCGCGATCTCGGTGAGGCCCTGCTTCGTGAGCAAATCGGCCAAAGAGCGATGAACGAGCCGCACGCCGTCCTCGACCTTTCCCTCTTCGTGCTCTGAAGCAGCCTCGAGCGCACGGCCGAGATCGTCGAGGATCGGGATCAGTTCCTTCACGAGCCGCTCGCTTGCACGCTCGGCGAAGGCCGCCTGCTCGCGCGCGTTCCGCTTGCGGAAGTTGTCGAACTCCGCCGCGAGCCGCTGCAGGCGATCGAAGAGCTGATCGCGGTCAGCCTGGAGAGCGTCGACGTCGACGCTCTCCTCGGGCTGCTCCGTAACTTGAGACTCGTCAGTCATTACGCCTTCGGAGCCTCCTGCTCCTCGTCGATGACCTCGTAGTCACCCTCTTCGACGACCTCGTCATCAGCTGCGCCGCCGTTGCCGGCTGCGGAAGCCGTGGACGTCGACTGCTGCTGTGCGGATGCGT
>JALYST010000185.1 GCA_030854665.1 Actinomycetota bacterium
GCTCCTCCGCGCAGCGGAGGAGCTTTTCCCCCCGGCGGTCGACTTCGTCCTCTACCAGGGCGTGAAGGCGGTGCCGCCGTATGACGAGGAGGACGACGTCCAGCCGGCCCCGCTGGCGGTAGCGGCCTTGCGCAGCGCAATTGGCGAAGCGGACGCGGTCATCTTCGCCACGCCTGAATACAACTCGTCCATCCCCGGCTCGCTGAAGAACGCCCTCGATTGGGTCTCCCGTCCGCTCGTGACCAACCCGCTCCGGAACAAGCCGGTGGCGGTCGTCGGGGCGAGCACCGGAGCCTTCGGAGCTGTTTGGGCCCAGGCTGAGCTGCGGAAGGTCCTCGCGGCCATCGGCGCGCGCGTGGTTGAAGGAGAGGTCGCCCTCGGCCACGCGCCGACGCGGTTCGATGAGCACGGCCGGCTCGAGGACGAGTCGCTCCAGGAGCAACTGGAGGAGACGGTCGAGGCGCTGCTCGCCGAGGCCGACGCGCGGGCGTTCGTGCTGGCCTGACGAACGTACGTTCGTAACATGCTGGGTCCACTGCAAATGCCTTGTAAAGACCAGCGGTCCTTGCTATCTTCTCCCTCAACTTTAGGGTGAGACTTCGCGTCTTGCCCCTGACCACCGGGGGAGGCAGATGGCCGCACGTCCTGCAACCGCTGCGCAGAAGGCCCAGAGGGAGCTCGCAGACCTTCAGCTCGTGATGCGCGCCCGGAACGGCGACGGCGGGGCGCTCGACGCCCTGATCCGGCGCTACAACGGCTTCGTCCGCCTCAAGGCGAGCTCGTACTTCCTCGCCGGCGGCGACTCCGAAGACCTCGTTCAGGAAGGCCTGATTGGGCTCTACAAGGCGGTTCGGGACTTCCGCGCCGACAAGGAGACCTCGTTCCGGAGCTTCGCCGAGCTGTGCGTCACCCGCCAGATCATCACGGCAATCAAGACGGCGACCCGCTTCAAGCACGCCCCCCTCAACACCTATGTCTCATTCAGCCACAGCCCGGCCGGCCAGGAGTCGGACGGCGAGTGCACCCTCGGGGATGCCCTGCCGGGGCCGGGCGTGGACGACCCCGCGATCTGTGTGATTTCGACTGAGGAGCTCCAGAGCCTCGTTTTTACGCTGGGCAGCGGCCTCTCGCAGCTCGAAGCGGACGCCCTCCGGCTCTATCTGGAGGGTGAATCCTACGAGCAGATGGCCGAGGATCTAGAATGCGACACGAAGACGATCGATAACGCGCTCCAGCGGGTAAAGAGAAAGATCCTTACCCACCAGAAGTCCCGGCAAGTCCTGCTTTAAACGGGAATCCTGGCCGGCTCTTCCGCGTTATAAGAAGTAACGGGGCTCGAGGGCGCGGTCCGGATTGGACCGCCGCGAAAGGGCCCCAGACCGAAACGAGAGGAGTGGAACCAAGCTGACGAACCTTGCTGAACTTGATTTGCAGTCTTTCCTGCACGAGGCCGAGGAACTCGGCTCCGTCGATGAGTCGATCCTGGAGGCGTTCGCCGTGGCGAACGAGCTCGAGCACGAGGACCTTGTAGAGCTCCGCGGCGAGCTCGAGGTGAAGGGCATCGAGATCGTCCCGCTCGAGGACGACGCACCTCCGGCACCCCGCGTGCGGGCTGCCGCAGAGATCTCCGGGACGACGGACAGCCTGACGCTGTTCATGAACGCTGCCGGCCGCTACCAGCTGCTCACCGCTGCCGAGGAGGTCGCGCTCGCCAAGCGCATCGAGCGCGGTGACCGCACGGCCAAGGAGCTGATGATCAACTCGAACCTCCGGCTCGTGGTGTCGATCGCAAAGCGGTACCAGGGCCGCGGCATGCAGCTCGGAGACTTGATCCAGGAGGGCGTGATCGGGCTGAACCGAGCCGTCGAGAAGTTCGACTGGCGGCGCGGTTTCAAGTTCTCGACCTACGCCACCTGGTGGATTCGCCAGGCCTGCCAGCGCGCGGTGTCCAACCAGTCGGCCACGATCCGGATTCCGACGCACGTCCACGAGCGGCGCGTGAAGCTCGCGCGTGCGCGGTCGCGGCTCCAGGCTGCGACGGGAGAGGAGCCGACGCGCGAGGAGCTCGCCCAGGCGACTGGGCTCGACCTCGTGTACGTCGAGGAGGCTCTCAGCGCAGTCGAGGCGTCCGTGTCGCTGAACCAGTCGATCGGTTCCGAGGGCGACGGCGAGTTCGGTGACCTGTTCGCCGACCCGAGTGCCGAGGATCCGTCCGAGGAGGCCGGAGAGGCTCTCCGTCGCCAGTTCGTGCGGAACGCCCTCGGGCGTCTGCCGGAGCGCGAGCGCCGTGTGCTCGAGCTGCGGTTCGGTTTCGACGGCGAGTCGACCTCGTTGGAGCAGATCGGCCGCGAGCTGAGCATGAGCCGCGAGCGGGTCCGCCAGGTGGAGCGCGACGCGCTGGCCAAGCTGCAGGACGAGCTTGCCGGCGTTGTCGAGATCTCACCCGCCGACCTCGTCGACGCGGCCTAGGTTGGATCAGAGATTGGGCGCGTGCATGTCACGCGTCCAATCTCGTAATCCCTGGCATATCTGATCCGCAGCCTCTGACCGTTTCGAGCTTCGCTGACTCGGAGCGACCCATTCCACCTAGGGGTACTTCCTCGATCGGTATCAGGTAGATGCCGCTCGTCTCAGGGCAATAGACGGCGAAGTACTCGATCTGACCCAGGTAGTCCCGCGCAACCGCTGCCGGACTGGAATGGTGCGCGTAACTGCTGCATGTCTTGAACTGCACGACACCGTTGCGCAGACGTCCGGTCTTGCACTGAACCCTTGCAAGTCGAGTCCCATCATCGATGACGAAATCGGCGCGGGTGTTCTCTCCGAACGGAAGGTAGACCGCATGGCCGATACCTTGTAGTGCGATTGCGATCGCTAGCGCGGAGCGGTCGCCAATGTCCTTCGGATGCTCCACGCAATCAGCATGCCGAGGCAATCGGCTGGGCCATGTCCAAGACAGACAATTGAACTTCGCCTACGATGGGGGCGCGCCGGAGTAGCTCAGTTGGTAGAGCAACGGTTTTGTAAACCGTAGGCCGTGGGTTCGAGTCCCTCCTCCGGCTCTTTGACGCGACGAGCACCCAGGCCGGCGGCGCTTCCTTTGCACGAGGAGTTGGCTGCGCTCGTGCACCACTACCAGCACCTGCACAACGAGCTCGAACCGGTCGTGCAGGTTCGCGGGCGGCGCGGAAGGATCTCTCCGTCGACAAGCCGGTCCTGCATTTTCGCTGGGACGGCAAGGAGATCGCGGAGACGCTCAATGCCTCGCAGGATGCGCTGACCGCGCTCGCACGGTACCGAGACGAGCCCGACGCATCGCCGCCTTGGGAGTACGCCTCGGAGCTGCTCGCCGACGGCCTGATCGACGTCCACTTCGACCTCACCCCGCGCGGCAAGCGCGCAACCGCCGCGCGTTAGTCGGCACACTTTCGCCCGTCCTAGGTACGTTTTTCGGGTCTGACCCCAAAGGGTGTCGCATGTGGCCGTGTCGCCTGTCGCACTAGGCCATGGCTATCGCGTGATCGGCACAGATTCGTTCGTCCTGCGTTTGCATTTTGGGATCCAAGAACGAAAAGCCCGCGCGGCCTCTCTGCGGCGTTGGCGAGTCGACGCCGCATTAGGCGCTAGCCCCAGCCCTCTTGCGCCGCTTTTGACCCGCAGAAGGCTCGGAAGCCGCCGGAATCTCGACATGGAAGACCGAGCCGCGCCCGTCGTTGGCCTCCACCCAGATCCTCCCATGCACGCGCCGGACGAGCTCGCGGGAGATGTAGAGGCCCAGGCCGGTGCCGCCGACTCCGCCGGTCATGTTCGGATCGAGCCGGTAGAACTTCTCGAA
>JALYST010000191.1 GCA_030854665.1 Actinomycetota bacterium
CCCCCCCCCCCCCCCCCCCCCCCCGGTGGAGGAGCGGCCCGTGCTGGTGGTGGATCTGGGCGGGCAGTACGCGCAGCTGATCGCGCGGCGTGTGCGCGAATGCCGCGTATATTCGGAGCTCGTCGGCCACGGCGTGACGGCGGCTCAGGTGCGCGCGCGCAACCCGCACGCGCTGATCCTCAGCGGTGGGCCCGCATCCGTGTACGCCGAAGGCGCCCCGCACGTCGATCGAGAGGTGTTCGCGCTCGGCATTCCGACACTCGGCATCTGCTACGGCGCGCAGCTCCTGGCACTGGATCTCGGTGGGACGGTCGAGAGGACGGGTGCGTCGGAGTTCGGCAAGACGGACTTGATTGCTGTCGAGTCGGAATTGTTCGCCGGTCTACCTAACGACGAGACCGTCTGGATGTCGCATCGCGACACGGTCACCGCGCCTCCTTCGGGGGCGCGTGTCGTCGCGGTATCGAAGTCGACACCGGTCGCGGCTTTCGAGGATCCGGAACGGCGTCTCTACGGCGTGCAGTTTCACCCGGAGGTCGTGCACACCCCGCACGGGACAGAGCTGCTGAAGAACTTTCTCTACAACGTCGCGGGCGCACCGCCGGCGTGGACGCCGGCCGCCGTGATCGAGGAGCAGGTGGAACGAATCCGTGCAGCGGTGGGACGCGAGCGCGTCCTCTGCGCTCTGTCGGGCGGCGTCGATTCCGCTGTTGCCGCACTGCTCGTGCACAAGGCGATCGGGGACCAGCTCACGTGCGTGTTCGTCGATCACGGGCTCCTGCGTGAGAACGAAGCCCAGCAGGTAGTCGAGACATTCGGTGGGCACTTTCAGGTTCCACTCGTGCACGTGCAGGCGCAACAGCGGTTCCTGTCACGCCTGGAGGGCGTCGACGATCCGGAGGCGAAGCGCAAGATCATCGGCGAGGAGTTCATCCGTGTCTTCGAGGAAGAGGCGGGCAAACTCGGAAACATTCGCTTCCTCGTCCAGGGAACGCTCTATTCCGACGTGATCGAGTCGGGCGGCGGCGAGGACGGGGTCGCGGCGATGATCAAGTCGCATCACAACGTGGGCGGGTTGCCCGCCGACATGCACATGGACCTCGTCGAACCTCTGCGGATGCTGTTCAAGGACGAGGTTCGCCGCGTCGGCGAGGAGCTCGGAATGCCTGAGGCGATGGTCTGGCGCCAGCCGTTCCCCGGCCCCGGTCTTGCGATCCGGATCATCGGCGACGTCACCGAGGAGCGCCTGGCGATCCTTCGGTCGGCCGACGCGATCCTGCAAGAGGAGATCCGGCGCGCGGGGTTGTATCGCGAGCTTTGGCAGTCGTTCGCCGTGCTGCCGGCGATCCGGTCGGTCGGCGTGCAGGGCGACGAGCGGACGTACGCGTATCCGATCGTCATCCGTGCGGTCACGTCGGACGATGCGATGACCGCCGACTGGGCGCGTCTCCCGTACGACCTCTTGGAGACGATCTCGAGTCGAATCATCAACGAGATCCCCGGCGTCAACCGTGTCGCCCTCGATCTGAGCTCGAAGCCGCCGGCCACGATCGAGTGGGAGTAGCCTCAGCGCACGCCGAAGCTGGTGAGCGCCTTCGGCTCTTCGTCCATCACCTCGACTGACTCGACCTGAGCACCGCGCGGCCCCTCGCGGCTGAACGCGACCAGCCGTTCCACCGCATCCGCTTCGCCTTCGAACACGGCCTCGACCGCGCCGTCGGCACGGTTCGCGATCCAGCCCGATACACCGTACCGCTGTGCCAGCCGCCGGGTCGCGTCGCGAAAGAACACGCCTTGCACCAACCCGCGCACGATCACATGCCGCCTGATCACGAGCGAGCGCCTCTTTAGGGCGTCCGGATCTTCGAGACCAGTTGCTGCTGGTGGAAACCGGGGTTCTCGCCGCCGGCATTGAACGTCTCGACCGACGCCGTATAGGTGAACCCTCCGCGCGAATCGATGCCGAAGTAATCGCCGATAAAGCTCGCCGGATTACAGATGCAATCGAAGCGTGGCGATGACAGCTGTGGATCCCAGGTGTGCTCCGACAGGCGGATGCTGTGGCCGAGCGGCCGGAGCTTCGCGCCGTAGAACTGGATCGCCGTGTTGATGCAGTAGTTCTCGCGCCCGTAAGGCACGCGCGGGTCAAAGACCAGACCCGCGACGGTCGCCTCGGGTGTGTCGCGCATGGGACAGGCCAGCCGCCGGTCGTAGAAAGCGACTGAGACGGTACCGCTGGGTGCCACGGCAAGGTTCGGCTGGAGCGCGTCGCCCGCGCCGGGCGCGTCGCTCACCTCGATCGCGCGGGACCAGTGCTTCCCGCCGTCGAACGAACCGCGTATGAACAGCTTCGTCGTGCTGACACCGGACTGCTCGTACGCGGCGTACAACGGATAGAAGCGGCCGACCTTCCGCGGTCCGACCACGAATGCCTCCCCGAAGGCGGCCCGGAACGTCGTGTGCCGATACCCGTTGATGGTGTGACGTACGATCACCCGCCGTCGCGCCCAGGATCTGCCTCCGTCACGTGACGAAGTGAATGACATGGTGAACGGCTCGTTGTTGGCACGGAAGCTCGTCGTCGCCAGCCAGACGGTCCCGTCCGGTGCGACGCGTGGCAGCGAGCCGTTGTCGCCCACCCGCAGCGTCTGCGCGAGTACGGGACGCGGGCGGGACCAGTTCGTGTGCGTGCCGTTTTCGCGCGCATCCGCATACGAGCCGTAGATGCGGAGGTCCCGCTCCTGGTTCCCGACGGCCCACGTGACATACACGCGGCCGAAGTGCCGGCTGCGGCGATTCGTGTCGATCGCCATCCATTGCTTGTCGAAGGTCTCTTTTCCGTTGAAGGGGGTTCGCTCGATCAGATCGAGTTGACCGCCGTGGGTCGTGTTCCAGGAGGTCGCCGTTGCCGCGCCGTGCGGGCGAACCGCGATCCCCAGTCCCGAGCGCGGCAACGAGGGATTGACGTCCGGGGACAGGAAGAAATGCTGGCCGCTCGGAATGTACGAGAACTGGTACGGGAACACGACTGCATAGAAGTTCCCCCACGGGTCGAACGCTCCGACAGGATCCGAGTTGTCGGTCCAGCCTTCGTACCCGGGAATGTGGCCCTGCTGCGGCCAGGTAGCACCGCCGTCGAACGACTCGAAGAAGCCGGTCAGGTGGTTGTAGCCCTCGCTGTTGACGATCCACTTGCTGATGCCGATCAGGTGCTGCGCATTCGTCGGATCGATGTGCAGGTCCGATTCGGAGAAATCCTTCGCGCGCAGCGGCGGGTTGGAGACGTCCTGCGTCGGATAAGGGCCGATGTTCTCCCCCGTGGTGGCGGCGCCGTTGCACAAGGTCGAGCCACCGTCCGGATAGCCCTGCGCGGGGGCGAGGCTGCCCGTGTAGTAGACCTCGGGCGCGTAACAGCTGATGCGCTGCGTTGTCGCGGCCACCCCGGTGACGCCTCGTTGCGCGTAACTGTCCGCGAAGGTCGCGTTCGACTGCACGCCCTGAGGCGGCGCCGCGGCCGCAGCGGGTACGCAGACCCCCGCGCAAGCCGCAACAAGCGCGGCGGTGCGTCCTCTCACCCGCATGAGCATAGTGACGACATGCAGACGGAAAGGTTCGTGTCGAGGCTCGCATCTGCTCGTATCGGCGCCACCTTCAACTTCTACCGGGATGGAGCCGGCGCGGGGCTCCGCTGCCGGCGCCTGCGCGCCTATCTGGAGCAGCAGGCGGACGCACCGCTGCTGCTCGTCGGCGAGGCACCCGGCTACCGGGGCGCGCGCGTCTCCGGTCTGCCTTTCACCTCGGAGCGCCAGCTGACCGGGCGCGGGCCGGCAGAGGCAACGGCGACGATCGTCCAGCACGTCCTCGCGGAGCTCGAGCTCGACGCTCTTTGCTGGAACGTCGTGCCCACGCACCCGGGCACCGAGACCGCGAACCGCCGCCCGACCTGGCCGGAGATCCTCGCGGCACGCCCCTTCCTCGACGAGCTGATGGAGAATCGACGCGTGATCGCCGTCGGCAGGCTCGCGGCGAAGGTCACGGAGGCCCCATACGTCCGCCATCCCTCCCATGGCGGGGCGGCCGGATTCCGGGCCGGGCTGCTACAGTTTTCCGCCGGCGGACACCGTTAGTCCGCCTTTTCCATGAAGACTTACAACGCCAAACCGGGAGAGATCGCACGCCACTGGTACGTGGTGGACGCCGACGGGCAGACGCTCGGCCGGCTCGCGACACGCATCGCCGACCAGCTGCGCGGCAAGGGCAAGCCCGAGTACACCCCACACGTCGACACCGGCGACTTCGTGATCGTCGTGAACGCCGAGAAGATCCACGTGACCGGCAACAAGCTCGACCAGAAGCGCTACTACCGCCACTCCGGATATCCCGGAGGGCTGCGAAGCAGAACCCTCCGTGAGCAGCTCGACCGCCGGCCCGAAGAGGTTCTGCGTGCCGCGGTGAAGGGCATGCTCCCGAAGAACCGGCTCGCCCGGCAGCAGATCACGAAGCTCAAGATCTACGCAGGACCCGAGCATCCGCACGGGCCGCAGGCGCCGCAGCCGCTGAAGTGGGAGGACAGATGAGCCAGCTCGCGCAATACCGTGGGACGGGCAAGCGGAAGACCTCCGTCGCCCGCGTGATCCTCCGGCCCGGCGACGGGAACACGTGGTTCAACGGGCGTACGATCGAGGACTACTTTCCGCGCGCAGCGCACCGCACGTCCGCGCTGGCGCCGTTGCAGACTGCAGGGGTAGAAGGGACCTTCGACATCCGGGTCCGGGTGCACGGCGGCGGCCCGAGCGGACAGGCAGGCGCCGTCCGCCACGGCATCGCCCGTGCGCTCGTCGAAGCCGATCCCGAGTTGCGTATCCCGCTCAAGCGGGCCGGCTTCCTGACGCGCGACGCTCGTATCGTCGAGCGCAAGAAGGCGGGCCTGCACAAGGCGCGCAAGGCGCCGCAGTTTAGTAAGCGCTAAAAGCTGCGCTTCTAGCGCTTGTCAGCTAGACCCGCGCCTCGTGCGGTCGAACGGACGCGGACGACGCGACGTCCGCGTCCTCTTAGAAGATCATGCCCAAGCCGTCTTCTCACGTATCCTCCGCGCCCGTGCCACGGCGCTACTTCGGAACGGACGGCGTGCGTGGCATCGTCGGCAAAGACCTCACCCCGGAACTCGTGGAGCGTCTGGGCCGTGCCGCGACGCTGTGGTCCGGCCGCGGCCGAATTTTCGTCGGGCGTGACACGCGCGCGTCCGGGCCGGAGCTGGAGGACGCGCTCGCGCGCGGAATCGCCTCCGTCGGCGGCAACGCCGTCGTCGCGGGAGTGCTCCCGACCCCGGCTGTCGCACTGTTGACCCTCGACCTCGGGTGCGTCATCACCGCTTCGCACAACCCTCCCGAGTACAACGGCGTGAAGTTCTTCGATCGCGACGGGCAGAAGCTGTCCGACACTCAGGAGGAAGAGATCGAGGCGTTGCTCGACGAGCCCGCTACGGGAGGCGGCCAGATCGACGAGGTCGGCGTCGCTACGGACAGCTACCTGGAGCACGTCGTCGAACGATTCGGCTCTGACCTCACGGGCTTGAGGATCGGCGTCGATTGTGCGAACGGCGCCTACGCCGGGCTTGCACCGAAGGCCTTCACGCAGCTCGGCGCGCAGGTCACGGCGATCGGCGACGAGCCCGACGGCACGAACATCAACGTCGGCTTCGGCGCGACCGACCTGCGGGCGCTGCAGCGCACCGTCACGGAGCTCGGGCTCGACCTCGGCGTCGCCTTCGACGGCGACGGCGACCGCATGCTGGCCGTCGACGGAAACGGAGACGTCGTCGACGGAGATCAGATCGTCGCCGTGCTGGCACTCGACCGCAAGGTCGACCTGGTCGCCGTAACGGTGATGGCGAACATGGGCTTGCATCGCCTGATGGCCGAGAACGGCGTGCGTGTCGTCACCACGGACGTCGGCGACCGATACGTTCTCGAGGCGCTGCGACGCGAAGGGGGGATTCTCGGCGGTGAGCAATCCGGACACCTGATCTGGTTGGACGGACATGTGACCGGTGACGGTTTGGTCGCGGCGCTCCTACTCTGTAGCGCGTTGCACGGCCGTCCGCTCGCCGAGGTTGCTGCCGTCATGCCTCGCTTCCCGCAGGCGAAGGAGAACGTGTTCGTCGCGAACCTGCAACTCAATCCGGCGATCGAAGAGGAGGTCGCGCGGCTCAACGCCGAGCTCGGCGACCGCGGCCGGGTGCTCGTCAGGCCGTCCGGCACCGAGCCCGTCATCCGGGTGCTGGCGGAGGCGGAAAGCGGCCCGGAGGCCGAAACCCTCTGTGCTAGGATCGCGGCCCTCGTGCGACGAGAGCTCGACTGACCGTCACGACGAAGGGACGGATGCTCAGCCGGGCTTTTGCTGTTTTCGAGAGTCCAGTTTCGGAAAACCGCAATCTGCAGCATTTCAATCCACCTCTGAAGGCACGGGGCGGCAACTGAGAGGAGCTTCGGGTGTGCGGCATTATCGGATACGTCGGTAGCCGGGCTGCAAAGGAGCTGTTGCTCCACGGCCTCGAGCGCCTCGAGTACCGCGGCTACGACTCCGCCGGGATCGCGCTGCGTGAGAACGGCAGCCTCGAATACGTGCGTGCGGTGGGCAACCTCCAGTTTCTGAAGGACGCCGCCGGCCCGAACGGCTCCAAGTCGAATCACGGTCTCGGTCACACGCGCTGGGCGACCCACGGCGCCGTCAACGAGCAGAACGCGCATCCGCTGACCGGTTGCGAGGACGGCCGGCTCGCGATCGTGCTGAACGGAATCGTCGAGAACTATCGTGAGCTCAAGGAATCACTCGAAGCCGAAGGCCATCGGTTCAGCTCGGAAACCGATGCGGAAGTTGTCGTCCACCTCGTCGAGCAGAGCTACGACGGCGATCTGTTGGAGGCCGTGCGAGCCGCCTATCGCCGGCTCGAAGGGCACTTCGCCTTCGTCGTCATCCACCACGACCATCCCGACCTCCTCGTCGGCGCCCGGCGCCAGTGCCCGCTCGTCGTGGGTGTCGGGGAAGGCGAGATGTTCCTGGCGTCCTCGATTGCGGCGTTCCTCCGTGAAACGCGCAACGTGCAGTTGATCGAGGACGACGAAGTCGTCGCAGTCACGCCCGAGGGTGCACGTTTCTACACGGACGAGGGCGAGGTCCTGCACAAGGAGGTCGAGCCCATCGACTGGGACGACGAAAGCGCCGTCAAGGGCGGCTACGAGACGTTCATGCTCAAGGAGATCTACGAACAGCCGGAGGCGGTGCGCGAGACGATCGGCGACCGCGCACGCCGCGGCAAGCTCGTGCTCGAGGGCATCGGTCTCAACGAGCTGGAGATCCAAAACCTGCGCCGGATCGTGATCGTCGCCTGTGGCACCGCATACCACGCCGGTGTCGTGGGGCGGTACATCATCGAGGAGTGGGCGCGCGTTCCGGTCGAGCCCGACATCGCCAGCGAGTGGCGCTATCGCAATCCCGTGCTCTCGAAGGACACGCTGGTGATCGGCATCACTCAGTCGGGTGAGACGGCGGACACGATCGCGGCAATGCGGCTCGCGCGTGAGCAGGGCGCGCGAACGCTCGCGATTACCAACCAGCTGGGAACGCAGATCACACGCGAGGTCGACGCCGTCCTCTACACGCGCGCCGGGCTCGAGGTCGGCGTGGCGGCGACGAAGACCTTCACCGCGCAGGTGGCACTGTTGTCACTGATCGCGCTCAAGCTCGCGCAGGTCCGGCGCACGCTGCCTGCCGAAGAGATCGAGTTCATCCTCGAAGAGCTCTTTGACCTTCCCGAGAAGATGGAGCGTTTCCTGGACGCCGACCATCCGATCGAGGAGATCGCGCAACGGCACTACAACAAGCCGTTCTTCCTCTATCTCGGTCGGCACATCGGTTTGCCGGTGGCCCTCGAAGGGGCGCTGAAGCTGAAGGAGATCTCATACATCCCCACCGAGGCGTACTCGGCGGGCGAGATGAAGCACGGGCCGATCGCTCTCCTGGACTCCGAGACCCCGGTCGTCTGCGTCGCCATCGATCAGAACGTGGTCTACGACAAGGTCGTCTCGAACATTCAGGAGGTGAGGGCGCGAGGCGCGCAGGTGATCGCGATCGCGACCGACGGAAACGAGGACATCCAGCACCACGCGGACGACGTCATCTACATCCCGCGCACGCCGGCATTTCTGCAGGCCGTGCTCGCGGTGCTGCCGCTGCAGCTGCTCGCTTACCGCATCGCACGATTGCGCGGGCTGAACGTCGACCAGCCGCGCAACCTGGCCAAGACCGTCACGGTCGAGTAGTCCGCGCTAAGAGAGGGCGGTTTCGCCGGGACGCGGCTCGATCACGCCGGTCTCGGGCGTGCCGACCGGCAAGAGCGGTCTCCGCGTGCGCAGGTAGAGCGTGTCATAAGCGAGCGCGGCCAGCACAGCGCCGACGAAAGGCCCGGCGTACCAGACCCAAGCGTCGGCCCAGTGGCGTGACAGCAACTCCGGCCCGAACGCGCGCGCTGGATTCATCGCGGCGCCCGTCATCGGGCCACCCACCAAGACGTCCATCGTGATCGTGAGGCCGATCGCAAGCCCGGCGATCGACTTGAAGGTGCCGCCCGGATCGGCGGCGGTCGCGAAGATCACCCAGACGAGGAAGAACGTCAGCACGATCTCGATCACGAGTCCTTGCCAGACGGTGACCCCGCTCGTGAGGCCCGGAGCGCCCAGATGGGTGATCCGCCGTGCACTCTCTGGATAGAGCCAGCGCAGGAGGGCGGCGGCGGCCGCAGCCGCTGCGAACTGCATGCTCCAGTAGACGACCGCGAGCGACGGGGCGATGCGGCGGGTAACGAGGAACCCGAGCGTGACGGCGGGATTGAAGTGAGCACCTGAGATGTGCCCGACCGCGGAGACCATCACGGCGATCGCGAGCCCATTCGCCAGGGCGACCCCGACGAGAGTCAGCCCGCTGTAAACGTCGATGGCCGGCGCACTGGTCAGGGCCGGTGCGAGTGCTTTGGCAATCGTGAGGACCGACCCGGCGCCGGCGAAGACGAGCGTGAAGGTGCCGACGAACTCGGCAAAGCCACGCCGGAGCGGCTCGTGGTCCATCGCGGAGTGAAGGTACGCAGCGGGTCGGACGGCGTGGTTATGCGGCTCTGACTGGGCGGTCGTCGACGCGGCCCGCCCGAACCGTCGCAAGGGCGTCGTCGAGCTTCCCGAAGATCGCAAAGGTCGGGCCGAGACCGGTCAGCTCCAGGATCCGATGGACCTGGGTGTATTGCCGGTCGGGAAGCAGGAGGGCAAAGCCGAGGGACGATTGCTCTGCACGCAGGCGCGCGCCGAGGAGGACGCTCAACGTCGTCGAGTCGATGAATGCGGCGTCGCGAAGATCGACCACGATCCCCTGGCCCTCGTCCAGGAGGACGGTCAACTCGTTCTCGAGCCGGTCGGCGGAGTACGCGTCGTGCTCCCCAACGAGGGCGACCACGGCGGCGGGCGGGTTCCGCGGGGCGAGAGTGACAGCGATCGGCGCCATTGCTTTCAAGCATCAAACGCGGGACCGGCCCGGATGGGTGCGGGCGGACCTCAGTCCTCGAGGTCGCGGCGGAGCCGCTTCGTCCTGGAACGCCTCTGTTTCTCCTCGAGCCGACGCCGGCGGGAGGCCTCC
The DNA here is from genome assembly GCA_030854665.1 of Actinomycetota bacterium. Classification (GTDB taxonomy): domain Bacteria; phylum Actinomycetota; class Thermoleophilia; order Gaiellales; family Gaiellaceae; genus 3-1-20CM-4-69-9. The sequence continues at coordinate 9,682 of JALYST010000191.1, forward strand.
GTCGGCTTCGTCGGCACCCGGCGCCGCTCTACTTTGAGCGCCCGCCGGAGCTGTTCGACGAGCCGCTCGACCGCGAGCTCGCGGTTCCGGAGCTGGCTCCGTTCGTCCTGTGCCACAGCGCGCAGCACGGGCCCTGCGCGCGCGACGACCCGCCGCTTCTGGGACTCGGTGAGCGCGTTAGAGGTCTCCACGTCGAAGACTGCTTCGACTCGCGTCTCGGACTTCTGCGCGTGCTGTCCGCCAGGCCCGCTCGAACGCGAGAAGCGGAGCTGCACCTCGGCGAGCGGCAGAACGACCGAACGGGTCACGCGAATAGACTCGCCGTCCATGGCCGCAATTCTGCTTGACGTAGATGGAGTCTTCCACGTCTCGGGCGAACCGATCGCCGGCGGGGGCGACGCCGTCCGGCGGCTTCGTGCCGACGGGCACAGGCTCCGCTTTGTCACGAACAACACGACTAAGCGCCGAACGGCCCTGGCCGAGGAGCTGCGTGCGATGGGGATCGAGCTCGACGACGAGGAGCTGCAGACGACCCCGCGGGCGGCGGCGCAAACCCTGGCCGGGCGCCGGGTCCTCGCCCTGACGATGCACGCGATCGTGGGCGAGCTGGAAGGGATCGAGCTCGTCGGTGAGGATGCGGAGGCGGTCCTCATCGGCGGTGCCGACGAAACCCCCGAAAGCAATCTCGTCTTCAGCTACATGAACCTGGCCCGCGCGTTTCACGAGCTCGAGGCCGGCGCGCAGCTCTACTCGCTGCACAAGAACCGGTGGTGGCAGACCAAGCACGGACCACTCCTCGACGCCGGCGCGTTCGTGGCCGGGCTCGAGTACGCGGCCGACACGGAGGCAATCGTGCTCGGCAAGCCGTCGACCGCCTACTTCGAGGCGGCGTTGACGGCCCTTGACGCCGAACCGAGCCTCACGTGGATGGTGGGAGACGACATCGAGGCCGATATCGGGGGCGCGCAGGCGCACGGAATGAAGACCGTTCTCGTCCGCACGGGAAAGTTCAGACCGGATGCCGTCGAGGTCAACAGGGCCAAGCCCGACGGGATCATCTCGTCGATCGCGCAGCTGCCGGACTGGCTCGAGGAACACCTGTGACAACCGTCGGCGTCGACCTGATCGAGATTGCGCGCGTGCGTCGCACGCTCGAGCGCTACCCAGGTTTCCGAGAGCGGTGCTTCACGGAGGCCGAGCGCGCGTACTGCGACTCGCGGCCCAATCCCGCGCAGAGCTATGCCGGCAGGTTCGCCGGCAAGGAAGCGGTGGGGAAGGCGCTCGGATTCGGCGTCGCTCGCGCCTTCGCCTGGCGTGACATCGAGATTGCAGGACGGCCAAAGCCTTCGGTGCGCCTTAGCGGCCGGTTGGCGGCCTGGGCGGAGCGCGTGGGCGCCGGTTCGATCGACCTATCGATGACGCACTCGCGCGAGCTGGCCAACGCCGTGGCCGTCGTCGATAAACGGTAGGTGTTCTGATGTTCGAGCCGCTCTACACGGCGGACGAGATGCGCTCCGCCGAGCATGGCCACGACGTCGAGGCATTGATGGAGCGCGCGGGGCGTGCGGTTGCAGACGCCGTCCTCAGCCACTATCCCGAAGCGCGCCGGATCGCAGCGGTGTGCGGCAAGGGCTCAAACGGCGGCGACGGGAGGATCGCGCTGCGCGTGCTGGCGGAGTCGGGCCGTGACACGACTGAAGAGCTCGAGGGCGATCCCGACGTTGTCATCGACGCGCTGTTCGGGACCGGGTTCCACGGCGAGCCACGCGGGGATGCGGCAGCGCTGATCGAGCGCATCAACCTCGCGGGCGTTCCTGTCGTCGCGGTGGACGTCCCTTCCGGTGTGAACGCGTCGACCGGAGAGGTTCCGGGCTCCGCCGTGCGCGCTGCGCTCACCGTGACCATGCACCGGCGCAAGGTCGGGCTCGTCGTCGCTCCCGGCCGCTTTCACGCCGGTGAGATCGAGGTCGCGGACATCGGGCTCGAGCCGTCGAACACGGGGCACCGTCTCGTGACCGAAGAGATCCTTCGGCTCGTGCCGCGCAGGAGCGAAGGCAACACGAAGTACACCGCAGGATCGGTGCTGGTCGTCGGCGGCTCGCCGGGAATGACCGGCGCCGTCTGCCTGGCAGCCGAAGCGGCCTTCCGCGCGGACGCGGGCTACGTGGCGGTTGCTGTCCCCGAGGCTTCGCTGCCGGTCATCGAGACGCTGCTCGTCGAGGCGGTGAAGGCACCGCGCGAACGGGTGGACGAGCTCGCGGAACGAGCAGCCGCCTTTGCCGTCGGGCCGGGGCTCGCTCGCGGCGACGAGGAGCGCGCGCTCGTGCGCCGGCTGCTCGCCGATCTCGCGCTGCCGGCAGTCGTCGACGCAGACGCGCTCTTCGAGCTCGAGGCGGCCGACTGGCCTGCTCCGCGCGTACTAACTCCGCACGCAGGCGAGCTCGGGCGCCTACTTGGCGAGGAATCGAGCTGGGTCGACGAACACCGCCTCGAAGCCGTGCGGCGCGCGGTCGACCGTTACCGCTGCGTCGTCCTGCTCAAAGGCCCGGGCACGCTCGTCGCGGCGCCCGGAGAGGGCGTGCTGGTGTGCGATGCGGGCACGCCCGCGTTGGCGACGGCCGGCACCGGCGACGTGCTCACCGGCGTGATCGCGTCGTTCCTGGCAAAGGGGATGGACGCGCGCCTCGCCGCCGCCGCCGGCGCGGTTGCGCACGGC
>JALYST010000101.1 GCA_030854665.1 Actinomycetota bacterium
TCTACCGTCTAACGAGCCGTGCACCTCCGAATCCTTCTCCTGACCTGTGGTCTGGCCCTGTGCGCGAGCGACACGGCGTCGGCCTACCCGTGGCCGCTCAGGCCCTTCCACCAGCAGCACCCGATCCGCGCGAACTTCGGGGATCCGCGCACGGTGTTCCGCAACACGATGCTGACCGACGGCCTGCAGGGGCCCGGGACCTTTCTCTTCCACAACGGCATCGACATCGCCGCACCCGAAGGCACACCGGTGTATCCCGTCGTGTCGGGCAAGGTTCATTACATCGACGCGACAGCCATCTCGGTCAGGACGACGGACCGCCGTGTCTTCCAGTACTTCCATCTCGTCCTGCGGGTCCGCGAAGGACAGGACGTCGTCGCGGGCAAGACGGCGCTCGGAACGGTCATGCATGCGTATGACCACGTCCACCTGGCGGAGATTCGCAGCGACCGCGTCTGGAATCCACTCGCGCGCGGCGGCATCGCCCCGTACCAGGACCATACAGTTCCGCAGGTGCGCGCGATCAACGTGCGCCCCGCCGGATCACTCCTGCCGTTCGACACCGCGACGGTGTGCGGCACCGTCTCGCTCGTCGCCGCTGCGGACGACGCGGCGCCGATGCTGGTCCGCGGAGTGTTCAACGGCTTCCCGCTCTCGCCGGCCCTGATCACCTGGTCGCTCGCGAAGGTGCGTGGAAAGGTCTACGTGGACAACGTCCGCGCGGCCGACTTCCGGACCACGTTGGTTTCGCCGAGGTTCTTCTGGGACGTCTACGCCCGTGGCAGCTACCAGAACGCGCCCAGGTTCTCGAACCGCCAGTACTTGATGCCGGGGCGCTTCCTCTACAACCTCGCCAGCTTCGTCGACACGCGCGCGTACCCGAACGGCTTGTACGAGATCACCGTGGACGTCAGCGACATGCGCGGCAACAGCTCCGAAGCCGCACTAGAGTTCAAGATCGAGAACCGTCCCGGCAGCGAGACCGGGTGTGCGCCTCAGGCTCCGAGCTCGGAACCGTAGGCCCTGCGGTAGATCTTCTTGAGCTGCTCGACCCGGTCGACGTAGGCACGCGTCTCCGCGAACTGGATCCCCTCGCCCGCGCGGCGCCACCGGTCGACGTTGTCCTGGCCGGCGTTGTAGGCGGCAAGTGCATCTCGTTCGTCGCCGTACTTCGTGAGCAGGTGGCGCAGGTACCAGGCCCCGTAGCGGACGTTGATCTCGGGGTCGTAGAGATCCTCGACCCGGAACCGAGACCCGCCGGTGTGGAGCGCGATCCCCTTGGCGGTATCCGGGAGGAGCTGCATCAAGCCGATCGCGCCCGAGCGCGACTTCGAGTGGGGCTTGAACTTCGACTCCTGGTAGATGACCGCGGCCAGGAGCGCCGGATCGAGGTCGTAGTTGCGCGCATGACCGCGCACGATCGACTGGTAGGAGAGCGGATACCAGAGCCGCTCCCACCAGCCCGGCTTGGACGACTGCAGCGAGGCGAAGGTTGCGAGCAGCACGCCCACGAGAACGACCAGGCCGAGCGTCCTCTTCACGGCGCGATGTCTGCCATCACGCCGGCGACGAATGCGTCCAGCTCTTCGAGCGTCCCGTCGTTGACGTACGCATAGTCGCCGAGCCGCACCTTTTCGTCCTCGGGGATCAGGCGTCGCTCCCGGTCGTCGGTGAGCGGTCTCCGTTGTGCCCTCACCTCGGGCGGCGCCGTGATCACGACGACGACGTCGAAGCGCTTGTCGCCGCCGGTCTCGTACAGCAGCGGCACCTCGGTCACGGTCACCGCCGGAGGATCAGGCCCGTCCGCGAGCTGCCGTCGCCAGACGGAGTGCTCGTGCACGACTCTCGGATGCAACAGTTCCTCGAGCCAGTCGAGGTGCTCGGGGTCGTTGAAGACGATCTGCGCAACGACGGCCCGGTCCGCGCCGTCGCTCCCGATCACTTCCGGGCCGAAACGCTCGACCAGCTCGCGCCGAACCTCAGGGTCGCTGCGCAGCAGGTGGTGGACGATCTCGTCGCTCGACCGCGTGGCGGCGCCGTGGCGCGCAAATGCTTCTAGCGCCGCGCTCTTGCCGGCCCCGATTCCGCCGGTGATTGCGACTGCGAGTGGAGGCTTCGGGTTAGTGCTCGTCGGAAACGGGCTCGGCGGGAGCGGGCGCTTCGTCGGCCGCAGCTCGATCGACCTCGTCGCTTGCGTCCACGGCCTCCCGCTCGACTGCGGCGTCGGCCGCCGGCGGAGCATTGAGCTCCGGCGCGAGCGGCGCCGAGGCGGAATCGCTGAAGACGTCCTCCGACAGGTCGAGATGCGGCGTTCCTTCGATCGGCCCTTCCGACTCTTCCCGCCGGTCGGCGTCGACACGCTTGAGCGAGAGCGACAGCCGGCGGCGTTCGGCATCGACCTCGAGGATCAACACGGGCACCGTGTCCCCCTGCGAGACGACTTCGCGCGGATTCTCGACGTGATGCTGCGCAAGCTCCGAGATATGCACGAGACCCTCGACGCCGGGGAGGATCTCGACGAACGCGCCGAACGTCACCACCTTGGTGACCTTGCCATCGACGACGTCCCCTTCCTTGTGCTGCTCGAGCACCTGCTGCCAGGGATCCGACTGGGTCTGCTTGAGACCGAGTGAGATGCGCTGGCGCTCGCGGTCGATGTCGAGCACCTTCACCTTCACCGTCTGACCGATCTCGAGGACCTCCGACGGATGGTTCACGTGCGACCACGACAGTTCGGAGATGTGAATGAGACCGTCCATGCCGTCGAGGTCGACGAAGGCGCCGAAGTCGACGATGTTGGAAATCTGGCCCTCGACGACGTCGCCCGGATTCAGACGATCGAGGATCGCCTGGCGCATCTCCTTGCGCTCGTCCTCGAGGACGGCGCGACGGGAGAGCACGACGTTGTTGCGCGAGCGGTTGAGCTCGATCACCTTGCAGCGGAGCTCCTGCCCCATGAACTCGTCCAGGTCCTGCACGCGACGGATGTCCACGAGCGACGCTGGAAGGAATCCGCGCACGCCGAGGTCGAGGATCAGTCCACCCTTGACCACTTCGATCACGCGGCCGTTCACCGGCTCACCCGATTCGGCGGCGCCTTCGATCGCCTTCCAGGCGAGCTCGAAACGGGCGCGCTTCTTCGAGAGGATCAGCCGCCCTTCGGCGTCTTCTTTCGTCATCACGAGCGCGTCGATCTCGTCTCCGACCGAGACTTCGTCGGCGGGGTTCACGGCGCGCCGGATCGAGAGCTCGGCCACCGGAATCACACCCTCCGACTTGTAGCCGATGTCCACGAGCACCTCGTCCTTGTCCACCCGGACGACCTGGCCGTGGACGACCTCGCCCTCGTTGATCGTCGGGAAGGTGGACTCGTAGTCCGGGATCAGATCGCCGTCTGGACCGGTGATCCAGACGCCGTCGCCCGCAATTCTCTGCTCGGTTTGCTCGATGGCCATCAGCGGTCGATCAGTATAGCCAGGGGCTTTTTCCGGGCGAAAGCCGCGCTTTCGCCCGGGTTCTGGTTTGCCGGTTCGCGGGCACGTGCGCGGGCCGAGCCCGCACACTTCTAAAGGGCTTTTGGCCAGGGGCGGCGGCTAGCTCTTGGCCTCGCTCCAGTCGTCCCCGACCCCAATTTCGACCGCCAGCGGCGGGTCGAGCGGATAGGCCCTGCACATCTCCTCCCGGACCAGCTCTCGGACGGCGCCGACCTCCGCCTCGGGCACCTCGAGCA
>JALYST010000274.1 GCA_030854665.1 Actinomycetota bacterium
GGATGAGGATCCCGAAAATGATGACCTGCGTCCATGTGGACTCCATGTATCCGTCCCACATGGCGGTGATCAACCCGATGAGAAGCCCGCCTAGCGCGGCGCCCTGGATGTTCCCGATGCCGCCGAACACCGCGGCCGTGAAAGCAAAGAGGCCCGCCGAGAAACCAAGGTCGAACACGAGAGTGTTGTAGTAGAGACCGAAGATCGTTCCCCCGGCGCCTGCGAGCACGGCGCCGATGAAGAAAGTCGCGGCGATGGTGCGGTTGATGTCGATGCCCATCAGCTCGGTCGCGTCCTGGTCCTGCGCCGTCGCGCGCATGGCCTTCCCCAGCGTCGTGCGGCTAACGAAGAAGCTGAGCACGATCATCAGGATCGCCGCGAGGGCGATCACAAAGATGTCCTTCACGCCGATCGTGGCCTCGCCGATCTGGAAACCCGTCGTCGGGAAGAGGTTGGGGTAGGGAAGGTTGAACGGTCCCTTCCAGAGGAACATAAGCCCCTCGAGGACGAACGACATCCCTACCGCGGTGATGAGTGGCGCCAGCCGCGGCGCGTGGCGCAGCGGCCGGTAGGCGACGCGTTCGATCGACACGTTGATCACGCCGCAGATGAGCATCGTGACGATGAACACCGCGATCAGCGGGAGAATGATTCCGGCGGTGCCGGCGTTGCTCGCGTTGGCGCCGAAGACGGGGAGCAAGAAGAGCGAGATGAAGCCGCCGAGGGTGAACAGGTCACCGTGCGCGAAGTTGATGAGCTCGATGATGCCGTAAACCATCGTGTAGCCGAGCGCGACCAACGCGTAGATCGCGCCGTTGGCCACGCCGAACGTGAGGATCTGCAGGAAGTAGCCACCGCCCCGGTCGACGACTCTCGTCGCAACAAGGAAGATCGCGTACACGACAACGAGGATCACCAGTAGGCTCACGAGGCGGCCGATGGGCGCCGCGACGAACGCGGTCCGTGCTTGTCTCAACGAGCCGACCACATGCCCCCCTCAAGCGGGGAGGGGGCGAGCTTCGCCCCCTCCGCTCACGTGCGTGTCTGCTTAGCCGCCGACGCCGAACTGCTTCACGAACGTCCAGTCGAGAGGCGAGCCCTTCGTCTGGAAGATCGCCATCGTCGGGCTGGTCGGGTCACCGTTCTTGTCGAACGTGTACGTGCCCGTGGTTCCCTTGAATGCCTTTGTCTCGCTCACGGCCTTGACGACCTGCTCGCGGGTCGGCAGCTTGCCGCCGTTCGCGTCAATCGCGCGGCCGATCGCGTCGATGAGGATGTTCGCGCAGTCCATGGCCGGGAAGGTGTACGAGCCGATGTCTTCCTTCTTGGTGAAGCGAGCCTTGAACGCGTCGATCGTGGCCTTCGCGTCCGGGTTCTGGTTCGCATCCGCGGCCGCGACCGTGCCGTACATGTTCGCCGCGTTGTCGGCCGCGTCCTTGATGCACGTCGTGTTCACGCCGCCGTCCGGGACCATGTAGGGAACGTCAAGGATCCCCTTCATCTGGGCGCGCGGGATGCAGATCTTGGTACCGCTGGTAGCGCCGGCGTAGACGGCCTGCGCTCCCTTGTTCTTCGCGTCGGTCAGGAACGGCTTCCAGTCGTTCGTGGTCTTGGTGTCGAAGTCCTGGCGCACGACGACGGTGCCGCCCTTCTTCGTGAGCTCGGCCGCGAACTTGTCGGCGACGCCCTTTCCGAAGGTCTCGTTATCAGACCAGACCGCGATCTTCGTGAACTTCAGGGTGTCGACCATGAAGTCCGCCGCCGCCGGGCCCTGGAACGTGTCGGCCGCGGCGATCCGGAAGTAGTTGTTTCCTCCAGCTGGCCTGAGCTTCGCCGGCGTGGTGCCGGTGTCCTTCTCGCAGTAGTCGAACGTCTGCGTCAGGCACTCGTTCGTGTTCGCCGCGCTGATCATCACGAAGTTGGCGCGGTTCGCGATCGGGATCTGAGCGCGCGCGACGTTCGAGTTGTTCGGCCCGACCATCCCGAGGATCTTCGCGTCGGAAATCATTTCCTGGATGTTCTGAGCGCCCTTCTGCGGGTCGTGGAGGTTGCCCACGACGTCATCCCAGCCCTTGAAGGTGAGCTTGAACCCCTTGATCGAGCCCTTCGACTCGACCGCGAACTGGATGCCGTTCTGTGCCGGCAGCCCGTCTGAGGCGTCGGCGCCTGAGGTGGGCTGGTTGCTCGCGATGATGATCTCGCCTTTGCTCGTGTCGCCGCTGCCCCCGCCACCACCGACGGGCGCCTGAGAGCAGGCGGTCACGACCATGGACAGGCCGGCGACGATCGCGCCGGCAGTGAGCCAACGTCTTTGCATGCTTCCTCCCACTTCGCGATTTTGGTTTCTTGGCCTGTGCGCCCCCATGCGCAGTCGAGGCCAGTGTTTGACGGTCGAGCCTAGGTGGCGTCCGAGCGGGCGTCAATCAAGGCCGAAGCGCGAAGGTGCCCATTGGGTCCAGCCGCTCTCGCGCTTGGCCCACCCGCGCCGGCGCGCCGGGGCGGTCTCACGGTCGCGCGGTCACCACCATCCATCGCCGGGGAACCGGGGTTCGCCGTGGCCAGCCGTCGGTCCGACGGCTGAATCGATGCTCTCCCTGCCGTTCAGGCGACCGGCTTCGCGGCTACGCGGCTTGGTCGCGAAGCTCGAGATCCTTTATCCGGGCCCGAGCTTCACGCGGCACTCGGCCGATCTCGAGGCGGCGCGAGAGCTGAGAGAGCACGAAGCAGATGACGAAATAGATCGTGGCCACGATGACGAGGACCTCGACCGGATTGAAGAATTGCGTGTAGATGGTCCGACCCTGTCGAAGAAGATCGAAGACGCCGATCGTCCCCACGAGGGAGGTGTCCTTTATGACCGTGGTGAGCTGTCCCATCATCGCCGGCACCATCAAGCGAAGGGCCTGGGGGAGGATCACGAAACGCATCGCCTGCGGGTATGAAAGTCCGAGCGCGCGCGAGGCCTCGCTCTGGCCCCGCGGAAGGCTGAGCACGCCCGCGCGGATGATCTCGGCCAGGACGGCGCTCGTGTAGAGCGACAGGCCGAGGACTCCCGCCCAGAACCGCGGGAGCTCGAAATCCGGACCGAGGAACGGGCGGAACAGGCTCGAGCCCTTGATCCCGAAATACACGATCAGCAGGAGCACCGGCAGCGAACGGATCCCCTCGATGTACGCGGTCGCGGGCCAGCTGATCCAACGCCGCGAGGAGAGCCGACCCAGAGCGAACATCAGGCCGACGACGAATGACACCGCCACCGACGCGACGGACAACGTGATCGTCTGCAGCAGTCCCTCGCCCAGGAACCGCCAGATGGCCGGATCCGCGAACATCGGCCAGGTGTCGGGACGCATCAGCGCGCCACCACGAGTCGCCGCTCGAGGAGATTCACGAGGCCCCCGAGGGGGAGGGTGATGGCGAGGTACAGGATGGTCGCCGCCACGAACGCCTCCTCGGCGCGGAAGGTGCGCGTCTCGACCGTCTCGGCTGCGCCCAGAAGCTCGCTGACCCCGATCGTCGAGGCGAGTGCTGTGTTCTTCACGAGAGCGATCGCGACGTTCCCGAGCGGCGGGATGACCGCGCGGAACGTCTGCGGGAGCTGGATCTCGCGAAGGGTCTGGAGATACGACAAGCCAAGCGAGCGCCCGGCCTCGATCTGACCGCGATCCACACCGAGCAGCCCGCCACGAACCACCTCGGCGACATACGCGCCGTGGTAGAGCGCCATACCGACGAAGGCGGCGCGGAAGATGTTGTCGAACGTGTCCGTCGCGAAGCGGAGCCCGAGCAACGGCAGACCGAGGAACAGGAAGAAGAGCTGCACGACGAGCGGCGTGTTCCGGAAGAACTCGACGTACCACGCGCCCACCCACCGCAGTGGGGCGATCGGGGCCACGCGGAGCAGGGCCATGACGGTCCCGACGACCAACGCGCCGACGAGGCCCAGGATCGAGATCTGAACGGTGAGCCAGAGACCGCCGAAGAAGAGATCTGGGAACTCGAACGCGATCGCTCCCGGGATCATCGGAACCCATGAAGAGGACGGGGGCCGGCCGACCGCCAGCCCCCGTTCGACCGCTTCAGCGTCTTGTCCGTGCTAGCCGGTGGGGCTCGTCTTCTTGTCGCCCGACACCGGGGAGACGTGCTTCTCGTAGATCTTTCCCCACGTGCCGTCCTTGATGATGCCAGCGAGCCATGTGTTCAGGAACGGAACGAACGCGCTCCGGTCGCCGTTCTGGTCCTTCTTCACGCCGATCCCGTACGGCTCCTCGGAGAAGTACCTGCCCACGATCTTGGTGTTCGCATCCTGCTTCACGAGGCCGAAGAGGATCGTCTCGTCCGTCGAGACCGCATCCGCCTGCCCCTGCTGGAGTGCCAGCAGGCACTCGGGGTAGCTCGCGAGGAGTAGCGGCTTTGCCTGGGGATTGGCCTTGGTCACGTTCTGCTCGCTCGTCGATCCCTTCTGCGCGCAGAAGGTCTTGTTCGATAGGTCGGAGACTTCCTTGATCTGGTCGTTCGTCTTCTTCACGAGGATCCGCTGACCCGTCTTGAAGTACACGTCCGAGAAGTCGATCTGCTTCTTGCGATCCTCGTTGATGGTGAACGTCTTGATGATCACGTCGGCCTTGCCGTCGTTCAGGCTGGGGATACGAGTTGCGGACTCGACGGGCACCCACTCGATGAACTTGTCGGGATCGTCCGACGCGCCGAAGATGCCGGCCGCGAGACTACGGCCGATCTCGACGTCGAAGCCTTCCCACTTTCCGGTGGCCGGGTTCTTGACGCTGAACGGCGGGTTCTGCTCCTGGCTGCCGATGCGGATCTTGCCCTTCGTCTGCAGCCCGGCCATGAAGCTGGCCGCCTCGAACTTCGGCTTTGCCGCGGCGGTCGGGGTCGCCGTGCCCTGCGACGAACTCGCTCCGCTTCCGCCCGCTCCGCCGCAGGCGGCCGCGAGCACGGAACACGCGAGGCCGAACCCGATGGCGCGCACGATGCCTCTCATCTACACCTAGCCTCCCTCTCCCTAGTGCCGAATCACCTTGCTGAGGAACTGCTTCGCGCGCTCCTCCCGGGGCGACGCGAAGAACTCCGCGGTCGGCGTGTCCTCAATGATGCGCCCTTCGTCCATGAACACGACGCGGTCGGATGCCTCCCGCGCGAAACCAAGCTCGTGGCTGACGACCAGCATGGTCATCCCCTCGCGAGCAAGCTGGCGCATCACGTCCAGGACCTCACGGATCATCTCCGCATCGAGCGCGCTGGTGGGCTCATCGAAGAGCATCACCCGTGGCTCCATCGCCAGCGCTCGCGCGATCGCCACGCGCTGCTGCTGACCGCCGGACAGGCGCGCCGGGTGCTCGTCCGCCTTTTCCGGGATCCCGACCTTCTGCAGGAGCTCCACGGCGCGTTCCCGGGCCTCCTTCTTCGAGAGCTTGCGGACCTTCGTCGGGGCGAGCATGACGTTCTCCGCGGCGGTCAGGTGAGGGAAGAGGTTGAACGATTGGAAGACCATGCCCACCTGCTGCCGGAGGCGATTCACATCTACCGAGGGGTCGTGGACGGCTATCCCGTTGACGACGAGGGTGCCGCTCTCGATGGGCTCGAGGCGGTTGATCGTCCGGAGCATCGTGCTCTTGCCCGACCCCGATGGCCCGATGATGACGAGAACCTCGCGCTCGCGAACGGTGAGCGTGATCTCGCGCAGCACGTGCAAGGCGCCGAAGTGCTTCTGGACGTCCGCGAACTCGATCACGTGGGCTCATGATGGGGGAGATGAGACCTCTTGCCATGTTCTTCCGAGGCCATCCGCTGCGACAGGTCGCCGGCGCGATCGTCGTCCTACTCATCGCGGGGTTTGGGTGGTACCTCGGCTCGCCGCTCTTCGTGTACCTATAGGAACGAGGCGCTGGCGTCGCCGGCTCCAGTGTCGGAAGGTCAAGCGGACTCCCGAGCGGCGGGCAGTTTGCTTCGCCAACAGAGCCGTCTGCGGCTGCGCCGCGTACTGCGGTCAGGCGAGCCTGGCTACATGGACGCGATCCACAAGGGAAGATGCCGGTCCGGATCGTCGACGTCGACGGCCAGCGCTTCGTCCGGTCGAGGATGTGATGCTGACGAACGCTCCGGACGTCACGTCTACCTGTCGCGCGGGACCGGGGGACGGTGGGATGAGGGAACAAGCCTCTATCTCGGGGCCCTGAAAGCGACGAACGGCTTCTTTAGTTACGAGGTCCCCGCCGCCGCCGATGTCGCGAGCTACCAGAGCGTCGTGGTCTCATGCCGTGCCTTCCGCGTGCTCATCACCTGGGCAGATCTCCCAGCGGCGTAGCTCAGAGCCGGCCGCGAGTATGGTTCAGTCGATGCCGGCGCGGCCAAAACGACCGAAGCAACCGAAGCCCCGCGCGATCATTCGCCCCGATCCCGCCCTCCGCTCACGGGCCCGAAAGATCCTCACGCGCCTCGCGAAGGCCCACCCAGACTGGGGACCCACCCTCCTGTTCTCTTCTCCGCTCGAGCTCCTCGTCGCGACGATTTTGGCCGCGCAGGCGCAAGACGAGCGGATCAACCAGGTCACGCGGGTCCTCTTTACCAAATACCGCGGCCCGGCTGACTACGCCGCCGCGCCAACCGGCGTCCTCGAGCTGGACATCAAGGCGACCGGTTTCTACAACCAGAAGGCGAAGTCGCTTCGCGCGATGGCCCGCGGCCTCCTCGAAGAGTTCGGCGGCGAGGTGCCGTCCGGCATGGACGAGCTCACGCGGCTGCACGGAGTTGGTCGCAAGACGGCATCGATCGTCCTCGGAGCGGCCTTTGGGGTCCCCGCGGTGGCCGTCGACCGCCATGTAGCTCGGGTTGCCGAGCGTCTTCGAGTCGACCGCGCGGGTCCCGACATCGAGTCGAGCCTCCGGGCGATCTATCCGAAGAAGGACTGGATCAAGGTGACATGGTGCTTCGTTCTGCATGGCCGCCGCATCTGCAGGCCGACTCCGCTCTGCCCGATCTGTCCTATCAACGACCTCTGCCCGTACCCGAAGAAGACGAAGACCTTGCCGGCGGCGCTGCGAGCCACCC
>JALYST010000002.1 GCA_030854665.1 Actinomycetota bacterium
CTGTCGCAGCTGCCGCGGCTGGACGACCTGCCCGGCGAGGTCGACGATCTGCGTGAGCGGTTGCACGCGGTTGCCGAACAGCGCAGCGCTTAGCGCGTTACTTCTTGAAGCGGACGCGGACTTCTCGGGACGTCGAGTCCGCGAAGTCGATCCGTCGACGACCTGGACAGATCATCGTCGGGGTTTCGTGCCGTTGATCCCCCAACCGGGGGACATGTCCGTTCAGGCTCTACGCTTGGGACCCGTTGCTTCGACTCAGCGATAGCCGGTTGACTGAGGTTGAAAGACCGCGCCTCGGGCGAAATGGAGTGACATGCGCATAATCGGTGCAGCAGCGATTGCAGGCGCCCTGATCTTCAGCGGTGCCACCAAGCCTCACGTGCCGCTCCTCGGGGCGGCGGTGAACCTCTCGTTCCTGGAGTCCGGCGATGCCCGCTACGCCGCCACGCTTCGGAGCGTCTACCGGTCGTTGACGCCCGAGAACGAGATGAAGATGGACACAGTGCAGCCAGAACGCGGCCGGTTCGACTTCGCTTCGGCCGATCGCATCGTCGCTTTCGCCCAGGCCAACGGGATGCGCGTGCGGGGGCACACGCTCGTCTGGGGCAAACAGCTCCCGCCCTGGCTCGAGCAGGGAAGCTGGACGGCGGGTGAGCTGAAGCAGATCCTCGTGGATCACATCCAGGCGGAGGTCGGCCACTTTCGTGGCAGCGTGCGCCAGTGGGACGTCGTCAACGAGCCGATTGCCGACGACGGGTCGGGTCGTCTCGAGCCGAACCTCTGGTACCGCGTCATCGGCCCCGATTACATCGCGCTCGCCCTGCGTGCGGCGCACCGTGCGGATCCAACGGCGAGGCTCTTCATCAACGAGTTCAACACCGATCGGAACGGCGCAAAGGTCGAGGCTCTCCTCCGGCTTGTCAAGCGCCTCAAGGCGAAGCGGGTGCCGCTGAACGGCATCGGCTTCCAGGCCCACGTCAGACTGGACTGGTATCCCTCCGCGCAAGAGCTGACAAAGATCATGCGGCGCTTCACGCGCCTCGGCCTGCGCGTCGAGGTGACCGAGCTGGATGTCCCGCTCGGCGCGAGCACGCCGCTCGACCAGCTGCTGGCCGCGCAGGCGCGCGTCTACGCTCAGATCGGCAGTGCCTGCCGACAGGTCGCTGCGTGTGACGGAATCACGACCTGGGGTTTCACGGATGCCTCGACGTGGCTGGGAACGGACCAGCGTCCGCTGCCGTTCGCCGCTGACTTCACCACGAAGCCGGCGTTCTTCGCACTGCTCAAGGCCGCCGGGGTACGGTCAACCCTTCCTCAACCCTGATCGGGAACTTCCAGCTCACGCGCGACCGGCTCGCCGTCCGGTAGGGCCGTCCCGCGCGCACGCGAGGATGCGGCGGCGACGCTGACCAGCAGAGATGCCACCAGGTCGTGGTTGGCGTCCACCTTCGCGGTCCGCTCCCACACGTGCCCCTTGTCGCGCAGGTACATCTGGATCCCGATCAGGAGCGGCACCGTCCAGACGAGCCAGTAGAGCCAGAGGACGAGTGGATTGACGCGGATCATGTAGCGCAGCCGGTCACGTCGAGTGTCGAGGACGCGCGCCGTCTGCGTCCACGTCGCCCGGTACGTCAGGCCCATGCTCCACGTGAACGCGGTCACGTTCACGATCCCGAGAGGCAGCACCCACCAGGGCAGGTCTCCGCCGGCAGCGGAGACGAATGCCCATGCCCCGACCGGCAGCCCGACCGGATTGATAAGCAGAAACAGGCAGGGCCAGAAGTTCATTCGCGCACGCAGCCTCTGGGAGAACGTCATTCCCATCTGCTTCAGCGGGGAGTTGAGCGACTGCAGGAATCCGCACACCCACCGCTTCCGTTGGATGATCCCGAGTCGGAGTGTTGCCGGTACTTCCTCGATCAGCGGGTTCGTGATGATCCCGAGGCGCTTGCCGTTCACCCACAACCGCATCCCGACTTCCGGATCCTCGATGGTGATCCACGGGTTGAAGGCGCCGATCTCGAGGAGATCTGAAGCACGGTAGAACACGCCCTTGCCGAGCACCCAGTATGGATGCCGCCCGTTGGCGCTCAGATGCGGGTAGCGGTGCCCGTCCCAGCTCAGATGATCCATCGCGTGCCAGGAGGCGGGCCAGGTGTCGAGGAGATTCCCGGCGATGTTCGTGCTCTGCACGACGTCGAACCGCTGCATGCCCGTCGCACCCGCCAGGAAGTGGTCCGCCGGCGGAGCGCTGTCGGCGTCGATGTAATTGAGGAGCCAGTCGTCGCTCGTCTCTTCCCGCGCCAGCGTGTAGAAGGCGTAGATCAGCTGACGAGTCTTCTTCGGCGGCAGGTCGCGCTGGAAAGCGCGACGCCCTTTGTGCCACCAGTAGGCCTTGCTGTTGGTCTCCCACGCCGACCAGACAAGGTCCCACGATTTGTCGGAGGTGGGCGGTACCTCGAGGATCTCGAGAAAGCCGAACTCTTGCTGGAGTTCTTGGAGCAAATAGATCGTGCTCGCGTCGGAAGAGTTAGGGACCGCGACGATCCTGAACCGGTCGGCCGGATAGTCGAGGGTCGCCAGCGCGCTGAGCGTGGTCCGCATCGTCGCGTCGCTCTCGCGAAGAACCGGGTACAGCAGGATGATCTTCGGATACTCCCGCAGAGATGCTCCATCGATCGGATTCGCGTCCACGAGGTCGATAGGGCGCGTGTAGAAGTAGAAGTCGATTGTCAGGGAGAGCAGATAGAGGCATTGCGTGACGAGGAAGAGCGCCACGAGCACGCCATTGAGGCCGAAGTCGAACATGGTTACGAGGTTTCCCCTCCCAGCCGCAGGTTCATCCGGACTTTCCCTTCGCTCTTCCCCAGGCTCGGGGGCGGTGCGCCCCCGAATGCCTAGCCTGAAAGCTAGGACGATCAGCCTCGGAAGTCCAGAGGACCTGACTAGGAAGTGTGCTTTTGACCGCTGGCTTCGACCCAGCGGTAACCCGGGATCGGCACGCCGAGCGTGCGCCGCATGCCGCGCAGCGCGCGGGGGAGACGCAGATAGATCTCCGGTAGCTGCTCGCGTTTGATGAGTCGCACGAGTGCGGCGATGCGGAAAAGCGGGTCGGTGAGCGGGAACTTCAGTTGGCTGGACCGCACGACGTCGAACCTCAGTTTCGGGTGCTCGAGAACCGACCGGAAGTGCTGCTCCGACTCGTACTCCCGCATATGCGTCGGGTCGAGCTGCCACCGCTCGGGCGCCGGCGGTTTCCCCTTGTAGAGCCAGAATGCATGCGGCCCGCGGATCACGCTCGCGACGTAGAACCAGCCGCCGGGCCTGAGCAGTCGCGCGATCTCCGGCGCGAGGGCGCGATCGTCGGGGAGATGCTCGATGACCTGGGAAGAGATGACGGCGTCCACGGAAGCGTCCGGTAACTCGTCGACCCGCGCGACATCGGAAACGATCCCCTTTACCCTCGGCGACAGTCGCTCGCACAGCGCGACGTGCTCCATCGAGATGTCGACCGCGTAGATCGTCTCGCCGACGAGGCCAGCGCGATCCAGCGGCCACAGTGTGCCACCGTCTCCCGCGCCGAGATCCGCGAGCACGCGCGGCGGCGATCGCTCCGCTGTTTGCCGCAGAAGCGGCGGCATCCACTCCGTCAGGAAGTAGCGGGAGCGCTCGAGATCTGCGACCGACGGGCCGCTAGCTGCCAAAGTTCTGTCGCCGCGGCAAATCGCGCTCCACGTCGACGAGGTGCCCGTCGCGCTCCACGTATCCGCCCTTGCCGCCGACCACCAGCAGAACGAGATCCTCGGAGTCGCTCGCGTTGGACACGAGCCGAGGGGTCGTCGACTCGACATGGACCAGGCCGCCCTCGCCCAGTTCGCGCACCTCGTCGCCGATCTCGACGCGAGCCCGTCCCCGGTGGACGAAGTAGAGCTCATCCTGCTCGTCGTGCCAGTGCTTGAAGCCCACGTAGCCCGGCGGGTACACGATCGCGTTGACGCCGAAGGCGGTCACGCCGAGTGCGCCCCGCACCTTGCGAAAGCCGAAGCCTTCGCCGAGCTCATCCACTGAACTGAATGCGTATCCACTCATAGTTTGCGCACGATCTCCTCTGCTTCCTCGCGGGTGAACGCGCGGAGCGTTTCCGTGTGCTCCGCGCCGTAGCGGTTCAATTTCATCAGGATCTCCATCGCAACCTTGTCATCGGGCGCCTCGAAGATCTCGACCACGTCGTAGCGCCCAAGCGTGACGTAGACCCCGACCATGCTGCCGCCTGCCTCCGTGATGATCCGCTCGCCCTCCTCGATCCGCTCGCGCCACTTCGGCAGGCCCGCAAAGCCCTGCGTCGTGTAGCGCATCAGAGTCACGTAATGGGCCACGTAGCGAATATATGACGCATGCGCCTGAACGCCTATCTCGCGAGGGCCGGAATCGCCTCTCGGCGTCGCTCGGACGAGCTGATCAAGGCCGGGCGCGTCCGGGTAAATGACAAGCCGGGGGAGCTGAATACTTACGTCCACACGGGCGATCGCGTCGAGGTCGACGGGGAACCGGTCACGGCACAGGCTCTGAAGTACCTGCTGTTGCACAAGCCCCCGGCAACGGTGACGACGGCCAGCGATCCGCAGGGCCGCCCGACGGTGGTCGAGCTCGTCGAGGAGGTCCCTGAACGAGTTGTGCCGGTGGGCCGGCTCGACGCGGACACGACGGGCGCATTGCTGCTCACGAACGATGGGCCGCTCGCGCACCGGCTCGCGCATCCGCGCTACGGCGTCGAGAAGGTCTATGAAGTCGAGGTCGAAGGCGAGCCCGACGACGAGGCGCTGAAGCAACTTGCGGAGGGTGTCGAGCTCGAGGACGGCCGTACCGCTCCTGCCGGTGTTCGCCGTGTCGGCCCGTCGAAGCTCGAGCTAACGCTGCACGAAGGGCGCAAGCATCAGGTTAAGCGTATGTGCGAGGCCGTCGGCCATCCCGTGCGGCGACTGCACCGAAGCCGTTACGCCGGGCTGACTGT
The DNA here is from genome assembly GCA_030854665.1 of Actinomycetota bacterium. Taxonomy (GTDB): domain Bacteria; phylum Actinomycetota; class Thermoleophilia; order Gaiellales; family Gaiellaceae; genus 3-1-20CM-4-69-9. The sequence continues at coordinate 5,012 of JALYST010000002.1, forward strand.
CGAAGGGCTCGAGCTCGGCCGCTGGCGCGAGCTGGAGCCGGCGGAGGTCCGCCGGCTCCAGTCGCTTGTGCCTAGGGCGTGACAGTGGGACAGATGTTCGGGCTCGCCCGGGTTGGCGACCTTCAAGCACTTGATCACTAGGTTCTCGCGAAGCCGAGCCGGTCGTACATCAGTTCGAGCGTTGGCGCAGACGCCTCACGCGCTTTTTCTGCGCCGACCTCGAGAAGCCGGTCGAGCTCGCCGACGTCGGCGCGGAGCTCCTGGTAACGCGGCTGGATCGGCGCCAAGACCTCGACGACCGCTTCCGCAACGTCTTCTTTGAATCGGCCGTAGCCGGAACCGTCATACCGCGCCACCACGTCAGGAATCGAGCTCCCCGTGACGACGGTCATGAGCTCGATCAGGTTCGAGATGCCGGCCTTCTCCTTTGGGTCGTACCGCACCTCGCTGCCGGAATCCGTGACCGCGCTCTTCACCTTTTTACGGATCGTGTCGGGCGGGTCGAGCATCAGCACGGTTCCGCTCTCGGTTCCGCGCGACTTCGACATCTTCACGTCCGGCTCCTGGAGATTCATCACGCGGCCGCCGGTTTCCGGATAGACGCCCTCCGGTACGACGAACGTCTCGCCGTAACGCGAGTTGAACCGCTGCGCGATGTCGCGCGTGAGCTCGAGGTGCTGACGCTGGTCGTCACCGATCGGAACGATGTCGGTGCGGTAGAGCAGGATGTCGCCGGCCATCAGAACCGGGTAGGTGAAGAGCGCAGCGGAGATGAAGTCCTCGTCCTCCGATTTCTCCTTGAATTGCGTCATCCGTCCGAGTTGGCCGTAGCTCGCCACCGACGACAGCAGCCAAGCCGCCTCGGCGTGCGCGGTCACGTGGCTCTGGACGAAGACGGTCGAGCGATCCGGATCGAGCCCCGTCGCGAAGAGCATCGCCGTGATGTCGAGCGTCCCTTCCCGCAGTGCGGCCGGATCGTGCTGAATCGTGATCGCGTGGAGGTCGACAATGCAGAAGAAGGCCTCGCCTCGTTCCTGCGTCTGGGCGTACTGGCGGAAGCCTCCGCTGAAGTTCCCGATATGAGGGTCGCCGCTGGGCTGGATGCCGCTGAAGATGCGCATTGGACGGACAAAAGTATCCTGAGTTCCGTGGTTGTGACGTGATCGAACGCCTTGGCATCGTCGGCACCGGGCTCATCGGGGCCTCGGTCGGGCTGGCGGCACGTGCCGCGGGAGTGGGGGACGTGCGCGGGTGGGACGTCGATCCGGGGGCACTGGCTGTCGCGGTCGAGCGCGAGGCGGTCGACGCTGCCGACTCTCTCGGTGCTGCCGTCTCGGGGGCCGGGCTCGTGATCGTTGCGGCACCGGTGGCTGCGTTGCCTGGCCAAGTGGCGGCGGTGCTCGAGGCGACGAGTGACGGGACGACCGTGTCCGACGTCGGCTCGACGAAGACACCGGTCACGCGGGCCGTGAGCGACGCCCGCTTCATCGGGGGGCATCCGGTCTGCGGCTCGGAAACCCACGGGCCCGCGCACGCGAGCGGCGGACTCTTCCGCGGCGCGACCTGGTTCCTCACGCCGGACACGACGACCGACCCCGAGCGCTACCGGATGCTGCACGGCTTCGTCGCGTCGCTCGGCGCGGTGCCGGTCGCAGTCGACCCGGAGGCGCACGACCGGCTCGTCGCGCTCACGAGTCATCTTCCGCATGCGCTCGCGAACGTGCTTTTGAATCAGGCCGGCGCGTCGCGGGTCGACGGACACGAGCCGCTTGCCGCCGCCGGTGGTTCGCTCCGTGACATGACACGCGTCGCGGGAGCGAATCCGCGGATCTGGGTCGACATCTTCCTCGACAACGCCGAGGCTCTCGCGGCCGCGCTCGCAGAACATCGCCGCCGGATCGAACAGGTCGAGCGTGCGCTCGCGGAGGGCGATGCCGGCTTCCTTGCGCGCTGGATCGGCGAGGCGTCGGACAACCGGCGCCGCATGCTCGCGGATGCGTACGAGGAGCCGGGCACGCTGCAACGGATCCGCGTCCACGTGCCCGACCGTCCCGGCGTGCTCGCGGGCATCACGCAGGCGCTCGGCGCGGAGCGGATAAACATCGAGGACTTCGAGCTGCAACATCTTTCGCGCGAGCGAGGCGGGACGCTCACGCTCCTCGTCGGCGGCGAGGACGAAGCCGAGCGAGCGGCGAAGATCCTCGAAACACAGGGCTACAACGTCGTCATCTCACCTGTCCTCGAATGAGGTCGTCCCGATGCCGGTGACTCGAGTGGCGCCTGCCGGGTCGCTCGTGGGTCACATCGCTGTGCCCGGCGACAAGTCGATCTCGCACCGCGCGGTGCTCATCGGTGCGCTGGCGGAGGGCGAGACGCACGTGCGCGGCCTCGGACGCTCAGCGGACACGCAGTCGACGATCGACGCGGTGCGCGCGCTCGGAGTCCAGGTCGACGACGTCGCCGACGACGAGCTCGTCGTGCACGGCGCCGGACTGCGCGGGCTGCAGGCGCCCGACTCGCCGATCGACGCCGGTAACGCGGGCACATTGATGCGGCTGCTCCCGGGCATCCTCGCCGGACAGGAGGGACGCTTCGAGCTCACCGGCGACGAGTCGCTTCGCTCGCGACCGATGGATCGCGTCGCCGAGCCGCTGAAGCGAATGGGCGCGCGCATCGAGACGACCAACGGACGACCGCCGGTCGTCGTCGAGGGAACCGATGCACTGAAGGGAATCGAGTACGTGCTCCCGATGGCGAGCGCGCAAGTGAAGTCCGCGATCCTGCTTGCAGGGCTCAACGCGAACGGCGCGACCACCGTCGTCGAGCCCGCGCCGACCCGTGACCACACCGAACTCATGCTCGACGCCGCAGGAGCGCGCGTTCGCCGGCGGCCGGCGTCCGTCTCGATCGAGCCCGCGGGCCGCCTCAACCTCCCGGAAGTCACGGTTCCCGGGGACTTCTCGGCGGCGGCTCCGTTCATCGTCGCCGCGACGCTGCTCGCCGGCTCCGAGCTGACGATTCACGACGTCGGCCTCAACCCACGCCGCACGGGCTTGCTCGACGTGCTGGAACGGATGGGCGCGCGCGTCATCGTCTTCAATCGCCGCAAGGCCGGCGGCGAGCTGATCGGGGATCTCGAGGTGCACTCGGCGGAGCTGACGGCAACGGACGTGACGGAAGCGGAGGTGCCGCGGCTGGTCGACGAGTTGCCGCTCTTCGCCCTGGCCGCCGGAGTCGCGCGCGGCGTCAGCCACGTGACCGGAGCCGGTGAGCTCCGGCT
>JALYST010000007.1 GCA_030854665.1 Actinomycetota bacterium
GGCGAGCTCGAGGGCGGTGTGCTCACCTGCCCTTCGTGCTCCAGACGCTTCGCGCTCCCGCTCGCGGGCCGGCTCGTCGGCGGCACCGAGCCTCTCCAGCTGACGCCCGTGCCGCTTCTCGTCGAAGACGGCGCGGTCAAGGTCGCACTCGCGCGATGACTACGAACGCTTCGCTGGTCCGCGAGCTCCGAAAGCGCGCTGCCGCCCGCACCCCGACGCCGCAGGAGCAAACCGAGCACTGTGACCTCTGCGGCGTGGAGATCCCGCCCGACCATCGCCACCTCCTGCACCTCCAGGAGCGGCGCATCGCCTGTTCGTGCGAAGCGTGCCGGGCTCTCCTTCAGGGAGACAGCCCCTGGCGACCGACTGGGACACGGACCCTCTGGCTGAGTGACCTGGTCTTCTCCGACGAGGTCTGGGGTCGCTTCGGGATTCCAATCGGGCTCGCGTTCTTCCTCACCCGTGCCTCGGGAGGCGTCGTTGCGCTCTACCCGAGTCCGGCCGGAGCGACGGAGTCCGAGCTCGACCTCGACGCTTGGGCCGAGCTGGTGAGCGCCAACCCCGGCCTCCAAGATCTCGACCCCGAAATCGAAGGCCTGATCGTGAATCGGCTCAGCGAACCCCCGCAGTACGCAGTCGCACCCGTCGACGAGTGCTATCGGCTGGTCGGGCTGATCAAGGCGGCGTGGCAGGGCATTTCGGGCGGGCCCACCGTAACCGCTGCCGTCGAGAGCTTCTTTTCCGAGCTCGAGACCAGGGCGGTGTCATGAGCGAACTCGGCTCCGCAAACCGCAGCAACGGCGCGGGAGTTGTGCCTGAGCCGGAGTTCGACATCGTCGGTGCGAGAGCGGACGAGTATGCCGCCTCGCCGACCGTGGTCTTCTCCGTTCGTGTCCGCGAGCCCGGGGAGCGCGAGGTGTACACGATTGCGCTGACGACACGCATCCTGGTGGACCCGACCGGTCGCGGCTATGACGAGGCAGCCCGCGAGTCGCTCTACGACCTCTTCGGGCCCCCTGAGACCATGGTTGCATCGATGCAGAGCCTCGTGTGGGGGCAGGTCGCCGTGTTGGTCCCGAGCTTCACGGGCGAAGTGACTTTCGACGTGCCGATCGCCTGCACCTATGACCTCGAGGTGGCCACGGCCAAGTACTTCGCTTCTCTTCCCGACGGCGTCGCGCCGCTCGACTTCCACTTCAACGGCACGATCTTCTACTCGGGAGAAAACGACCGGCTGCAGATCGTCCACGTCCCTTGGAGCTGCACCGCCCGCTACCGGATGCCTGTCGCGATCTGGCGCAAAGCGGTGGCTGCACGTTTCGCACGAACAGGGTGGATCCGGCTCCATGAGGAGACACTCGACCGACTTCGCCATCGCCAGACCGAGCGCGGTGCGCCTTCGTTCGACGCCGTCGTCGCCGACCTCCTCGAGGAGAGTCGGTGACCACCCAGCTTGGCGACCTCGTCTCGTCACTGCTCTACGAGGGCTACGCGTTGTACCCGTACACGCCCGGTGCGACGAAGAATGCGACACCGACTCCCTTCGGGATCGTCTATCCGCCCTCGTATGCTGCTCGAAGCGGCGCCACCTTCGACCACCTGCAGATGCAGTGTCTGTTGCGGGTCGAGGGGAAGCCGGAGGTTCGGCCGGAGGTCTACTTTCTCCAATCCGAAGGGCAGCGCCACACCGCTGTCGAGCGGCGCGTTGGTGTCGGCGCGTTCGCATTCGGTGACCTTCGTGGCGACGTGACGCTCACCGTCGAGGAGGAGGGCCCCGGTCTGTGGCGCACGACGCTTCGGGTTCAAAACACCTCTGCCGCCCCCGACGGACTTGCGAGAGCCGAGGCCCTCGAGCGCTCGCTGCTCTCCACGCATGCGCTTTTGCGAGCCCGCTCCGGGCAATTCGTCTCCCCGCTCGAGGCGGAGGGATGCGAGAACGCGAACACGTGGCCGGTGCTCGCTTCGCCATCGGACGATGCGGTGTTGGGCGCCGCGATCATGCTCCCGGACCACCCGCAGATCGCCCCTCAGAGCCGGGGGGCTCTGTTCGACAACACGGAGATCGAAGAAGCGCTGCGCCTCCATGTGCTCGCGCTGAGCGATGGCGAGCGCGCTGAGATCGCCAGGGAAGACCCGGTCGTGCGCGAGATGGTCGACGGAGCGCTGAAGACGACTCCCGAGGAGATATTCGCCCTGCACGGTGTGATGCACCCCGTCGACAAGGATCCGCGCGAGGGCGAGGAGGAAACAGTGGTGGGGGGCGTCTCGGTGAGACGCGGCGCGAAGCTCGTCCTCCGGTTAGGCGACCGCATCGACCCCTACGACCGCATGCTGGACGGACGAACGGCGACGCTCGAGAGGATTTACCTGGACTACGACGGGCGCACGTATCTCGGCGTCACCGTCGACAGCGACCCCATGCAGGAGGTCATGCGCGAGAGCGGCCGCTACCTCTTCTTCTTCGCCGAAGAGGTGGAGGTCGCACCGGAGACCGCGAACCAAGGAGGAGGCACGACATGAGCGAGCACGATCACGAGGGCGGGAAGCCGCCGGCTCCCGCAGACGAGGAGGCGGGCGACAAGGGCCTCGGCACCGAGACAGGCGTGAACGAGGCTGGCGACGATGTTCTCGAGAGCATGCCCGAGACGCGCGGTGAGGTGGTGTACCCGGACGTCGAGAACCCGGAAGGACCGCCGCGGACGCCGAAAGAGGGCGAGGTCGACGAGGACGCCGACAAGGAGACCGACGCGTCCAGGGGAGCCGACGACGACGCATGAGCACCGAGCAGACACAGAAGACGAAGCAGATCCTCGTCGCCGCGGTCGGCAACCTCTGGATGCGGGACGACGGCTTCGGCGGCGAGGTGGCCAAGCGTCTCCAGGAGCGCGAGCTCCCGACGGGTGTGCACGTCTTCGACTTCGGCACCGGCGGGCTCGACCTCGCGTACGAGGTGATGCGCGGCTACGACGCTCTGATTCTGGTGGACATCAGCCGTCAGGGGGGTGAGCCGGGAACTCTGTACGTGATGGAGGCCGACGAGGACTCTGTCGAGGGCGCGATCGAGGATGGCGAAACGATCAACCCGCATGCGATGGACCCCCAGACGGTGCTTCGCTTCATCAAGGCGGTGGGCGGCTGGCCGGGCAAGGTGATGGTGATCGCGTGCGAGCCTGCCGTCGTGGAGGAGATGGGGATCGGGCTGTCCGAATCAGTTGAAGCCGTGGTCGACCAGGCCGTCGAGTTGGTGGAGTCGACTGTCAACGAGGTTCAGAAGAGCTGATGCACGAGCTCTCCATTGCCAGCGCGATCGTTGCCACCGCCCAGAAGCACGCTGACGGAAGCGTGGTGAGCCTCGTGACGGTGCGCGCCGGGCGGCTTCGCCAGGTCGTGCCGGAGTCGCTCGAGTTCTACTGGGATCTGGTGACGCGTGGGACCGTGTGCGACGGGGCCCGGCTAGAGCTCGAAGTTGTCCCGGCGGTCCTCGCCTGCGCGCTCTGCGCTCACGAGTGGACGCTGGAGGCGCCACTGTTCCGGTGTCCGGCGTGCGGCGGAACGGACGTGGCCGTCGTCCGCGGCAACGAGCTGGAGGTCGAGTCCATCGAGATCGAGGAGAAGGAGGAAGCATGCATCGCACCCGCGTGAAAGTGCTCGAGGACGTCCTCGATGCGAACTCGACGATCGCCGCTGCCAACCGCGCCGACTTCGATCGAGCAGGGGTCACCGTCGTCAACATCATGAGCGCGCCCGGGGCGGGAAAGACATCCCTCCTGGAACGAGTTCTTCGGATACTTGACGACGTTCGCGTAGGCGTGCTCGAAGGTGACGTGCAGACGACGCTCGACGCAGACCGACTAGCGAGCCTCCATGTCCCTGTCACGCAGATCAACACGGACCCAGGATTCGGCGGTGAGTGCCACCTCGACGCGAACATGGTGCGCTCTGCCCTTCCGTCCCTCGACCTCGAGCAGCTCGACCTCCTCCTGATCGAGAACGTGGGGAACCTCGTCTGTCCAGCGGAGTTCCGCGTCGGCGAGGACCATCGCGTGATGGTCTCCTCCGTGGCCGAGGGCGAGGACAAGCCGCTGAAGTACCCGTTGATGTTCCGCGCCTGTGAGTTGGTGATCGTGAACAAGATCGACCTGCTTCCGCACCTCGATTTCGATCTCGACCGCTACCTGTACAACCTCGACGCGGTGCATCCTGGAGTCGAGCGGCTGCTCGTGAGCGCACGGACGGGGGAGGGGATCGACGCCCTACGCAACTGGCTGCTTCGGATCGCCACCCGGGAAGTCGCTGCAGTTTGACCGTCTCGATCGATGCGCTCGAGGCGCGGATCGAGCAGCATGTCGAGGAGCGAACGCGTGCGAACGAGGCGTACTTCCACGAACATGCGGAGCGACTCGCGCGCGTTTGCCGGCTGATGGCCGAGCGATTCCTCCGTCACGGGCGTTTGCTCGCGCTAGGGGGCTCACCGCAGGACTGGTCGGATGCCCACCACGTCGCGGTCGAGTTCGTCCATCCGGTGATCGTCGGCAAGCGGGCGCTCCCGGCCTTGGCCGTGCCGCCGGACCGCCTCGACCTCCTGCGTGAGCCTGACGACATAGTCATCTCCTTCCGTCCCTTGACGATCTCGGTCGGAGCGACTTGGCTTTTCGAGCCGCGCACCGACGATCCGTTCGTCAGCCAGGAGCTCGCCGAGATTTCCTACCACCTGCTCTGGGAGCTCGTCCACGTCTTCTTCGACCACCTCGGCGGCTCGGAGGCGGGCGCCGGTGCATCCGGTTTCCTCTACCCGTTCCTCGAACGGTCGGAGGCGGACGTGGTAACGGTCGAGGAAGATGTCCGCCGCTCGGTGCTGATGAAGTCGCAGGAAGTCTCCGAGTTGCGGTTGCAGACGCTGGCGGATGGGCGTGACGAGCTGATCGCCGCAGCAGCAGCCTTGCGCGACCGCTTTGACGCGGGCGGAAAGCTTCTCGCCTTCGGCAACGGAGGCTCTGCCACCGATTCCGCCGACGCGGTCGCCGACTTCCACAGCGCGCCCCAGGGCTGGCCGTCGCGGCCCGCACTTGACTTGGCCGAAGATTCGGCGATCCTGACAGCCCTCGCCAATGACATCGGCTCCGAGGTGCTCTTCCAACGCCAGGTAATCGCGTATGGCAGAGAGGAAGACGCCGCACTTGCTATCTCGACGAGCGGCAACTCGGTGAACATCGTCGAGGCGCTGGCCGAGGCACGACGCCGAGGCTTGTCGACGATCGCCCTGGTCGGCTACGACGGTGGCCGCGTGGCGACCGAAGAATTGGCCGACCATGTGATCGTCACCCGTTCTCAGAACATCCCGCGGATCCAGGAAGCGCAGGCGACCGCGTACCACGTGCTCCGGGAGCTCGTCGAGCTCGCCGTTCCGAGCTGAGGGAGGCCCGCCGGAGCGGGCCCCCCATCTGCTTGCTGCTAGTTGCTGACGAGCGTCGGAAGCGAGGTAGCGACGTTGTCGCCACTCACAGCGTCGCGAGCGCCTTGGATCGTGGCCACAGCTTGGAAGCGCACCTTGCCGGCGGCCAGGTCGTCGTTGGTGAAGGTGTCGATCGACCAGGACTCCGCCTCCGTATGTCTGGAGGCAGTAGGTCGTTCCGGCGTCGGCGTGGAAGTACAGGCCGGGCTATTGAGCGCAGGCGACGCTCGTCAGGTTGCCGAGCGATGTTCCGGTGTAGACATTGACGCCGGAGACGCCGAAGCCGCCGTATCCTCCGCCCGTCGTCGGGGTGAACGCGTACCAAGCGGACTGGCTGAAGTTCGAACCGCAAGCCGTCGGCTCACCCGGCTCGACCGTTGCCGCCGTTGAGATCCGCAACGCCCGAGAACGGAACGGCGCGGAGTACGACGAGATACTGACCCTGCGGAGTCGAACTCTGTTTGCCGTAGCTCTGAACGCCTCGCGCGCCAGAAGGCGCGTCGGCGGTTTATGGGGCTTCGGCCGGAATTCTGGCTGCAGGGCCAGTGCATACCACTGTACACCTAACTTGTGATCTGTGTTGCGAGCTGTCCAGGGTAGGTGGATGCGCGTAGGACGTAGGCGCGGAGAGCCGCCGAGGCTCCGAGAATTTTCCGCCGCAACGCTTCCCCAACCGTGACTTGACCGCGCCCGCCTTAGTCAAAACGTGCGTCGTGTTGGCTGTACTCTGGCCTGCTCTCGTCCGGATCTGGAGGAACGTCTGCAGGGTTCCGCGGTCGTCTTGTTCACCCGCGATTTGCGCGTCCACGACAATCCGGCTCTGGCCGCCGCGGTCGGGCGGTTCGAGCGCGTGCTTCCACTCTTCGTGCTCGACGGCGGGTTGCTGAGATCGTTCGGCACGCCTAATCGGGTCGCGTTTCTGCTCGGCTCGTTGCGGTCCCTCCGCGGCTCGCTCCGCGCCCGAGGCGGCGAACTTGCCCTTCGGCATGGAGACGTCGTCGAGGAGACTGTGCGGGCCGTGCGGGATGTGCAGGCCGAGCGCGTGTTCCTGAGTGAGGACGTGAGCGGGTACGCGCAGGAGCGGGAGCGGCGGCTTCGGCGCGGTCTCGCGGGAGAGCGGGTCGAGCTCGAGACATTCCCCGGCGTGACCGTCGTCCCGCCGGGCGAGCTCTCCCCGGCCGGCTTCGAAGCTTTTCGCGTCTTCACGCCTTACTGGCGCCGCTGGCGGTTGGAGCCGCGGCGGCCTGTCCTGCCGGCGCCGGAACGGATCGTGCTCCCTGGCGGTGCCGCCGCTGGGAGGCTGCCGGAGCTGCGCGAGCTCGTGCCCGGCTTGCCCGCCCCCGAGTTGCCGCTGGGCGGCGAGGCGGCGGGCCGGGCGCGTCTCGAGCGCTGGCTCGAGCACGGGCTCGAATGCTACGACGAACTGCGAGACAACCTCGCTGCGGATGCAACCTCACGGCTCTCGCCCTACCTCCACTTCGGTTGCGTTTCGCCGGGCGAGGTGGCTGAGCTGGCGCTCGCGCGAGAGGGCGGCGAGGGATTCGTCCGGCAGCTCTGTTGGCGGGATTTCCATCACCAGTTGCTCGCCGCGGCTCCGGCGATCTCCCGGGACGATTTTCGGCCGCGCAGTGCAGGCTGGCGCAGCGACCCCGATGCCCTCGAGGCCTGGAAGCACGGCCGAACCGGCTATCCGCTCGTCGATGCGGGGATGCGTCAACTCCTGCGGGAGGGCTTCATGCACAACCGCGCGCGGCTCGTCGCCGGATCGTTCCTCACAAAACACCTCTCCATCGACTGGCGTGAGGGTGCTGCGCACTTCTACGCCCACCTCGTGGACGGTGATGTCGCCAACAATGCCGGCAACTGGCAGTGGGTAGCCGGAACCGGGACGGACACCCGGCCTAACCGGATGCTGAACCCGATCCGGCAGCAGCACAGTCTCGACCCCGAGGGCGTTTACGCGGGGCGTTACTTGCCGGAACTCGGCACGGCCGAGTATCCGAAGCCGCTCATCGCGCAGGAGGACGCAGTTGCCCGCTTCCGTGGGGCGGGCGCCCTGTGACCGATTTCCCTGATTGGGAGTTGACCTAGAGGGTGCTCGAATCGGGCGCCTTTGACGCCGGTGAGCCCGCGTGCTGACCTCTACACAGATGATCGAACGGATCGCGGCTCTGCTGGGTCGGCCGGCTCGTGGCGGAGCTCGACCGACGACAACGGGTGTCGTTGGACGATGTGGAGCCCGCACATGACGGTTCGCTCGTGTTTGTGGTCGTGCCTGCTCGCGACGGGGGGCGGGGGTCCTGCGCCCCCGGCGCGGCATGACGCGTTTCTCTCGAAGGAGCCCTCTTCCGGACTCGAACCGGAGACCCCCTCCTTACCATGTACTCCTCGCGGCAACCGGTCGCAACCGACGGCAACAGTTTTGGCTTGTTTCTGCGCCTTGCCCGCCGATGCGACTTGCCACCGGTTGCCAAGAGTTGCAACCACGGGGCTCCACAAAGGCTCCATCCGATGTCATCCATTTTGACAACACACTATCGGGCCAGCGTCAGAGACGCACTACGGGTTATCCCGCACGCGACTGTGGATCTACAGACCCAGATTCGACTGATGCGCCAGCAGCTGCGCGCGAGTCGAGGGCGAGCGCCACCGCCTCTGAGGGCACGGGGCTCGGACTCGCGCTCTCGAAACGCCTCGTCGAGCTGCACGGCGGGCGGATCTGGGTGGAGAGTGAGAGCGGCCGCGGCAGGCGGTTCGTCTTCACGCTGCCGATCGAGGACGCCAGCCACAATGGTCGGTGAGCGGTTCGGAGCCGTCGATGGAAAGCCGCCTGTACTGCAGCGGCTGCGCAACTGACACCGTGCAGGCATACCTCTCCGATCGGGATGCTGGCACCCTGGCAATCGGTTCTCCTAACCAAGATCATCCATGGGCGATTCAACCCAAGGAGGCCAGAGATGTGGAAGCCGCGCATCGTGAAGAGATCCAGCTCGGCGGCGAACACGCTACGACCCGCACAAAGGTCTGTTACGCTCGTCACCCGAGCAAAGGAGGCCTCGATGGCCAGCCGTACGGGGTTGCCGAAGCGTGTTCTCGGGCTTGCGACCGCTGTCGCGTTGCTGGCCGCGCTCGGGTTCTCCGTAACGGCGGCATCCTCCCAGAACCAGGCGCCCCTAGGGACGAAGGCATTCCACGCGACAAAGGACTGCTCGGGGTTCACCGGGCTCGTCGGCGCCTACTGCACGATCAGGTCCTCGAACGTCGAGGCGCTCAAGGTGGGCTCGAAGATCTTCTACGTCCAGGAGGCGGGTCAGACCGCGCTGGACAGCGACACGGTCATCTACGTGAAGCGGGGCAGCGTCGCCACCGGACATTGCCTCGTTGGTCACGCGACCGGGGTCGGACTGTGCACGATCTCGGACGGCACGGGAACGCTTGCCGGACTCCGACTCCGGGTGCGGGTCAGGGCCAGTTCGTCGATCCCGAAGCTGTTCCACTGGGACGGGACGTACAGCTTCAACCGAGGCTAGCTCCGGTGAGGGAACGGCCGGTGACCGAGCGGGTCGGCCGGTGGCTTTCGTCCCTCTCGGCCAAGTACATCGCCGTGTGCGCGCTGCTGGTCGCCGTTCCGGTGATCTGCACGAGCGTGTACCTGCTCTCCTCGTCCTATCGGGACAACAAGCGCGCGTTGGTCCGGCTGCAGCAGGAGAAGGCGAAGTCGGTCGCGGTCACGATCGAGCGGTACTTCGCAGACCGGACCAAGCGCATGGAGGCAATCGACGCCCAATACTTGTCCTTCACCGCACTGGGC
>JALYST010000041.1 GCA_030854665.1 Actinomycetota bacterium
TGCGTATGAGGGTCGACGCAGCCGGGAAGCACGTACTTCCCGGCTGCATCGATCACTCGCTCGGCCTGGACATCGAGTGATTCGCCGATCAGTGAGATCCGCTCGCCTTCGACGTAGATGTCGCCGACGTAGTCGTCCGCCGCGGTGATGATGCGGCCACCTTTGATCAGAACGGACATGCGGATCTCCTCTCTCGGCCTAGGTCCTACTGCCCGCCCTCGTTGAGCTTGATCTTCGCCTTCTTCCACTTCTTGCCGTACACGTCGACGCCCTGTGCTTTCAGTTGCGCGACGGCGGCTTTGGCGAGGTCGACCCGGTAGGCGCCAGACGGCGCCTTGTTGATCACCTTGAACTGCTGCGCGATCTTCGCCGTCCGGCTGAACGCCTTCGGATCGGTGATCCCGATGCCGAGCTTGTTCGGCCAGATCAGCGCGTTTACCTCGTTCATCTGCCAGCGCTGGTGTCCGCCGGGTAGCGCCGGACCGTTCTTGAGCACGATCTTGACGCAATCGCTCGCGTGGTCACGGCAGTAGATCCAGCCCTTGAAGGACGCCGCGAGGAACTTCTTCGCGGTGGCCTGGTTCTTCTTGTCCTTGATCCAGTCGTCACGCACGAAGAGCTCATCCTGGAGCATCGACGTGCCGGCGCCCTTCGATGCGTCCTCCATCTTGATGATGTTCAGATCGGCGAGCTGGTAGAGCTTTCCGGTCTTCGGGTTCTTGCTCTCGAGCACTTGCGCGAGCTCGTTGTAGGTCATCGCCGCCGCGGCGTCGACGTCCCGGTTGAGGAACAGGTCCATGTTGAACGGCTGGTTGACGATCGTGACGTCACTCTTGTTCTTCGGATCCATGCCGTTCTTGACGAGCGCCGCGTAGAGCTCGTTCTCGTTGCCGCAGCACCAGACCCCGACCTTCTTACCTTTCATCTTCCCGATCGTCGTGATGCCGCTGTCCTTCCAGGTGAGCTCGGTCATGCCGCTCTTCGAGAACACCTGCGCGATTTGCATGATCTTCTTGCCGCCGTCGCGGAACGACAGCAGGCTCGGCACCCAGTCGATGCCGAACTCCGCCTGCTTCCCGAGCACGACCTGCTCGGGGGTGATGGTCGGGCCACCGACCTTGAGGTTCACGTCGAGCCCGGCCTGCGAGTAGTACCCCTTAGCCTTTGCGGCGTAGTAGCCCGCGAACTGCGCCTGCGTGACCCATTTGAGCTGCAGGGTCACTTTGGTTGCTTTCGAGTTCGCCGCCAGCTGTGTTCGTGCGGCTGCCCCACCCGCTACGACCAGGCATGCGGCCACTGCGATTCCCACGACCCACCTGTGCTTCATCCGTTTCCTCCTCTAGTCCGACGTTCCGCCATTCTCTCCTAGTACAGGCCTGATGTCATTCCGAACGGAAGGCCCTCGCCGAAGGGTGCCAGCTCGTCGTCAGCCTCTCCGCCAGAGCCACCACCGCGTAGAACACGATTCCGAGCAGGCTCGCCATCACGATTCCGGCCCACGCGTCCGTGAAGTTCCCGTACGACGAATCGTTGAGGATCTTCACGCCGAGTGCCTCGATCGGCCCGCCGAAATATTCGCCGACGATGGCGCCGATCATCGAGAGAACCGTTGCGACCTTCAATCCTGTGAACATGTGCGGGAGCGCATTTGGGATCCGGACTCGTCGAAACATCGAGAGCCGTCCCGCCGCGTAGGACTGCATCAGTTCGATCGACGACGGATGGACGGAGGTCAGGCCGCGCAGCGTGTTGATCATCACCGGGAAGAAGCAGAGCACGGCGGCGATCGCCATCTTCGAGAAGGGATTCAGCAAGCCGAACCAGTTGTTCATGATCGGGGCGAACGCGATGATCGGAATCGCGTTGGCGGCGACTGCGTAGGGCATGAACGCCCCGGCGAGCGGGCGCCACGCGGCAAAGAGCAGGGCGACCAGGACGCCGAGGCCGGACCCCAGGGCATAGCCGCCGAGCGCCTCCTTGAACGTGTAGATCCCCTGGCTCCACAGCGCGCCCTTCTGCGTCCAGAACGCATCCCCGATTGCCGTCGGCTTCGGCAGGAGGAACTCCTGGACGTGAAACGCCGAGACGATGCCCTGCCAGGCTCCGATGCCGATCGCAAAGACGGCCACTGCGGGGATCCAGTCGAGCGCCGTCCGGCCGACGCGCCGGCCGACGTTACGTTGGACCGGCTGAACGATCGTGCTCACAGGTTTTCCACCAGGGCGGGCTCTTGCGTCTCACCGAGCGGGGCGCCGGCGGCAGCCAGTTGCTCGCGTACCCGCGTGACGAGCTCGAAGAAGCGCGGCTCCTCTCTCGTCGTGCTCGTGCGCGGTTGCGGGAGGTCGACGTCGACGATGCCCGCAACCCGTCCCGGCCGGGCCGACATGACGACTACCCGCGTCGACAGAAATACCGCCTCGGGAATCGAGTGCGTCACGAAGACGACCGTCGAGCCTGTCTCCTGCCAGATCCGCAGCAGCTCGGTGTTGAGCCGCTCGCGCGTCATCTCGTCGAGCGCGCCGAACGGCTCGTCCATCAGGAGCAAGGTCGGTGAGAACGAGAGTGCGCGGGCGATCGAGACGCGCTGCTGCATGCCGCCGGAGAGCTGCCAGGGGTGATGGCTCTCGAACCCGGTGAGCTCCACGAGCTCCATCATTTCCTTGACTCGAGCGTTCCGGCGTGCCCGATTCCAGCGCAGGAGTTCGAGGGGAAGCGAGATGTTCTTCGCCACCGTCCGCCAGTCGTAGAGGACGGCGTCCTGGAAGACGATGCCGTATTCGTGGTCGCGTCGCGCGCGTTCCGCCGGCTTGCCGTTGACCTGGACGGTCCCGGCGGTCGGTTTGGTCAGGTCGCCGATGATCCGTAGCAGCGTCGACTTGCCGCAACCAGAGGGCCCGATCAGGGAGACGAACTCGCCGGGCTCGACATCGAGGTCGATCCCGTCCAGCGCGGTCACGCCCGCGTTGAACTGCTTCGTGACGCCTTTGAGCGAGACGGCACTCACGCGACGTGCTCCGGCGCGCGTTTGAGGACGAGCCGCTCCAGGGCGACCACGGCGAGGAAGAATGTGATGCCGAGCAGCGCGCAGGCGATGATCGTCGCCCAGAGATTCGCGGGCTGGGTCGAGTAGTACTGGTTGAAGTTCACGATCGCGTAGCCGAGCCCGCCCTGGAGCGAAGCGGGCGTCTCTCCGATGATCGCGCCGATGACGCTCGCTGTTGCCGAGATCTTGAGCGCCGAGAAGACGTACGGCAACGAGGCGGGCACGCGGAGTCGCCAGAGAATCTTCCAGCGTCCTGCCGCGTAAGAGCGCATCAGCTCCAGCGCGCGCGGGTCGGGTGAATGCAGGCCGCGGAGCGTGTTGATCGCGACGGGGAAGAACGTCAGGTAGGCGGCGATCACTGCAACTGCGACCCAGGGGTTGACCCCTTTCGTCCCGAGCCCGAGAACCACCATCGGCGCGATCGCGAGAATCGGCACGGTTTGAGACACGACGATGTACGGCAAGAGACCACGCCGCAGCAGGGTTGAGTGGGCCAGGACGACGGCGAGCAGGAAGCCGATCAGCGCACCGAGTGCGAAGCCGGCGAGCGCCTCCTTGCCGGTGAACAGCGAGTAGTGCCAGAGGTAGTGCCGCAGCGGCGGCCCGTCTGGCTGCAGCGGCTGTCCGAATGCGTGCCAGATCTTGCTGATGTGCGGCATGTTCGTGTCGTTGACCCTGAACGGCCACGTCCAGTCCCCACGTATGCCGAGCCAGCGGTACGCCTCCCAGAGCCCCCAGAGGGCAGCGAGGCCTACGGGCAGCAGCAGTGCGCGCGCGACAGCGCGCGGCAGTGCGCGAAACCCCCGCCTGGAAGGCTCGACCGCGATCGCGGACATCGGGCGATGCTTACCACGTTAGAGTCGCCGCGTGCCGCTGCAGCCCCGCCGGACCGTCGACGAGCTTCGCGAGCTCCAGGAGCTGACGGGCGACGAGAACGGCGCGCAGCGGGTCGCATGGACGGAGACGTGGGAGCGGTCGCGGGCGTGGCTGCGGGGCAAGGTCGCGGAGAGCGGGGCCGAGGAGTTGGTCGACGCAGCCGGCAATCAGTGGTTCACGCTGCGCGGCGCCTCCAACCAGGCCGTCCTCATCGGCGGGCACATCGACTCCGTGCCGAACGGAGGCTGGCTCGACGGCGCCCTCAACGTCGTAGCCGGGGTCGAGGTCCTGCGCCGGATTGCCGAGGAGGGGACGTCGCCGGTCACCGTGCGTCTCGTCAATTGGGCCGACGAGGAAGGCGCCCGGTTCGGCCGCTCGCTCTTCGGCTCGTCGGCGGCGGCCGGCTCGATGGCAGACCAGGGCGAGCTTCGGGCTCGCAAGGACGCCGACGGGATCGGGCTGCCGGACGCACTACGTGAGCACGGTGTCGACCTCGACTCGGCGCTTGATGCGCACAGCGAGCTCGTCGGCGCCGTTGCCTACCTCGAGCTCCACATCGAGCAGGGCCCTGTGCTCGAGTCGCTCGATCTCCCCCTCGGTGTCGTCCTGGGAACGTTCGGCGTGGAGCGCCATCAGGTCACCTTCCGCGGCCAGGCGGCCCACGCCGGCTCGACACCGATGGACAAGCGCCGCGACGCACTCGCCGGCGCCGCTCGACTGGAGCTCGAGATCCGGGAGATCGCGAAGAAGTCCGGGGAGGGGGCGGTCTGCACGATGGGCGGTGTCGTTACGAAGCCCGGCATCGTCACCTCAGTCGTCGAGACCGCGGAATGCCTCCTCGACCAGCGTCATCTCGACGCGGCGAAGCTGGCCGGCATGCTCGACGAGGCGAAGCGCGCGTCTGAGCAGTACGCGCGCGACGAGGACATCGAGGTCGAGTGGCAGCGGATCTGGAACATCGAGCCGATCCTCTTCGACGACGCGCTGATCGAGCTTGCCGAAGAGTCGATCAGGGAGTTGACGAGCGACTCGCATCGCCTGCCGAGCGGGCCGCTCCACGACGCCGCGGAGGTTGCACGCGCCGGTGTCGCCACGGTGATGTTGTTCGTCCAGTCACTCCGCGGCCTGTCGCATACGAAACTGGAGGACACGAAGGAGGAGCACCTCGAGCTCGCAGTGCAGGCGCTCGACAAGCTCACGTCGAAGACGATCGAACGAGTTGCTGCGAAGAGCTAGGAAAGCGGGCGAAGCAGGATCACGACAGAGTTGTCCCGGTAGATCTGGCGCACACCGTTCTCGGTCATCAGTGCACGCGCCGTCGCCGATCCTTGCCCGTGAGGAAGGACGACCAGGCGGTGGTCCGCCACGGCGTCTTTCCACTGCGGCGTCAACCTGTTCTGTAGGCGGTAGAGCCGCTCGAGTTCTTCGTTCGACAGCAGCTCGAAGCGTGCATCGAAAGCAATGCGCCCGGCGAGCTCCGGTCTCGTCCACAGAAGCCAGTCTGCGTAGCGCACGTCCGAGTAGATGCGAGCTGCGGGATCCGTCGCCGCGGCCGCGCCGACGGCGTCCGCCGCTGCGGTGGGATAGACCGAGCTCGTGAGCCACGAGTCGGGCCGCGAGGCGGCCGCCGCGCCGGCAACCGAAACCGCCGCGATCGCAGCCGCGGCGAGCGCGGTCTTGACCACTGTCGACTCCTTGCCGCGGACCGTACCGAGTCGCTTTCCGAGCGGCAACGGCAGGACGATGAGCGCGAAGAAGCTGAACCACACCATGTTTCGCAGTGCGGCGATTCCCGCGACGAAGAGAAGCAGCAGCGCAAGCTGCTCGAAAGTCGTGACGACGCGCCTGTTCCGCCAGAACAACCAGGCGCCCGCGGCTGCGAGGACGTAGAAAGGCAGTGTCAGGATCGACGGCCACGAGTGCTGCCACTCGCTGACGACGCGGCCGAAGGACGAGTTGAATGCCGTGCTGGCGTAGTAGTGAAAGAGCGACGAGCCGTACGGTGAGGCGAAGATGCAGACGTTGGGCGCAACAGCTAGAAGCGTTCCGCGCAGTAGCAACTCTCTCGACGAGCCGACTCTTTCCCGCACTGCACGTACGACGAGCAAGACGCCGCCCACGCTCGTCAGAACAGCGCCCAGCACGACGGAGCCATGAACGTTCGCCCAGAGAACGAGGATGGGAAGAACTAGGAGGACGCGACGTGACGGCGCCCGCGCATCCGCGATCAGCAGCCAGGCGGCGGCGACGAACAACGGGTACGCCAGCGTCTGCGTGCGCATTTGCGCGGACATCAGGATCACGACGAGCGCCGGCGCCGCAACGAGCCCGACACTGCGCGCGGAGCCGCCCCGCCACCGTGCTGCCGCCAAAGCCGCGGCCATCGCGGCTGCGAGCAGGCCGACATGGACGAGCATGACTAGCCGGAGGTTCCCGCTCGAGGCGAGCCGATAGAGGAAGAGCTGGCCGAGCCACTGCTGATCCACCCATTGGACATGCGCGGTCCAGGCAGTGAGCGTGTCCGTGCTTGGGAGTCCGGAGTCGGCCACCAGGCGGCCGCTGACGAGCGCAAGCCAGCCGTCCTGACGGAGCTGGTCGGGCAGGCGTACGATCAGCCCGCACACGAACAGCCCGAACACGGTAACGGGCAGGCTCTCGCGCTCGAGCCAGGCGAGTACCCGCGCGCCTCGGTGGGTGAGGGTCTGCTCCATGGCGGCCCTACCTCTATCGGCCGGCAAGCCGTTCCCGATGAGAGGAAACGGGCGCCTAGAAGAACCGCACCAGAGCCACGCCGGCTCCGACGAGCACCATGCCGACGAGACGGCCGGCGCTTACGTGCCTGGGCTCGAATCCGACCCAGCCGAAGTGATCGACCACAAGGGACGCAATCGACTGGCCCGCGACGATCACGGCGACGACGGTTGCCGCGCCGAGCCGCGGCGCCGCGACAATCGACGCGACGACGTAGAACGCGCCGAATGCGCCGCCAACCCACACCCACCACGGTGCGTGACCGAGTCGGCTTCCGGAAGGCAGGGGCTTGAAGAGGAGTGCCGCGGCCACCCCGAGGATGGTCGCGCCGGTGAGGAACGACACGAACGCGGCCCGCACCGGACTGTCCAACCAGCTGGCAAGCTGCGCGTTGATCCCGAACTGCACGGGCAGCGCGACACCGGCGGCAAAAGCGAACAGGACGTAGGGCCAGGCCACTGTTCGATTCGTTTTCGCGGCGGTATGCTCGTTCCCCTGCCAGCAACCAGGGAGGATCGATGCTCAGCTTCGGCGTAACCGTCCTGCCGGACCCGCCGTACCAGCGGATGATCGAGCTGATGAAGCTCGCCGAGCAGCACGGGTTCGAGTACGCCTGGACCTACGACTCGCACATCCTCTGGGAAGAGTCCTACGCGACGCTGCCTCTGGCGGCCGCGCAGACGAGCAAGATCAAGCTCGGCCACTTCGTCACAAATCCCGGCATCCGCGACCCGACGATTACGGCGAGCTGGTACGCCACGATGCAGGACATCTCCGACGGCCGGATGGTGATGGGGATCGGTCGCGGCGACTCTTCGCGCCGGGTGGTCGGACTGAAACCGGTGAAGGTCGCTGAGTTCGAGCAACGCTGCGCGATGATCAAGGACCTGATGAACGGCCGGTCCGTCGACTGGAACGAGAAGGAGCTCGAGCTGAAATGGGTGCGCGAGGAGCTGCCCGACATCCCGATGTGGATCGCGGGCTACGGGCCGAAGGCGCTCGCCGTGGCCGGCCGGGTCGCCGACGGCGTGATCATCCAGCTCGCGGATCCCGTGATCATCCAATGGATCATGGACACCGCACGTCGCGCGGCCGAGGAGGCCGGCCGGGACCCGAGCGAGCTCAAGTGCATCGTCGGCGCGCCCAGTCACATCTCCGACGACATCGCAGACGCGCGCGAGCAGTCGCGCTGGTTCCCGGCGATGGTGTCGAACCACGTCATGGATCTCATCGAGCGCTACGGCGAGGACTCGGAGATCCCGAAAGACCTCACGGAGTTCGTCAAGGCGCGGAAGTTCTACGACTACAAGGACCACTCGCGCGTCGGGGCCGCACACGGTGAGTTCGTCACCGACGAGATCGTCGACCGCTTCTGTGT
Organism: Actinomycetota bacterium; assembly: GCA_030854665.1. Classification (GTDB taxonomy): domain Bacteria; phylum Actinomycetota; class Thermoleophilia; order Gaiellales; family Gaiellaceae; genus 3-1-20CM-4-69-9. The sequence goes on from JALYST010000041.1 coordinate 8,049, forward strand.
GCTCGGTAACGTCGCGGAGGCGACGCAGAAGTTGAAGGAGCTCGAATCGATCGGCGTCGACCAGTTCAACATCTACCTCATGACGCAGGGCCAGGAGCACACGTTGAAGGCGTACGGCGACGAGATCATCCCGCAGTTCTCGAGCGTCGCCGCGTAATCATGCCCGGAAGTCCGCTCGGCTGCGCCGAGCGCGATGACTTCCGGGCGTCCCTTCCCTGGAGCGCTTGCGGCGAGTTGCTCTGATTCCTGGTCACAGAGTCTGTCTGTGCCTACCATGGCCGGCGGCACGGCGCCGTGGCCGAGTGGTTAGGCAGAGGCCTGCAAAGCCTCGTACAGCGGTTCGAATCCGCTCGGCGCCTCTCCACGCTCCCCGGTTGACGCTACCGACTAGGTGCGGGAGACTCACCCGCCATGGAATCGACCCGAGGACAACTGGTCGGTAACCGGATCGCGCTCGTCGGGGCGGTCGTGTACTTCCTCGAATGGGTTGCGATCGTGATGATCCCCTCGGTCCCGACGGACAAGCTTGGACGCGATCCGGGTGCGATCGTCGCCGCCTACGACCATCCGCAGGCGATCGGTGTCGCGGCGGGATGGTTCAGCGTAGTCCTGTTCGGCCGAGTCATATTCGCGCTCGGCCTGCGCGATGCATTCCGAGGGTTGCGACGCGAGCGCCTGTTCGCAAACGTCGCGGTGGCTGCGATGGCGCTGAGCGTGGCGATCGAGGTGATCTCGTTCGGGATGACCGCCGCTGCGGCCTGGGTCGCGGACGCCGGCAGCGATCAGAGCGCAGTCGTCACACTGGACGCGGTCAGCGAGGTCGTGTTCGAGCTCGTGTTCGGACCGATTGGCGTCTCCGTCCTCGCGGGCTCGATCGCGATGATCCTCTCGCGCCTGTTCCCGCGGTGGCTCGGCTGGTTGGGCGTCCTCGGCGGCTCGCTCCTCGTCATCGGCGGCATCCTGGACGTGGGTGGCCTCGGGGCGAGCGGTACCTTCCACGACGTGGCCGGCGCTTTTTCGAGCATCCCGGTCCCGATCGTCTGGATCTGGATGATCGTCACGTCGGTCGTCCTGTTCCGCGCCACGCCCCGGCGTGTCTGACTAAAACTTCGACGCGTGATAGCCGTCCCGCTGCGACGAAACCGCGACTTCATGCTGCTGCAGGTCGGGCAGCTGCTGTCGAACGCCGGCTCGTCGTCGACGTCGATCGCCTACCCGCTGCTTGTGCTTGCAGTCACGCATTCGCCCGCCAAAGCCGGAATCGTCGGGTTCGCGCGGACCCTCGCCTGGGCGCTCCTCACGCTGCCCGCGGGTTTGGCGGCCGACCGCTGGAGCCGCAGGCGGCTGATGATCGCGGCCGACGTCGTGCGCATGCTCGCGCTCGGAAGCCTCGCCGCGGCGATCTTGCTCGACCGAGTTGCCTTCTGGGAGATCGTGGTCGTTGCGTTCGTCGAGGGCAGCGGCTCTGCCCTCTTCCGCGGCTCTCAACCGGGCGCGCTGCGTGCCGTCGCGCCGCCGCACCAGATCCCGGCAGCCGTGGCCGCGGAGACAGGCCGGGGGGCAGTCGTGGGGCTCGCAGGACCGCCGCTCGGCGGCGCGCTCTTCGGGGTCGCACGCGGCCTCCCGTTCCTCGTCGACGCGGTCTCGTACGCTTTCTCGACCCTCTCGCTGCTCGCGATGCGAACACCGTTCCAGGAGGAACGCGAACCTCACCTCACGTCGATGAGCTCGCGGCTCGCCGAGGCCTTCCGCTTCGTCTGGAGCCGGCCGTTCCTGCGAACCTGCGCGCTGCTCTTCGGGCTGGCGAACTTCATCGGGCCCGGCGTGCTGCTCGCGGTGGTCGTGATCGGCAAGCAGCAGGGGCTGTCAGGCGGAGAGGTCGGCGTGCTTGTCGCCGCCTTCGGTGCGTTCTTGCTGCTCGGTTCGCTCCTGTCGCCGTTCGTGCGCCGCCTGCTTCCAATCCGGGCCGTTCTGCTGCTCGAGCTCTGGACCTGGTTCGGCTGCGCGGTTTTTCTCGTCTGGCCGAGCGTCTACGTCCTGACCGCCGGGATCCTGCCCACGGCTCTCGCGATTCCCTCAACCGACTCGGTCGTTCACGGCTACCGGATTGCGATGACGCCCGACCGGTTGCTCGGCCGCGCGGAATCCGTGACGACCCTCATTGCGTTGCTGATCGCGCCGCTCGGCCCGCTCACGGCCGGCGTGCTGCTAAGCACCGTGTCGGCACGCGCGACGATCGCGGTCTTCGCCGCGGCCGGTGTCGTGCTTGCGGTGTGGGGGACGTGGAGCCCGTCGATCCGGACGGCGCCGAGCCTCGACGATCTCTCAAGAGCGTGAGCGCGTTGCGACCGTGACGTAGCGATCGCGATACACCATGACGCATGTCCCCGGGCAATGACCTGCGCCCGTGTCGTAGACGAAGACGTTGTAGCCCGTTGCCGCCTGCCCCCAGTGCTCGCCCTTCTTCTTGCCGTAGTCGGAGAGCCTCGTGAATTCACCACGCCGGAGGAGCTCGAAGCGGGCGTCGTAGGCGATCCTGTTCCGGAGCTCCGGTCTGAGCCACAGCAGCCAGTCGGCGTAGGTCCCGTCGGCAAACACTCGCGCCGTGCCGTGCTGCGAGGTCAGGAGCGCGAGGCGGTCAGCCGCTGCGCGCGGCCAGTACTGGGCGAGTGACGTGCTCGAGGACGAGAAGGCGATGGCCCCGACAACGAGCGCCATGACTCCAACAACGAGTCCCGCGCGAGCAGGCATCTTGCCGGTCAGAGACCGCGCGGCCCCGAGCGCGTCGTCGACGAGCGGCGTCAGCACGATCACTGCGGCGATCCCGAACCAGATGATGCTGCGGAGAGCCATCACGGCACTGATCGCGAGGAGCGCGAGCGCGACCTTATCGTAGGCCGCGACCTTCCTGCCGTGCCTGACGAGCAGCCATAGTCCGCCCAAAAGAACTGCGTAGAACACAGCGGTCAACACACCGGGTGTGCTCAGCTTCCATTCGGCGACGAACTTCGGTAGCAGCGGATTCGTGAGCAACTCGCGGTAATAGTCCGCGAGCGCGAATCCGTAGGGCGAGGCGAACACACACAACGGGCTCAAGCAGAGGAGTGCGAGCGCGGGCCGGCGGCTTCCCGGTGTCGCCCTCACGGCGAAGAGCGCGCACAGCATCGCGAGCGCCGCACCCAAGACGACCGTGCCGTGGACGTTTGCCCAGACGACGAGCAAGGCGAGGACGAGCGCTACGCGCGTCCACGTGAGAGGGCTCCGGAGGGTGAGCAGGCCGAACGTCGCGGCGAAGAGCAGCTGGGCCGGCGCCTGCGTGCGCACCTGCAGCGCCCACGGCGCCATCAACGGAAGCAGCACGGCGATGAGGAAGGTCGCCCGCGGCGACGCCCCGCGCAATCGCGCGAACGTGAACGCGATCGCGGCGGCGCCGACGACGAAGAAGGTGTTGGCGATCAGCAGGAGGCGAACGCCGCCGGCGACGTGGAGGCCGTAGTAGGCGAGCTGTGCAAGCCACTGCTGATCGACCCACGGGCGGCCGTTGGTCCAGAGAAAGAGAGTGTCGTGATGCGGGAGGCCGTGCTCCGCGACCTCGCGGCCGCTCACGAGCATCATCCACGTGTCTCCGATCAGCTCGGCGCGCAGCAGGACGAGCGCAAACAGCGCGACGACTGCGATTGCGGCGACGACGAGGCCGTTTGCCTCCAGGAAGGACACGGCACGCCAGCGGCGGTCGACCGGAAATGTCGCGGCGACCGGCGTTTCGATCAGGAGGAGGGTCTCTCGATCACGACGATGTAGTCGTCTCTGTAAAGGACTTTTGCGCCCACGTCGTCCGCAAGGTTTCGGGCGGCCAGCGCGTCGGCGCGAGCGTCGAGGACGAGCAGCCGCGCGCCGGCGGTGATCTCCTCGTGTCTCTCTCCCTGGACGTGGAAGTCCGCCAGCTGAGCGAAGCGCGTGCTGTCGAAGAGCTCGAAGCGGATGTCGTACACGAGCCGGCCGGAGAGCTGTGGCTCTTTCCAGAGTAGCCAGTCGGCGTAACGCTCACTCGCGAAGACGGTGAGGCTCGGATCCTGAGTGGCCAGCGTGCCGACGATCCGCGCCGCCGGATCCGGGTGACTGGCGGCGAGTGCGTCGGGCAACTGCGCGAGCCGCGTGCCGAACACCACGAGCGCGACACCGACGCAGAGCGCCGCAAGCCCCACGAGCAGAGGCGAGCTCGGTCGCTTTTCCTTTCTGTTCAGACTCTTGTCTACGAGCTTCGGGACGACCACGATTGCCACGAGCCCGAACCACACGATCCCACGAATCGTCGTAAATCCCGCGACCGTCGTCAGCAGCAATGCGAAGCGTTCCATCGGCGTGAGGATCCGCCCGTGACGCGCGACGAGCCAGAGCACCACCGCAACGAGGGCAAAGAAGATCAATGCAGTCCGGAGTGTCGGCGCGCGCCATTCGTCGACGTACTGGGACAGCAAGGGATTCGCGAGGAGATCCTGGTAGTAGCGAAGGAGATGAAAGCCGTAAGGGGACGCGAACAGGCAGCCGAGCGGTAGTAAGAAGATCGTGACCGCGGGGAGCAGACGCCGGCCTGTTGCGCCGTCCCGGACTACGCGCCACACGCCGATCGCCCCGAGCGCGGCGACGAGGACTGCGCCGAGCGTGACGGAGCCGTGCACGTTTGCCCAGAGAACGAGGATGGGAACGCAGGCCAGAACTCGAGTCGATGGCTTGAATCGTTCAGTCGTCACGATCGCAAGCACTGCGACGAAGAGCGGATAGGCAAGAATCTGCGATCGCAGCTGCCAGCCCCAGGGCGCGCTGGGCAGAACCGCGATCACGACCCAGAAGAGGGCCGCGTCCGAGGCGCCGCGGCGGCGTGCGACGGTGATGGCCGCAAGAAGCGCTGCGAGCATGACCGCGATGTGCACGAAGGCGAGTAGGCGAACGCCGCCCGTGTTGGCCGTGAAGTACAGGAACAGCTTTCCGAGCCACTGCTGGTCGACCCACGACTGTCCATGTGCGGCGACGGTCAGTCGCTCGTGCCAGGGAAGCCCGTGTTGGGCGATGTCCCGGCCGCTCGCGATTGCAAGCCAGGTGTCCTGGATGAATTCCAATGCGAGTGCGAAACCGAGGGCGATCCCGTAGAGCGCGAGCGCGGTGACTGTCTGCGCATTGCGACGAGCCCAGCCAAAGGTGACTGAGCTTGCAGAGGTGACCGGGAACGGGGTGGCGGCATCCACGGGCGGCTTTTTCTGCCATCGGCGAGAAAGGCCTCCGACTTGACCCGGATTTGTGCTCTCCAGGGCGCTTCCGGCCCGCGTTTGAGAGGGTGTCGGAGCCGTCCATGCCCGAGCCGCTCGACTTCGCCCTGATCAACCGACTCCGCGAGGTGCTGGACCGCAGGCCCGCGACGGAGACCGAGTTGCGCACGCTGAAGGAAGAAGCCGAAGGGTGGCAACGCGCCGTCAACGGGCAGCTGCAGGCGAGCGAGCGACGCCTGCGCCGCCTGAATTCGAATCCAGCCAGCTCGCTGGCCCAAATCGCGTCGGAGTTGCGCCGAGTCGAGAGGCTGCGGCCGCAGCTGGACGAGGTGCGAAGCCTGCTCGGGGATCTCGAGAACCGATCCCGCGAGATCCGAACCGAATGGCTGCTCTCGCAGGCGACGTCGGCGAAGGCGTCTAGCCGGCGACCAAGCGGTCGCCGACCGTAAGTCCGCGCCGGCTTGCCTCGCCGGCGGGAATCTCCAGCACGGCCTTCGCGCCGCGGCTCCCCGCGACTCGCCAGGGCTGGAGGTCGGCCGCGATCTTGACCACGCGCAGGTCGCGATCGAGGAATACGGCATCGATCGGAAAGCGCATGAATGCCATGTGCACCGACGATGCCGGTTTCAAGAGGATCCCTTCTCCGCTCGGGAGCTCGCGGCGCCCGAGCAGGCCCCGCATGCGCGTGAGCGCCGTGTCCCCGAGGACACAGCGCTCACACACGATGCTTCCGTCTTCGCGACGAATCGCGACTTCGGCCACTAGAACCCGATATGGATGTGGTTGTAGTGGTCGGCCAACGGGAACGACGGTCCGCCCATGCCGAGCAGGGAGATGACCTGCCGCGGCATGACTTCCGCCGGGAGGAACAGGATCTCACGAACCGCGCGCTCGGTCATCCCGCCGGGCTCCTGATGGCCCTGGATCGGAATGCCGCCGAGCCCTGCGATGTCCAGGGCGTGGCCGGGAATGTGCGCGGAGATCACGCCGGGCCTGGCGTAGAGCCGATGGCCCGAGATGAGTGACGACACCGTCACCTGACCGAAGCTCTCTCGCAGGTACGAGATGACGGTCAGGACGCGGACGTCGACCTTGTTCTGCACGATGTCGTTCCGCCCGCCCTCGTAGATCGACACGTTCCGATCCGACAGGAGCCGGGTTGCGATCGACTTCTTTGCCGCCTCGAGCCCGTTGACCAGGCCTTCCAGCCCAACGGCACGGTCAAAGCGCGCAAGTGCTGTCGCTCTGTCCGCGAAGCTGGTGTCGCCGGAGTACGAGACGATTCGGGCCCAGTCGCCTCTGGTGGGGCCGGAGGAAGCGAGCCGCGTTGCGAGCTTCCGGAGCGTGGTGCGGTCGGCCGGATTGTGGCCGGTTGCGCCGCGCGCACGGAGGATGCCGAGCATCGTGGCCCAACCGAGGCCCGCGCCCTTTGCAGTCGCCTTCAGGTTCGAGGCGAACTTCGGCGAGAGCCGAAGCGCAGGCGGGGTCGGGTCAGGGAGCTGCGAGTTGAGCCAGATCGTCGCTGCGTCGGCCGGGCCCTCGATCTCGGGCGTCGGTGCCGGCTTCAGCTTCGGCAGGAGGATCGTGCGCAGCTTCGTCTTCTTCCAGCCACGAGCGGCCTTGGCGGACGCCTTCGCGGACGGCTTTGCCCCGCTTGTATCGGCGGGAGCCGCTGCCGCGTCAGCTGTCGAAGCCGCGGTGGAGTTCGGAGGCGGCGTCGGATCTGCCGCCAGCTGGTCGACGCTTTCTTCGGTAGGCGTGGCGGTTGCGTCCTCTGACGCCGTGGCGTCGGAGCTCACATCGGCCGGTGCAGCTGCCGCTGAGACGTCTTCGGTCGCAGCCGGGGGTGCCTCGGCGTCGGTCGTCGTAGTCGTGTCGCTGGCGAGCTGCTGGCTGGCTTCCCCATTCAGAGGGTTCTGAGGACTGAGCTGGTTGCCCGCAACAGCGGCGAATGACGCGCCCGCGAAGAAGAGCGTGGTGAAAACGAGCGTAGTGGCGAGCCGACGCTTCCTCGACTTGGGCTCGCCGGACTCGCCCTCTTCGGGAGTCGGCTGACCGCCGAACTCCCAGTTGTTACTTCGAATGAACCGTCGTGGCATTGCCATTGCTCCTTCGGTAAAGCGCCCTGGCCGCCACTTCGGGCGCGGAATCTCTGCGTGGTTCCGCAGCCGCTTACGGTTTTTGGACTATCGATCCCAGCCGGGCCCAGCCAACTCCCTCACATAGGGGAACGTCGCGGCAGATCACCCACGCGGGGGATACGCGCTGGACGGTCGCACGGCGATGAACGGGACGAGATTGACCGGAGGGCGAAGCGGCGCGCCTCGAGATGAAAGGGACTCAAGCGTGTCAGCGAGCTTCGCCGAAATTCGAGTCGATTCCACACACATGACCTCCATGCTTTCACCGCGCGCAGCGCGCGCTCGAGATGCCGAAAGGGGGTGAATCCATGTCGTTCAAGGATCTGGTCCATTACCTCCGCGCACGCTATGCCGTCGAGGAGGGTCAGACGATGGCCGAGTACGGCGTCGTCCTGGCGGCGATCGCGATCGGCGTTGTCGTGG
>JALYST010000073.1 GCA_030854665.1 Actinomycetota bacterium
CCGATCTCCGGAATCGTGATCTGGAAGTCCGACAGCATCTCGAGCAGGAAGGCTTCGAACTCGTCGTCCGCCCTGTCGATCTCGTCGATCAGGAGCACGACCGGCTCCTTGCTCTCGATCGCTTCGAGCAGGGGTCTCCGGATCAGGAAGTCAGGGCCGAAGAGCTCCTGCTCGGAGACGGTCCCTTCTTGCGCCGCGCGAATGTGCAGGAGCTGCCGTGAGTAATTCCACTCGTACACCGCATGTGCGACGTCGAGCCCCTCGTAGCACTGCAGCCGGATCAGCCGCGAAGACGTGGCCTCCGCAAGCGCCTTGGCCGCCTCGGTCTTGCCGACGCCCGCCTCACCCTCGAGGAGCAACGGCTTCTCGAGTGCGAGCGAGAGGTACAGCGCGGTCGAGAGGCCACGCTCGGGCAGGTACTTCGCGCCTCTGAGGCCGGCCTCCAGCTCGTCGATCGTCGCGAATGCCACGTCTCTCACGATAACCGCGACGAGAAGCGCCGGACGCCCTCTGTTGCGCCCTCCGCGCGTGCGGTGACACAATCCGGCTCGGCTAGAGCGTTCGAGGAGGGAGCGGGGAGTGCCAGCGACATCTCTTGCAGAAGCCCAGGTCATCGCCCCCACCTCGCGGGCAGAGGCGGTCGCTGCCTTCGGCGACGGCTCGGGCGTGACCGTGCTCGGCGGCGGCACGATCCTGATGCCCGAGCTGAACTATGGACGGCTCCGTCCGGAACGTGTCCTGCTGCTGCAGAACGCCGGGCTGTCGGGAGTCGAGCGCAACGGCGGCTCTCTGACGATCGGCGCCATGACGACGGTGGCCGAGCTCGAGCAAGCGCCCGAGCCGCTCGGGACCGCGGCACGCAACGTTGCAGATTATGAGATTCGCGCCCAGGCGACGCTCGGAGGAAATCTCTGCGCGCCGGCCGGGGGCGCAACCCCCCGCGGCGACCTGCAGGCTGCGCTGATCGCTCTCGGCGCTCAGGTCAAGACGGTCGGCAAGGGCGGCGAGCGCACCGAGCCGATCGAGGACTTCGTGGCCGCTCCCGGCGGACGACTGCTGCTCGAAGTCGAGTTCGAAGAGCCACAACGCTCTGGTTATGCAGCGGCCAACAGGCCGCACGCGCACGCGTACACGATTCTCGCCGTCTGCGCAGCCGAGACCTCCGCCGGGGTGCGTGTCGGCCTCAGTGGGGCCGGACGTCACGGCCTGCGCGCACGCTCGGTCGAGGACGCACTCGCGGGAGGCGCTTCAGCGGAAGAGGCGTGCCAGAAGGCGCTCGACGACGCCGAGGCTTCCGACGACGCGCTCGCGTCGGCCTGGTACCGGAAGCGGCTGCTCCCCATCTTGGTTCAGCGAGCACTCGACGACCTTGGAGGAGGCAAATGAGACTCACGGTCAACGGCGAGCAGCACGATCTCCACAGTCCGCCGCTTACGTCGCTCCTCACCGCGCTTCGTGAGGAGCTCGACATCACGAGCCCCAAGGCCGGCTGCCACCAGGGCGGTTGCGGTGCCTGCACGGTCCTGGTCGACGGCGAGGCGCGACGGTCGTGCCTCCTGCCGCTCGCCGCAGTCGACGGTGCCACGATCACGACGGTCGAGGGCCTGGGCGCGGCGGACGACCTGTCGCCGGTGCAGGCCGCCTTCGACGAGCACTACGCCGCACAGTGCGGCTTCTGCACCTCCGGCTTCATCATGGCGGCCACCGCTCTGATCGACCGGACGCCGAAGGCGAACCGCGAAGAGATCTTGTCGGGGCTTTCCGGCCACGTCTGCCGTTGCACCGGCTACATCAAGATCGTCAGCGCGGTCGAAGCGGCCGCGAAGGGCGACGTCCATCCCGAAAAGGTCGAGCCGAGCTTCGAGCCCGAGGAGGCGGTAGTGCTGATTCCAGGGAGCCCAGCGTGAAAGCCGTCGGCGCGCGACTGCCGCGGTACGACGGCCTCGCACACGTCACCGGGCAGACGCAGTACGTCGACGACATCCGCGTTCGCGGCACGCTCTGGACGAAGGCGCTGCGCTCGCCGCACCCGCACGCGGCGATCAAGCGCCTCGACACGAGCAGGGCGGAGGCGCTCTCCGGCGTTCATGCGATCGTCACTCACAAAGACGTCCCGCACAATGTCTACGGGCACCTCGAGGCGCTCGGGATCCCTGCCGATGAGCCGCTGCTCGCCGTCGACGAAGTCCGGTACAAAGGCCAGCCGATCGCGGCGGTCGCGGCTGTCGACGAGGACACCGCCCGCGAGGCAGTCGACCTGATCGAGATCGAATACGAGGAGCGCCCGGCGTTCTTCGACATCCGCAAGGCGATGGATGCCGACTGGCCGAACATTCATCAGTGGGGCCCGGTGTATCCCCACTTCGGCTCGTACAACCACAGGCGCGTGCGCAAAGGCGACATCGATGCGGCGTTCGAGCGAGCGGACACGATCGTGGAGGGCGTCTACCGCCCGCAGGCGATCGAGCACTGTCCGATCGAGCCGCAGACCGCCCTCGTCGTCCCGGAGGCGAACGGGCGCCTGACGATCTACTCGTGCACCCAGGCGATGTATTTCTCGATGGGCGTCGTCGCGGCGCATCTCCAGTGGCCGCTGAACAAGCTGAAGTTCGTCGGCGGGACCGTCGGCGGCGGTTTCGGCGGCAAGGTCGACACCGCGAGCGAGACGATCTCCGCGCTGCTTGCGCTCAAGGCCAAGCGACCGGTGAAGTGGCGCTGGACACGAGAAGAGGAGTTCCTTGCATCATCGACCCGCGCGCCGTGGCATATGGAACTGGCGGACGCCGTCACCAGCGACGGCTGGATTCTCGGGCGCAGGATGACCACGCTCCACGACGGGGGCGCATACGCTCGCTTCTCACCGTACGGCGTGACGAAGCATGCGTTCCACCACACCGGCGCGTACACGATCCCGAACGTTCATTTCGACGGCTTCGTGGTCTTCACGAACCGCGTGCCGACGACGGCGATGCGCGGCTTCGGCGTGACGTCGGTCTCGTTTGCCGTGGAGACGCACATGAACCGGATCGCCGAGGTGCTCGGGATCGATCCGCTCCAGCTGCGGCTGAAGAACGCGAACCGGATCGGCGACACGACTCCGAATCGAGTCGTGCTCAAGGATCCGTCGACCGTCCCGGTCGTACTCGCCGCTGCAGACCGCGTCGGCTACGACCTCCCGCCCGAATACAAGTCGATGACGAACGAGCGTCGCACCGGCGACCTGCTCCCGGAGCATCTCGTCGCCCAGCTCGCCGGACCGGAGCCCTCGTCGAACGGAGGGGGGCGGTAATGGCGAAGCACAAGGGCCGAGGGATCGCGACGATCGAGTACCCCACCGGCATGAACCAGAACGGCGACCCGAGCCAGGCCTGGGTCAAGCTCAAGCCCGACGGCCGCGTCGATGTCTTCTCCGGCACGGTCGACATCGGCCAGGGATCGCGGACCGTCCACGCACAGATCGTCGCGGACGCGCTCGGCGTCCCCTTCGACTGGGTCACCAACGACAACACAAACACTGATTCGTCCGCCGTATGCACCGGGAGCTTTGCCTCTCGCGGCACGTTCATCGGCGGCAACGCGGTCCGCTTCGCGGCCGAGCAAGCACGTGAACGCATCCTCGACATTGCGTCGAAGGAGCTCGAGATCGCGCCCGGCGATCTCGACATCGTGGACGGCGAGGTCGTTGCCAAGGGAGCTCCCGACCGTAAGATCGGGATCCCGGAAGTGGCCGCCGCCGCAACCTGGAACTACGGCGAGCTGATCACCGGCACCGGTGCGGCGCTGAAGCCGTACGCCGACGTCAGCGACGAGGACGGCTCCGTGGAGATCGAGCCGCATTCCGCGATCTCCTACGCCGCCTGCGTGGCGGAAGTCGAGGTGGACGACGAGACGGGCGAGGTGACGGTCGAACGGCTGATCCAGGTCTACGACGTCGGCCGCGCGATCAATCCGACGCTGGTCGAGGGCCAGATCGAAGGCGGCGCGATGATGGGGCTCGGCCTCGGCCTGCTGGAGGAGGCGTATCCCTACTACCCGTCGACGGACCACCGTGGCGGCGAGTTCGGCGCCTACCTCGCGCCATCACTCGAAGACCTGCCCGATGTCGACAACCTGATCATCGAGAACCCTTCCGAGGACGGGCCGTTCGGCGCGAAGGCGATCGGCGAAATGGCGAACAATGCGCAGCCCCCGGCAATCGTGTCCGCGATCTACGACGCCGTCGGCGTCTGGGTGACCCAGCTGCCGGCGACGCCGGAGCGGGTCCTGCGCGCGCTCGACGGAGAGAAGGAGCCACGGCGCGACGGCAAGCGCGTCA
>JALYST010000082.1 GCA_030854665.1 Actinomycetota bacterium
CGGCGTCATAGCCCGACGCTAGGCAGGTTCGACTCCTGTGCCGCTCCGTCGAGCCAAAACCCCCTGCGTGTAGGACACTTCTGCATGACGGGAGATGGACGCGGGTCGCCTCGGTAGGCGACAGGTCCGGAAATATCGAAGGTTTTGTCGACCGGACGACCCGGGACGGCCCCTGAAACGCTGCGGTTCTGACTACCAGACAATCGACGCCTGACGTCCCCGAGTTCCTTCGCAATCCTCGCGGCCTGCTGCGGGTCGCCTACGCACTGGTAACGCTCCAACCACTTCCGGTCGAAGTCCTCAGCGCGGTCGATAGCGTGTCGGCAGTAGTCGAGGAGCGCGGGATCGAGACGATCGAGAAGCGGGAAGTAAGCCTCCGACAACACGCCTTCTTTCCGCGCGGCTTCCTTGATGTCCTCGAGACCCTGAAGGAACGAATGGGCAGGACGCGAGATGAACTCGCCCTTGGCGTCGGGGATAGAGACCTGAGGATCGATGGGCCTAACTCCGACGCTCACCCGCGAACCCGTTGGCGCCGCGCCGGACCGCGGGCCGTGGCCCCCGCACTCTCACGCTGGACCGGCACGCGACCGAACTATCGACCGGACTGAGCGACCTCAACGGGGTCCTCGGAAGTAACTGGGAGCGGTGCGTCTAGCTACCAGACCGTCTTTGTCCCATCATAGGACCGGCATGGCGGACCTTCCCTCGGGAAACGTCACATTCCTCTTCACAGATATCGAGGGTTCCACCCGCCTTCTCCATGAACTGGGCGCGGAAGCCTACGCCGATGAACTGAGCGAGCACAGGCAGGTCATGAGAGCTGCGTTCGCGATGTACGGTGGCGTCGAGGTCGACACGCAGGGAGACGCGTTCTTCGTCGCGTTCGCGGAGGCGGCGCGGGCAATCGAAGCTGCACGGACGATCACGAAGGAGCTTGCCTCGGGGCCAATCCGCGTGCGTATGGGTGTGCATACCGGGACGCCGCTTGTAACCGCAGAGGGCTACGTCGGCGCAGACGTTCATCGAGCTGCCCGAATCGCGGCGGCCGGACACGGTGGCCAGGTCGTCGTGTCGCCGGTGACCGCAGAGCTTGTCGGAGACAAGTCCTCACTCGCTCCGCTCGGCACTCATCGTCTGAAGGACTTCGACCAGCCGGTGTCGCTCTTCCAGCTCGGCGAGGGGGAGTTCCCTCCTCTCAAGACGATTGCCAACACGAACCTGCCGACGCCTACCTCGAGCTTCCTGGGCAGAGAAGAAGAGCTAGTTGCGGCGGATCGCGCGCTTGGGAAGACGCGCCTACTCACGGTGATAGGTCCGGGGGGAGCAGGTAAGACCAGATTCGCGCTCGAGCTCGCGCGTCGGGCACGGGAGGAGCGCTTCTCCGACTACCGAGACGGAGTCTTCTGGGTACCGCTCGCAACCCTTCGCGACCCCGCGCTCGTGCTTGACTCCGTCGGGCAGGAAATCGGGTCGAAGAACGGGCTTCGCGAACACATCGCAACCAAGCAGATGCTCTTGCTCGTCGACAACTTCGAACAGGTCGTTGAGGCGGCGGGCGATCTTTCAGATCTGCTCCGAGCCTGTCCCAATTTGACGGCCCTGGTCACGAGCAGGGAAGTGCTCCGCGTACAGGGAGAGGTCGAATACGAGCTCCCGCCGCTTGCCGAGGACGACGGCGCCCTTCTCTTCTGCGAACGCGCCCGGCTGAAGCCGAACGAGGATATACGCGAACTCTGTAGACGGCTCGACGGTCTGCCGCTTGCGATTGAGCTTGCCGCTGCCCGCGCGCGAATGCTCTCTCCTGCGGAACTGCTTGCCCGCTTGTCCGAGCGGCTCGACCTCCTCAAGGGCGGCCGGGACGCCGACCCGCGACAGCAGACACTCCGCGCCGCGATCGAGTGGAGCTACGACCTCCTGGCCGAAGAAGAGCGAGCGCTCTTCTACCGCCTCGCCGTTTTCGCAGGGACCTGGACGTTCGAGGCCGCTGTCGCGGTCCTCGACGCTGATCTCGACACGCTCGAATCGCTCTTCGACAAGAGCCTCCTCCGTCGGAGCGAGGGCGGCCGTTTCTTCATGCTCGAGACGATCCGCGAGTACGCCCGAGAGCAGTTGGCGGAATCCGGCGAGAGAGAATCGCTGCAGCATCGGCACGCGGAGTTCTTGGTCCGTCTCGCCCAGGAAGCGCTCGACGCGATAGACCGATCCGAAGGGGCACGACAACTCGAGCCCGAGCGAGAGAACCTCCGCCAGGCAATGAGGTGGGCACTCGACAGGGGAGAGTCTGAAACGAGCTTGCTACTCGCGAGCGCCTACGCACGTCTCTGCACCTTCCGTGGGCCATTCGGTGAGGGGCAGCGCTGGCTTGAGGCTGCGCTGCAAGCCGGCGGAGAGCAGGCACCGGCGGCGCGAGCACGAGCCATGCGCGACGTAGCCGGGCTTGCCGAGCGACAGGGCGATCTCGAGCAGGCTCACACGTTTGCAGAGTCGAGCTTGAGCGTGGCCAGAAGCATCGGCGATGACACGCTGGCCGGCGAAGCGCTGCTCGTGTTGGGCATCGTCGCGGGCGACGCGGAGGATTACGACAGAGCCGAGTCGCTACTCCGCGAGGCTCTAGCCGTGTTTTCGCGCAGCGGAAATGACTCCTTGGTGAGGGAGACGCTCGGGATGCTGGGGTTCCTGATGATCGCGCGGCACGACTATGCGCAAGCCCACTCGGTCATCGACGAGGCACTTCGACTCTCGCGCCAGGCGGACGATTCGCGCGGCGTTCTGCTGAACGTGGCCAACCTGGGGCATCTCTCGGCCCGGGAGGGCCGTTTCCAGGAAGCGCTTCCACTCATGCGAGAGGCGCTGCAGCGGACGCACCAGCAATTCGATGTCCAAGGCGTGGCAGACACATTGGAGGACATAGCTGCCGTGGCCGCGGCGCAGCTCCATCATAAGGAAGCAGCCGTCATGCTGGGCGGAGCCGATGCGCTCCGCGAAGGAACGGAAGCCGTAATGGAACCTGTTGGCCTCGCTCTTCACGAGGAAACGTTGTCGAGCCTCAGCAGGAACCTCCAAGCCGATCGCTTCGCTGCGGCGTGGAAGCACGGTCAGGGAATGTCCGTCGAGCAAGCCGTGGCGCACGCGTTTGAGTGCATCGACTCGATCCAACGAACCGAAAAGATCCCTTCGAACTAGGTCGGTCAGGGGTGGCGAGCGACCGGAGCCACAGTCCATGACGGCACAAGAAGAAGCGCGACCGCGTTGGGTTCGCGCGGCTTGGGCACGGAGCGTCGCGGCACGTACGCCGTTGTACCTCATGCGGCCTAGCGTCGCTCGGCGAGACGAATCTTGTACCGAACTTTGTACCGACCTCAGCGCGGCCAGCGGGATCTCAGAGGACTGAAGCGGCGCCGAAACGCCGCTTCAGCAGCCGACTGAACCTCACCTGGCAGACCTTAAAAACCAGTACGGCGTCGTAGCCCAAAGCTAGGCAGGTTCGACTCCTGTGCCGCTCCGTTGAACGGAAACCCGCGTCGTTGCCCGGAACCGGGCCCCTGGTAAAACGAGGCGGGCTCGGCTCCGTCAGGCGTCAGCGGTTGAGCCACGTGTCGCGCGCAGTGATGTTGCCCGCCCAGTCCCACGCGTACACCGTCAGTCGTACACGACCGTGCATGGCATACAGCGGGAGGCGCGGTGCGAGCCCACCGGCGAGTCGATACGCCCAGCGAGGCTTGCAGATGACATTCCTGGCGAAGCAGAGGAAACCGGGACTATGGGCGCTGGGGGTGAACACGGTCGAGGCGAGAGCATTTGGTAGCCAGTGACTGCCGCGGAGCGCCCACTCGAGGCCGCCGATCGCCGCACCCTTCGCGTTGAACAGCCGATAGGCGACGGCGGCCGGGGCAAGCACCGGAGTCTCGTAGTAGATCTTCGGGACGAACGACTGCGGGTCGAAGACCTCCACGACGGCGCTGCCGTCATGCGCGATGCTCGGGCGGCCGATGACCGGAGGCTCGTAGTCCGACCAAGGCTGCAAGACGCGGCCGCCCGGACGAAGCGGATTGAGATAGCTGCTGTCGGAGCCGGCAACCTCCGACAGATGCAAATGGCGCGTCCATTGGAACGAGTAGCCGAGGACGGTGTCGTGCGCCTGCACGTACTGACCTTCGCGGACGCGAAGGTTGACGTGCCAATAAATGTAGTTGCCGACGCGTACGCGCGCCGCCGAGTCGCCGGCGTGCAGAACGTGTGCGTATCCGGACTGGATCGCGTAGATCGCCTGAGAACCCGTCGTCATGATGTCGATGCCGACGTGGAATCCGGAAAGGCGCCGCTCGTTGAGGGCGGCCCGCAAGGGGTGTTGTTCGTAAAACGGCTTCAGCGGCCAGCCGTTGACCACACCCGATGGGCGGCAACCGACCGCGCAGGCGTTCCCGTCACTCCAGAAAGGAACCAATCCGTCCGCGAACGTCATGCGGCGATTCCCGGCAACGCGCGGAAAGGGGAACGTCAAAGGAGAGAGCGCCTTCAGCGCCACCTCCAACTGCGCGCTGCCATGGAGCTCCGGATCGGCTGGCACGAAGTCGATTCGAAACAGAACGCGTCCCGGAACGAGACCCCGAATCGTCCGCGCGAGTGCGTATCCGCCCTCTTCATCCACAGACGCTCGCGCGACGACGACGTCCCGACGCGCGCCGACCGCAACGAGCCGGACGCGGCCCGCTGCCGTTGGCCCTTCGCTCGAAATCTGCCCCTGCAGTCTCAGCGTCGGTCCGCGCTGCACGTGCGGCGAACGATCGTCGACCGTAGTTGCGACGACGACGATCTCGACGGCCGCTGACGTTGCCGTTCTCTCCGTTCCTCCCTGGATCCAGGTCGCGCTGCACGCGAGGTGGTGCCCGACGTCTGCGCCGGCGACCAGATAGGTCTCAGCGGTGGCGCCGGCAATGAGGGCGTCATCGCGAAGCCAGGCGACCGTCGCAGGCCCGTTGGATGACGGCACAGCGCAGCGCAAGGTGGCGCCCTTGAACAGCGATCCTTCGACCGTGGGCGGCGATAGCTCGGCCGAACGAACGTGGGCTGCGAAGGCTTCGTTCGCGCCCGTGAGCCCCACAGCAAGTAGCAGCGCGGCAAGTAGCAACGCGACCGCGACGGCGCGAGACCCCATCAGGCCAGTATGAACCGCGACCAGGCCATTTCCTCTACTCGCACAGGGGAGACCAGCGCTTCACCAAAGGTCTCCCGAAGGGGTGCCCGTACGGACGCAGCCGTATGGGCGGCGGCGGTCCCGGCTCCGATCTTGCGATGCTCGACAACGCCGTTTGGCAAGCGGTGGGCGCCACGGGACAGGATTTTGTACCGCACTTTGTACCGACCTCAGCGCATCCAACGGGGTCTCAGAGCACTGAAGCGGCGAAACAGAGTTCGGCCTTGAGTGACCGGATCAGCCTCAGCGACGGCTACAAACCTCAGGGCATGGCGGTGGGTGCGGGCGCTCTCTGGGTGACGATCGGATATGGCGAACTGGGCGCGCTCAAGTCGACCGGAAAGGGACCCACCCGAATCCTGTCCTCGACCTTTGTCGTCTCGAGGTTGATCCGTGCCACCGTTCCGCGATCTCCAAGATTGGCCGGCGTCGGTCACCCAGAGCGACCCTGCGCCGATCCCAAGCAGAAACGCCTTCCGGCCGAGCGGCACAATGTCTTTGTGGAGCGTTTGTGTGTCGATACGTGTGACCTGCTCGTAGAAGTAGAGGGAAACCCAGACGTGCCCCTTACCGTCGGCAACTAGGTCGAGCGACGGCCTCAGTTCCCCGAACGTCTCCGTGTGGCCGGTCTTCACATCCACCCGCGTTACGGTTGCGTCTTCGTTGTTGGAGACCCAGACGGAGTCGCCGACCACGGCGGCTGCGACCGGCTGTCGCCCGACTCGGATGACGTCCAAGACCTTGCCTGTGCCTGGGTCGAGCTTGACGAGCGAATTCGGGACGACCGCCGGAGCGCCCTCTCGGGAATGCACGATCACGGACGATCAGGCCCTCGAGCTCGGGAACGAGTTCAGCGTGGCGCCCGTGTGCGAGATCTGCCTCCAGCCGATCCTGGTGCACCGCCAGCCGCGCCTCGTCGAGCTGGCGCGACGCCCGCTGCGCGAACGGTTCGTCCCGCAGATCGGCGAGCGGCTCATCACGCCAGAGCTCGAGCGCGTCACGCAACAACCTGGGATCACCGGCTGCCCGGCCGCGCTCGGCAGGACTTCGAACCGCTCCAGGTCCAGCTCACCGGGGTCGACCCGCAGGATGCAGCCCGGCGGGCGGGTGAGGAGCCGGTCGTCGCCGAGCGCCTTCCGACGGCAGTTCTGAGTCACCTAGTGATGCGGCGCGGTCTGCCGGCGGCTGCTCACAGCGGTCGACGCCGAGGGAGCGGCAGCGCGGCGCAAATCCGCCCAACTAGCCGACTCCTCATTGCCTGTGTCGCGCCTAGCATGCAAGCGATGGAGAGCATCATCTGCCCGGTCTGCGGATTCATCGCCGAGACGGCGGATGCCTCGCGACTCCGCACGGTGTGGGCCGATCATCTCCTCGGCGGATGCGGGGATGACGTCGCCGCCATCACCACAGCGATGGAGTCCTGCATCGAACAGCGGCAGGAGCTTTGGCGCTCGGGCATGACGGATGAGGTACCCGGCTTGACTGTCACGATCGACCTGCTCTGGGAAGCCCTCCGTTATGCGCGCTTGGCCGAGCCTCCCATGGCCGCCGCCGAGCGCTAGGCAAGCGGCCCTGTGGCTCCGGTTGTCTGAGCCCAGGATTCTTCGCTGATCTGGCTCGAGCTCTCGCGCAGCTAGGCCGGCTTCCGCGCGATGAAAACGACGAAGTCGGTGTTCGCGCCCGGTTGTTCGTCCGTGTAGTCGCCGCGCAGGGTCATGTCCGTGAATCCGGCGAGCTCGAGCAGCGAGACCAGCTCGTGCGTGAAGTACATCGACATCCTCAAGGCGTGCTCCTCCGCTCCCACGTGCTCTCCGTCGCGCCACATGTCGGCGCGCATCTCGAGAGTCACGCACTGGGTCAGGGGATCGAGCTCGACGATCCGGCTGCGCAGTTCGTATTCCGCTCCGTCTGAACCTTGCCGCCGGTCGCCGTGTTCGCGCCAAGGCTTAGGCAACGCCGTCCGTTCCTCCTTGAGCCAGTAAGGCCACAGGCCGCTGTCGGCATACGGGACCTCGTTGTCGAGCAGCAGGAGGCCACCGGGCTCGAGGTGCTCGTAGATGCGTCTCAGGCTTTCGAAACTCTGGTCGCGATTCCCTCCCAGCCCGAAACCGCCGCAGACCACGATCGTCTTGTACGTTCGCGGGAGTTGGAGCTCGTGCATGGCCTGCGCATACAGGTTGGGTGACAGGCCCTCCGCTTCAGCTCGCTCCCGACAAAGCGCCAACATGTCCGCCGAAAGGTCACAGCCGTCGACGTCCAGACCCGCCCGGAGGTAAGGGACAAGGAGCCGTCCGGTCCCGCAGGCGAGGTCGAGAGCAGGCTGCCCATCGTCCTCGATGAACTTCTGGAAGTACGAGATCTCGGGGCCGGTCAGGTTGAACTCCGCCCACCATCTGGCGACGATCCCGTGATGCCAGGTCTGCGGCTCGTCGCCGGCGGTCATCTCGCGACGAGCGTAGTGGACGCCCACAAAAGTCGCCGAGCAAGTTTTTGCACCGGCACGGGTCTGCCTCAAAGGAGCCCTGCGCGCTTCGACTGTGGTGGCCGGCCCACCGCCGGCTGGAGCCGCGCCGGGCTCCTTTTCGCCCTAGCCCGAGAAGCGGCCGACGAAGATCGAGACCTGCGAGCCGCCTGGGATGTTCGCGTTCGCGCTCGGCTGCTGCTCGACCACGAGGCCTTCCTTGGACTGGTCGGCGGACGGGCGGTTCAGCACCGCGACCTGGAAGCCCGCGTCGCGCAGGGTCTGCACTGCCGTTGCCTGATCCTGGCCGACGACGTTCGGCACGGCCGTGTTCGGCTGCGGGTTCTGTCCGGTCGACACGTTTACCCGCACGCGCGCCCCCGGTCGTAGCGAAGTGCCGGGCGCCGGCGCTTGCGAGACGACCCTGTTCGCAGGCTGGCTCGAGCGCACATAGACGACAGTCGGCAGCAGGCCCAGCACGTTCAGGCGTCGAAGCGCCGGCGTCTGCGCGAGCCCAACGACTCGCGGCGCGCGAACGGGTGTGGCGGCGGTCGTCGTCCCTGTCGTGCTGGTGGTCGCCGTCGTCGTGGTCGTGGTCGCCGTCGTCGTCGTCGCTGTCGTCGTGGCCGGGCCGCTGCCGGTCGAGACGTTCACCGTCACCTCGGCACCCTTGTCGACCTCCTTCCCCGCAGGAGGCTTCTGGCCGACGACGGTTCCTGCGGGCTTGTCGGACGGAACGTTCAGCAGCACCGGCTTCAGACCGAGGGCCGTCAATGCCTGCACGGCGTCGCCCTGGGTCTGCCCGACGACTCGAGGAACAACGACGGGCTTGGCGCCGCTCGACACGCTCAGCGTCACCGTCGTGCTGCGAAGGGCGGTCACGCCCGCGGCCGGATCCTGGTCGAGGACCATGCCCTTGGGCTTCGTGGAGGCCGCTTGCTTGACCTCGACCTTGAAGCCGCGCGCCTGCAACCTCTGCTGGGCCACAGGCAGCCGTAGCCCGACGACGTCGGGCACCGCGAGCCGGCCGCTCGAGATGAAGATGGTCACCGTCTGCCCCTTGCCGAGCTGTGTTCCGGCGCCGGGCTTCTCCGCAAAGACGACACCCTGCGGGCGGCTGCTCGGAGCGGGACGCGGAAGCACTTCGAACCCACGATCCTGGATGCGGATCTCCGCCTGCCGCTCGCGCAACCCGATCACGTTCGGGACGACGGCCTTGTCGTCGCTTCGGCCGAGGAAATACCAGGCGAGCAACCCCCCGAGCACGAGGAGCAACAGCAGGAGCAGCCAGAGCCACCAGTAGCGCTCGGGCGGGGGGCCGACGGGCGCTGCGACCTCTTCTTCGGCAACCGCTGCCGACGGCAGCAGCCGGCGGATCATTTCGTCGAGACGACCCGCACGCGCGCGACCGCCGCGCGCTCGGTCGATCCAGCCGAGCCACGCTGCCTGGGCGTCAGGGGGCAAGGCTGCGAAACGTGACCCAGCCTCGGGAACCCGATCGAGGGCATCGGCAACGTCAGGAGGAAGCTCTCGGCGAGAAGCCATCGCGCTCTGTTGCCCGGAGCAGCGATTTTGAACCCGCGCGCAACCGGCACACTTCAGGGGTGCTCGCCGTCGCGCCACCCCCGCTCATCTGCCTGGACCCGGGTCACGGGACGCTCGCGACCGTCGGGCGCCAGACCGAGCCGATCGGTCCGGGCTCCTCGCAGCTCAAGATCAAGGACGGCGGTGGCACTTCGGGCGAGGCGCCGGTCGCGCTGGCGATCGCGCTACGAGCTCGCACGCTGCTCGAGCAAAAGGGCTACCGGGTCGCGATGACGCGCACCGGCCGGACCTTCGCCGGAGGAAACATCGACCGCGCGCGCTTCTGCAACCTGCGACAAGCGGCGCTGATGATCCGGATTCACGCCGACGGGGCGACGGATTCATCACTCAACGGCGTCAAGACACTCGTACCCGCTCTTCGCCGCGGCTGGACGGACGACATCTACCAACCGAGCCTGCGCGCCGCCGGCAAGGTGCAGGCGGCCGTTATCCGGCAGACCGGTGCACGCAACCTCCGGCTCGCGCAGCGCTCCGACCTCACGGGTTTCAACTGGGCCAACGTGCCCGCGATCCTCGTCGAGTGCGGATTCATGACGAATCCAGCCGAGCGGCGACTGCTGCAGTCCGCGCCGTACCAGCTGAAGATCGCCCGCGGTCTCGTCGCAGGCACGGCCGCATTCAAGCCTCCCAACTAGGCGGTGCAGTCGGCGCAGGCGCCGGTGAGCACGACCTCGTGCTCTTCGACCGAATAACCGAGCCCGCCCGCCACGCGGTCGATCGCGCGCTCGAGCCGCGAGTCGCTGAAGGCTTCGACCTTTCCACAGTCACGGCAGACGAGATGATGATGATGGTCCCCGTCTGCGAGAGCCGGCTCGAAACGTGCGATCCCGTCTCCCGTGTCGACGCGCTTGACGAGACGGAGCTCGACGAGAGCGTCGAGAGCCCGATAGACCGACGCGATCCCGACCGGTCGGCGCGCCTTGCGCAAGTGGTCGTGAATCTCCTGGGCGCCCAGGCAGCAGTTCTGCCGTCCGAGTAGCTCGACCACCGCGCGCCGTGCGCCACCGCGGCGGTAGCCGGCAACGGAGAGCGCGTTCAACGCGTCCTTCGTCCAGGCAGTCTGCAGCGGGGCCACGGACCTAGTGTATCGTCGGGTACATGATTGTGAGAATCGTTCTCGTTTTCTGGATGGCGACGATCCTGACGGGATGCGGTGGCGGCAACAGCGGCAAGCGCACGATCGTCGCTGCCTTCTACCCGCTCGCCTATGCGGCCGAGAAAATGGGCGGGCCGACCTTCGACGTCGCGAACCTGACACCACCTGGGGCAGAACCGCACGATCTGGAACTGACACCGCGCGAGGTAGCACGGATCGAGAAGGCCGACGTCGTCCTCTACCTGAGCCACGGCTTTCAGCCGGCGGTGAGCAAGGCCGTGGACCACGCGCGGGGAACTCGCGTCGATGTCGTCGCCGGGCTGCCGCTGCACGATAACGATCCGCACGTGTGGCTCGACCCGGTCCTCTTCGCCCACATCGGAAGAAGGATCGGCACGGCACTGAGTCGCTCTCCCGGAGGACTCGTCGCCGATCTGCGACAGCTCGACCGCGACTTCCGTGACGGCCTGCGCAACTGTAAGCGGCACGAGATCGTGACGAGTCACGCGGCGTTCGGGTATCTCGCAGCACGCTACGACCTGAGACAGGTTGCGATCACCGGTGTCACACCCGAATCGGAGCCCTCGCCTCGCCAGCTCGCGCATGTGGTTCAGGTCGTCCGCCGGGCGCACGCGACCACGGTGTTCTTCGAAACGCTCGTCTCGCCCAGGCTGGCGGAGACGGTCGCGCGTGAAGTCGGCGCGCGCACCGCGGTGCTCGATCCGATCGAAGGCCTGACACGGGACGAGCAGAAGCGCGGCGAGAACTACCTCACCCTGATGCACCGGAACCTCGCAACGTTGCGAGAGGCCCTCGGATGTCGCTAGCGCTTCGGCTCGAGAAGGTCGCCTTCGCGTACGGCCACGCGCCGCCTGTGTTTCACGATGTCGACCTGCAGGTCGAGCGCGGCGAGTTCGTCGCGATCGCCGGACCGAACGGCGGCGGCAAGACGACGCTCGTCCGGCTCGTGGTGGGACTGGAGCACCCCACATCAGGGCGCGTCGAGCTGATGGTGCGGAAGGTCGGCTATCTCCCGCAACGGACGCAGGCGGGAATCGACGCTCCCGTCACGGTACGCGAGCTCGTCACGACCGGCCGCGCCTCGCGCACGCGCCTGCTCGGGCCGCTGACCAGTGCCGACCGCGTGTCCGTCCAGGAAGCGATCGACCGGGTGGGCCTGGGCCCCCACGCGGACCGCCGCCTGACGACGCTCTCCGGCGGACAGCAGCAGCGCGCGTTCATTGCGAAGGCGCTCGCCGCTGATCCGGAGCTGCTCGTGCTGGACGAGCCCACGACGGGTGTCGACGTGGAGGCGCAGGATGCGATCGCAGCGTTGCTGCAACGGCTGCGCAGCGAGCTGGAGATGACGGTCCTCTACGTCTCGCACGAGTTCGGCGCGGTCGAAAGCTTTGTCGAGCGGATCGTGCTCGTCCGCGGGGGCATCGTCTTCGACGGGGCTCCTTCGGCCCTGCCCGGTGTCTGGCACGACCCTTCGCACGCCCATGCTTGACCTCGAGTTCATGCGCCTGGCGTTCGGAGCGGGCATCGTCGTCGGATTGCTCGCCCCGGCGGTCGGCTTCTTCCTCGTCCAACGGCGTCTCAGCCTCGTCGGCGACGGCATCGGCCACGTCGCGTTCGCCGGTGTCGCGCTCGGCTACCTCCTCGACCTGCCGCTCGTCTTGACGGCGCTCGTGGTCTCCGTTGCCGGCGGCCTATCCATCGAATGGATCCGCGCGCGGCGGCGAACAGCGGGCGACCAGGCTCTCGCCCTGATCTTCTACACGGGAATCGCGGGCGGCGTCGTGCTCGTGTCCGCTGCCGGTGCGCTGAACGTGAACCTCTTCCAGTTCCTCTTCGGCTCGATTCTGACGGTCACTCGAGGAGACCTCGCCGTGATCGCGGCGCTCGGCGCCGGGGCGCTGGCTGCGATCGCGCTGCTCTACCGCCCTCTCGTCGCGGTCGTGGTGGACGAGGAAGGAGCGCGCGTCGCAGGGCTCCCGGTCTCTGCGCTGAACTCGCTCATGGTCGCGCTCGCAGCCGTGACGATCGCGCTGTCGATGCGGATCGTCGGGATCCTGCTGATCGCCGCCCTGATGGTTTTGCCGGTGATCGCCGCGTCGCGAATCGCGTGGAGCATGCGCTCGACGATCCTGCTCGGCATGGGGATCGGGCTCGTGTCGGTGCTGGCCGGGATCACGATCGCCTACTACGCGGACCTCCCGCCGGGCGGGACGACCGTGCTCGTCGCCGCAGCGACCGTGCTCGCAGCCGAGTGCTGGTCGATGCTGCGGGGCTAGCGGCGACGGTCGCCGCGCATGCGCTCGACCGTCGCGCGGCCGGCGTCGTGCACGGCGCGGCGCCTCGATTCGGGATCCTCGGGCGCGGGCTGGGCCAAATCGACGGTCACCTCTGCAGCCTCGAACTCTTCGCGTTCCTCGACGATCGACCGGGATTCGGCAAGCTTGCGGCGGAGCTCGTCGGCGCGCGGATCGGGGCCGGTGGGGACTTCGCGGTGGCGCCGCAGGAAGCCGAACAGCGCGAACCCGCCAAGCATCCACGCGAGCGGGTGCTTCATCGCGGCGATGCTACACTGGCCGCCTTCCTGCCTTGCCATCGCGCCCCGTTTCCCGAGTGGCGCCAGCCGGTGAGGCCGATTCAGACCAGAGGAAGGGAGGTCTCGGGAACTAGTGGTTGCGTACGAAATTTTGCTCATGCTCGATCCGGAACTGCCTGAAGGGCGGCAGGAGGAGATCATCAAACGCGCGCGTGAGCTCGTCGAGAAGTCAAACGGGACGTGGGTACGGCACGACGTCTGGGGACGACGCCGGCTCGCCTACGAGATCGCTCACAAGGGCGAGGGCTCGTACCACCTCCTGAACTTCGACGCCGACGCGGAGACGCTCGCAGAGCTGTCGCGCATCCTCCGCATCACCGACGGCGTCATGCGGCACCTCGCGGTGCGGCGGGTCGAAGGCACAGCCGGTGCACCGCCCCCGCCCGAGCCCGAACCGGTCGCGCGATCCGTCCCCGAGCCCGCCTATGCTGAAGCGAACACTAGTTCGGAAGAGGAGTAGAAGATGGCTGGAGACATCAACCGCGTCACCATCGTTGGACGACTCACCCGCGATCCTGAGCTTGCTCATCTGCCCTCCGGGACGGCAGTGCTCAAGCTGGGAGTCGCGGTCAACGGTCGACAGAAGGACGAGGCCGGAAACTGGATCGACAAGCCGAACTTCTTCGACGTCAAAGTGTTTGGCAACCAGGCAGACGCTCTCAACAATCATCTCGCCAAGGGCCGCCGCGTTGGAGTGGACGGCCGGCTCGATTGGTCCTCGTGGGAAGCGCAAGACGGTACGAAGCGCTCGAAGGTGGAGATCGTCGCTCAGTCCGTGCAGTTCCTCGACAGTCGCGGAGAAGCAGGGGGTGGCGGTGACGGCGAGCGCCAGTTCGTCCCGGCCGCTGCAACCGCGGGCAACGAGGACTTTTCCGCCTCCGCTTCGGCAGACGACGACATTCCGTTCTGATGCCGCCGCGCGGAGGAGGAGAGAAGAGAGACAAGGACCGGCAGCCTGGCCGCAAGCGTCCGGGTCAGTCGTCCGGTCCGATCCGGCGGAAGTCGTGCCTCTTCTGCAAGGACAAGGTCGACGAGATCGACTACAAGAACGTGAACCAATTGCGCCGGTACATCTCGGAGCGCGGCAAGATCCGCTCGCGGCGAATCAGCGGCGCGTGCCGGCGGCATCAGCGGCAGGTAGCCGTCGCCGTCAAGCGTGCACGTGAGATGGCGCTCCTGCCCTACGTGTCGGAAGGCCGCGAGGGACGCTAGATGGAAGTAATTCTCCGTTCGGACGTCGACAAGGTCGGGCTCCGCGGCGAGGTCGTGAACGTTGCGCGCGGCTACGCGCGCAATTTCCTCTTCCCGCGGGGTCTCGCCGATGCAGCGACACCGGCGAGCGTCGCAGAGGTGCGCAAGGTCGAAGAGCGACGGGCCAAGAACGAGGCCAAGACGTTCGAGGACGCGCAGTCGGTCGCCGAGCGCCTCGGTCAGGTGGAGCTCAGATTCGACGTGAAAGCCGGGCCCACCGGCTCGCTCTTCGGATCGGTCACGCCGACCGACATCGCGGACCAGCTGTGGGAAAAGCACAAGGTCCGCGTCGACCGGCGCAAGATCGGCGGCGACGCGATCAAGCGCATCGGCCGATTTCAGGTGCCGATCGAGCTGTTCCAGGACGTGACCGTCGAGGTGCGGACTCTCGTCATCCCCGAAGGAGGCGAGTTGCCGCCCGAGAAAGAGCTCGAGGCGCTGGCAGCGGCAGATGAGGTCGCCGAGGCCCCGCCGGAGGAACTGGAAAAGCACGAGCTCGACGCCGACGAGTTGGCTGCGGTGGCTCTCGCTCAGGAAGCTCAGCTGGTCGCGGCCGGCGAGCTGCAGCCTTCGCGGGCGGACGTCGAGGGCGAGCTACAAGAAGACGAGTTCGACCGCGCCGTCGACGCTGGCATCTCCGAAGAACAGAGCTAGCCGCCCCACATCCAGTACGACGCGGAACGCGACGGCGTGCGTAGCAGCAGCCGGGGCTTGCCGCTACGAGGCACGTCGTGGATGCCGGCGCAGTGCAGAGGGTCGAGGTCGGGTGGTGGGTGCCGCTGCCCCGCGGCTGCGATCAAGACGCCGATCGGAGCGATTATGTCCACAATCGTGCCCCTGTTGTGAAGCGGCGTCCACGCGTTTCTGTGGACAACCTGGGTACAACGATTCACAGGCCTTTCCACGCCCTGTGGACTTGCCGAAAAAGTTCCCGCTCGTAGCGGTCGAACGATCAACAGTCTCCGTCCGAACCGTATGGGAACATGTGTTCTTTTTCGCTGCAAAAGGTGCGAAAAGGACATGTCAAGAACTCACCTTCCCACAGATGGAAACACGCGCCCCGGGGTGGTTCACTCCGAGCGAGTGACACCTGTCGCCCAGCTCGCTGAAGCCGCTCCGATCGCGCCACCCCAGAACCTCGAGGCCGAGGAATCGGTCCTCGGGGCGATGCTGCTCTCCCCGGGCGCGATCGGGGCGGTGAGCGAGGTCATGGATGCCTCCGATTTCTACCGGGAGAGCCACGCGAAGATCTACCGCGCGGGTCTCGCGCTCTATGCGAAGGGCGAGCCGGTCGACGCGATCACGCTCGTCGACGAGCTCGAGGAACGGGGTGAGCTTGAGGCCGTCGGCGGTCGGGTTCGGATGCACGAGCTGGCAGCGCTCGTGCCGGCGACCGCAAACGCAGCGCACTACGCCCGCATCGTCCGTGAGATGGCGACGTTGCGCGGGCTCATCGCCGCGGGACAGCAGATCGCTCAGCTGGGCTGGGACCGCCCAGGCGAGACGCAGATCCTGGTCGACCGGGCCGAGCAGGTCGTCTTCGAGCTTTCGCAGAGCCGCGTCTCCACGGAGTTCACCCACATCGAGGAACTGCTGAAGGAGAGCTTCGAGCGCATCACCGCCCTGTACGAAGCCGGCGCCGACGTCACCGGGGTCCCCTCCGGGTTCCGCGATCTCGATCGGCTGACCTCCGGGTTCCAGCCCGGCAACCTCATCATCATCGCCGCGCGTCCGAGCATGGGGAAATCGGCGCTCGGCCTCTGCGTGGCGGCGAACCTCGCGTTGCGGCACCAAGTCCCGGTTGCGCTCTTTACGCTCGAGATGTCGAAGTCGGAGGTGACGCAGCGGCTCCTGTGCAGCGAGGCGAAGGTGGAATCGCAGCGACTGCGCACCGGCAAGCTCGCGCAGGACGATTGGCCCCGCCTCGTCGCGGCCGGCGACAAGCTGATGAAGGCGCCGATCTACGTCGACGACACTGGCTCGATCACGATGATGGAGATCCGCTCCAAGGCGCGGCGGCTGAAAACACGCGAGCCGAACCTCGGGCTGATCATCGTCGACTACCTGCAATTGATGACCTCGGGGACGAGTGCGGAGAACCGCGTCCAGGAGGTCTCGCAGATCTCGCGCAACCTCAAGGTGCTCGCACGCGACCTCGACGTGCCGATCCTCGCGATGTCGCAGCTGTCGCGGGCAGTGGAGCAGCGGCACGACAAGCGGCCGATCCTGTCCGACCTGCGCGAGTCCGGCTCGATCGAGCAGGACGCCGACCTCGTCATGTTCGTCTACCGCGACGAGTACTACAACGAAGACAGCGATCAGCAAGGGCTGGCGGAGATCATCCTCTCGAAGCACCGCAACGGACCGACCGGTGTCGAGAAGCTCTCGTTCCTCAAGCGCTACGCGAAGTTCGCGGACCTCGCTGCCTGATGGCGTCGTGGGCGGTCATCGGCGAGCAGGTCGTGTGGATCTCCCCGCGGGCGACAGGCTTTACCGTCGTGTGCGAGCGCTGTACAGAGTCAGGCCAGGGCTGCCCGTCCGTCCCGGGGACGCTCTCGCTCGAGCATGCGCGTGGGTCGATGTCCTGCCCGCGTGGCCACGAGATCCGCATCGAGCGCGACGGACGCTAACTAACCCGGCGCGGACCGAGATTCCATCGGTATGCCCAGGCGGGCGGCGACGAACGGGATGCTCGCCCCCTGCAGGACCACCGAGAAGGCAACGACGACGAAGACGATGCCGTAGATCCGGTTCGCGTCCTCGACGCCTGCCAGAACCGCGAACGAGGCGAGCAGGATCGGAACTGCTCCCTTCAGTCCGCTCCACATCACGAAGAGCCGCTCGCTGTGCGAGAGCTTCGCCGGAATGAGCAGCGGCCCGACGGCCAGAGGACGGGCTACGACTGCGAGCACCACGGCCAGCACGAGACCGTCGAGCCAGCGATGGTTCGCGCCGAGCTCTGTCAGGTCGATCGTCAAGCCGAGCGCGACGAAGACGACGATCTCCGCGAGGCTGGCCAGTGATGTGTTGAAGCGCTCGATTGTTCGCTTCGCGGGAATGCCAGCATCGCCCACGAGGATGCCCGCCACGTAGACCGCGAGGAAACCGGAGCCGTGCGCGACGGTCGCGAGCCCGTAGATCGCGCCGGCAAAGGCCAGCGTCCGGAGCGGATAGAGCGCCGGGTCCGGCAGAACCACGCGACGCAGCGTGAGCACGACCAAATAGGCACCGACGACGCCGACGACAATCCCGGCGCCGAGCTGGAGGACGAACTCGCCAACGGCGTGAGCCACCGACGTCGAATCGGACTGCGCAAGGCTCACGGCGGCGAGCATCAAGGCAATCCCGACCGGATCGTTCGCACCTGACTCACCCTCGAGGATCGTGCCCGTGCGGCCACCGATCTCCTTGCGCCCGAAGACGGAGAACATGACCGCGGGGTCCGTCGGCGCCAACGCCGCGCCGAGGAGGCCGGCGGTCTGCCAGGAGAAGTCCAGCAGATAGTGCGCGGCAAGTGTCATCAGGCCCGCAGTTGCGAACGTCCCAAGGAGGCCGAGCGACACGATTGGAACGGCGGACTCACGGAAGCGCCTCCAGCCGACGCGCATCCCGCCGTCAAACAGGATCACAATCAGAGCGACCACGGCGATCCGCTCGACGTTGCGGATCGAAACCGCGTTTCCGATTCCCGGCCAGAGGTCGGAGATGATGGCTGCCGCGAGCAGGAAGAACGCCGCGGTTGGAACGCGCATGCGCTCGCTCAACCTGCTGGAAAGGAGCGCGACCGACAGCGCCGCGGACACGAGCAGGACGATCTCGCCGAAGTGCGTGACCTCGTGCATCGGCGGAGCCTAGCCGCCTCGGGCGGCACGAGAAGACGCCACACGCCCAAGCTGCGGCCTTCCTTATGCGGCATCGACAAGCGATGCCGTAGGCAGGCTCTGTCACACTCGAAGACATGCCCGCGACCGTCATCGTCGGGGCGCAGTGGGGAGACGAAGGCAAGGGAAAGATCGTCGACCTGCTCGCCCTCGACTCCGATCTCGTCTGCCGCTATCAGGGCGGCCCGAACGCCGGCCACACGATCGTGGTCGACGGCGAGACCTTCAAGATCCGGCAGGTCCCGAGTGGCGTCCTGCGCGGGAAGATCTGCGTCATCGGCGCCGGCTGCGTCGTCGATCCCGAGGTATTCCTGGCTGAGGTGGACGAGCTCGAGTCGCGCTCTGTTTCTACCGGAGCCGTGTACCTGTCGGGAGAGGCGCACCTGATCATGCCGTGGCACGTCGCGATCGATCAGGCGAGCGAGCGGCGCCTCGGCAAGCTGCAGATCGGGACCACCAGGCGCGGCATCGGTCCCTGTTACGCAGACAAGGCAGCGAGACTCGGCATCCGCGTCCAAGATTTGCTCGAGCCGAAGATTCTGCGGCAGAAGATCGAGGTTGCGCTCGCCGAGAAGAACGTCTGGCTCGAGCGGGTTTACGGCGTTCCGCCGCTCGGCCTGGAGGAGATCGCGGCGCAGCTCGAGTCGTTCGCACAGCGGATTCGGCCCTATGTGTCGGACACGTCGCTGCTCGTGGACCGGGCGCTGCACGAAGGGCGCGAGGTTCTGCTGGAGGGCGCGCAGGGGACGCTGCTCGATCTCGACCACGGCACGTATCCGTTCGTGACGTCTTCGAACACGGTCGCGGGAAACGCGGCGACAGGGATCGGGATCGGGCCAAACAGAATCGATCGGGTGATCGGCATCGCAAAGGCCTACGTGACCCGGGTCGGAGAAGGGCCGTTCCCGACCGAGATCGAAGGCCCCGACCAGGAACGTGTACGTGAGCTCGGCGGCGAGTTCGGCACGGTCACCGGGCGCGAACGCCGTTGCGGTTGGCTCGACCTCGTCGCGCTCCGCTACGCGGTCCGACTGAACGGGATCACTTCGCTCGCCCTCACAAAGCTCGACGTTCTCTCACACTTCGCCGAGCTGCCCGTCTGCGTTGCGTACCGGCTGCGAGACGGTTCCGAGACGTACGAGTTTCCAGCACACCAGAGCGACTTCCATCACTGCCGCCCGGTCTACGAGACGCTGTCGGGTTGGCAGGAGCCGCTCACGGCCGAACTGCCGCAGGCGGCTCGGGCGTACGTCGCGTTCGTCGAGGAAGCACTCGGTGTCGAGATTTCCCTCGTCGGCACGGGCGCCGAGCGCGAGAGCGTCGTGGCACTGCGCTAGTCAGACGCGACCCTTTACCGCCCACGCGGTCGCGCCGAGCGTGAAGGCGCCGTCTGGATCACCCAGTTGGCGCCGGCACTCCTCACGCAATGCCGCGCGACCACCAGCATCGAGCGACGAGCAGTACGCCCCACCCGGACCGACGCAGCCGACGTCCAGTACGCGATCGGCCTCCTGAACGCCCGCGAACGCGATCAGGTGCGGCGCAATCCGGTCCGCGTAGCGGCCCATGTACGCGTCGTACGCTTCACGGCTGGTCGCGAAGGTCACAGTGTCCGAAGCGTAAGCTCGTAGAGCAGCCGCTGCTGTCCCGCGGCGCCTCGCCCGGCACTCGCACGAAGCCGACTGACTCGTACAGGCCGCGTGCCGCAACCATCCGTTCCGTCGTGTCGAGCCTGACGGCTCGGGCGCGGTTCGCGCGAGCCCAATCGAGCGCGGTCGCGAGCAAACGCTTCCCAACACCGTGGCCCCGGCACGCCGGACGGAGGTACATCCGCTTGAGCTCGTAGGCGGCGCCACCGAGGGCTCGCAGCGCTACCGAGCCTGCGACGACGTCTCCGGCAAGCGCGATCCAGAGTGCCGCATACGTCGCGGCCGGATCGTCGAGATCGCGATCGAGCTCCGCATCGCGCTCGAAGCCGAACTCTCGCAACGTGTCGACGACGAGCGCGGCGAACCCCGCCGCGTGCGTCGGCTCGAACGGCACGATGTCGACCGCGAGGGGCGTTACGGCGCGGTTCGTTCGACGATCAGGTGATCGTGGAGCACGTCCTCCTCGAATTGCTGCCACCAGCTCTTCCCGAGGTGCTGATCGAGGCCAGGCTCAAGCATTCGCTTCCTTCCTTCGCGTTTGAAGGCGCTTTCAAACTCGTCAAGCCCGGTCGCTAGAGTCCTCG
Source organism: Actinomycetota bacterium (assembly GCA_030854665.1). GTDB lineage: Bacteria > Actinomycetota > Thermoleophilia > Gaiellales > Gaiellaceae > 3-1-20CM-4-69-9. The sequence continues at coordinate 20,339 of JALYST010000082.1, forward strand.
TGTGAAGGTGCTTCTGGTCGGCTCGGGCGGACGCGAGCACGCGCTCGCGTGGAAGCTCAGTCAGGCGCCTGACCTCCAGGAGCTCCACGCTGCACCTGGCAACCCGGGCATCGCCGCCTTCGGCCGCTGCCATCCCGTGCGGGCGGAGGACGGCGAGAGCCTCCTCACCTTGGCAAGGTCCCTCGACGCAGACCTCGTGGTCGTCGGCCCGGAAGCGCCACTCGTCGCCGGCGTCGCAGACGAGCTGCGCCACGTCGGAGTGCCCGTCTTCGGTCCGAGCGCCGGAGCCGCGCGAATCGAGGGGTCGAAGAAGTTCGCAAAGGACGTCATGCGTGCGGCAGCCGTGCCGACTGCGGAGTCGATGTCGATCGCGCGGCCCCCGTGCGTGATCAAGGCGGACGGCCTTGCGGCAGGAAAAGGCGTCTTCGTCTGTCACGACCAGGCCGAGCTGGATCTCGCCTTACAGGCGGCAGCGTCGTTGGGCGACTCGATCGTGATCGAAGAACTGCTCGAAGGTGAAGAGGTCTCCGTTTTTGCTCTTTGCGACGGAGGTCGCGCACTGGCGCTACCGGCCGCGCAGGACTTCAAGCGTGCCGAGGACGGAGACACCGGCCCCAACACCGGCGGAATGGGTTCGTACTCACCCGTGGCGGGCTTCGGCCCGGCGGAAGTCGAGGAGGTGCTGGACACGGTTCATCGCCCCGTGCTCGAGGAGCTCGCCCTGCGTGGCGCCCCGTTCGTCGGGGTCCTCTTTGCCGGGCTCATGCTCACCGACGACGGGCCGCGCGTGCTCGAGTTCAACTGCCGGTTCGGGGACCCGGAGACGCAATCGCTTCTGCCGCGTGTCAACGGCGACCTGCTCGGCGCGCTCGCCTGCGCGGCGACGGGCGATCTGTCCGGCGTCGATCTCGAGATCACGGACGCCGCCGCCGTCACCATCGCCCTTGCGGCCGGCGACTATCCGGCCGGGAACGACGTCGGGTCTCCGATCGACGGGATTGAAGAAGCCGAGCAAGCCGGCGCGCTCGTCTTCCACGCGGGCACCGCGGTCAACGGAGACCGCCTGGTGACGAACGGCGGCAGGATCCTCAGCGTCACCTCCACCGGAGTCTCCGTCGCGGTTGCACGAGAGCGAGCCTACGCAGCCTGCGAGCTCATCTCGTTCGCGGGAATGCGGTATCGCAACGACATCGCCGCGATGGCCCATGTCTAATCCCCTTGTCGGCATCGTGGTTGGCTCGGAGTCCGACCGGACGCGTATGCAGGCTGCGATGGATGAGCTGGACGCGCGAGGCATCGCGCACGAGTTCGAGGTCCGTTCGGCACACCGGCAGCCGGATGCAGTGGCTGAGTATGGACGCAGCGCGCGCGCGCGCGGGCTGCGGGTCCTCATCGCAGGCGCCGGTCTGGCGGCCGCGCTGCCGGGGGTACTCGCGGCCCACACCGATTTGCCTGTGATCGGCGTCCCGCTCCGTTCCTCGCTCAGCGTGCTCGACGGGCTCGATGCATTGCTCTCGATCGTGCAGATGCCGCCCGGCGTACCTGTGGCCTGCGTCGGCGTCGACAACGCGAAGAACGCGGCCGTCCTGGCTGCCCGGATTCTCGGACCGACCGCCTCTCTAGAATCGACCCAGTGATCGCGCGCTACTCCCGCCCGGAAATGACCGGGATCTGGTCGGAGCAGAGCAAGTTCGCGCGCTGGCTCGAGGTCGAACTAGCTGCACTCGATGGGTGGGCTGAGCTCGGCACCATCTCGGCGAGCGACGTCGCCGCGATTCGCGCCAAGGCCGGCGCCCCTTCACCTGAGCGCGTCGCCGAGATCGAGCAGGTGACGGATCACGACACGGCGGCCTTCGTGGATGCGGTCGCGGAGAAGCTGGGGCCCGAAGGACGGTGGCTTCATTACGGCCTGACCTCGTCGGACGTCGTCGACACCGCGCTGTCGCTGCAGATTCAGGATGCCGGGCGCCTGATCCTCGAAGGGATCGACCGTGCGCTCGCAGCCGTCGTCGCACGTGCGGAGGAGCACCGTCACACCATCTGTATCGGCCGCTCGCACGGCGTTCATGCGGAGCCCACGACCTTCGGGTGGAAGCTGGCCGGTTGGGCGTTCGAGCTCGACCGCGCTCGAAACCGCGTAGCGCGCGCACTCGAGACGAACCGCATCGGGCAGCTTTCCGGAACGGTGGGCACGTACGCCCAGGTCGATCCCGAGGTCGAGCGCATCGCCTGCGAACGGTTGGGGCTGGAGCCCGACCCGGTCTCGACGCAGGTGATCGCCCGGGACCGCCACGCAGAACTGCTTTCCGCGCTTGCGCTCGCCGCCACGTCGCTCGAGCGCTTCGCCACGGAGATCCGGCATCTCGCCCGCACCGAAGTTCGCGAGGTCGAGGAACCGTTCGGCAAGGGGATGAAGGGCTCCTCAGCGATGCCGCACAAGCGGAACCCGAAAGTGGCCGAGCGCATTTGCGGGCTTGCGCGCGTCCTGCGCGGGAATGCACTAGTCGGTCTCGAGAACGTCCCGCTCTGGCACGAGCGCGACATCTCGCAGTCCTCCGCCGAGCGCATCGTCATACCCGACTCGTTCCTTGCGCTCGACTACATGCTCGATCGTTTCGCCTGGATCGTCGAAGGCCTCGTCGTCTACCCCGAACGCATGCGGCGGAACCTCGAGTCGAGTCACGGGCTCGTCTTCAGCCATCGGCTTCTGCTCGCGCTCGTGGACGCGGGCCTTGCACGCGACGATGCGTACCGGCTCGTCCAACGCCATGCGATGCGCGCCTGGGAAGAGGAGACGGACTTCGCGGAGCTCGTCGGAAGCGATCCCGAGATCGCAGGCCGCGTAGATCTCGAGGCCGTCTTCGACCTGGAAGCAACCGTCCGCTACGTCGACACCGTCTTCGACCGCTTGCACACCCTGATCCAGAAGGAGGTACCAGTCCATGCCTGAGGCCGCGCTCCATGTGGGTAGCGGAAAGGTTCGCGAGCTCTACGCCCTCGACGACGAGCGCCTGCTGCTCGTCGTCAGCGACCGCATCTCGACGTTCGACGTCGTGCTCCCGACCGACATTCCCGACAAGGGTCGCGTGCTCACCGGCCTGGCCGGCTTCTGGTTCGCGCGCACGCGAGAGATCTGCGAGAACCATCTGCTGGCGCTCCGCTCGGATGGACGCTCAACGGAGTGCCGGCGGCTGGAGATGCTCCCGATCGAGTGCGTCGTGCGCGGATACCTCGCCGGGTCCGGCTGGAAGGACTACACGGGAACCGGCGCGGTGTGCGGTCACGCACTTCCCGCAGGGCTCACGGAGTCGGCAGAACTGCCGGAACCGATCTTCACGCCGGCGACGAAGGCCGCGACCGGCCACGACGAGAACATCGACAGAGAGCAGGCCGCCGAGCTCGTCGGGGCCGAAAGGCTCGCGGAGGCCGAGCGCGTCTCGATCGCCCTCTACCGGCACGCGGCGGAGCACGCGCGTCAGCGCGGAATTCTGATCGCTGACACGAAGTTCGAATTCGGCGTCGACGACGCCGGGCGGCTCGTCCTCGGCGACGAGGCTCTGACACCTGATTCGTCGCGCTTCTGGCCGGCCGACGAATACACGGCCGGCGGCTCACAGGCGTCGTTCGACAAGCAGTTCGTCCGCGATTACTGCGAGACGCTCGGGTGGGACAAGACGCCGCCGGGCCCGGAGCTTCCTGACGCTGTCGTCACAGGAACGCGGGCACGCTACGTGGAGGCGTTCGAGCGGCTGACGGGCATCGGCTTCGGTGACTACCTCTTGGATCCCGACGTGGTGCTGCGATGAGAGCCACCGTCCTGGTTCGGCCGAAGCACGGCATCCTGGATCCACAGGGACAGGCGGTCAGCGGCTCGCTCCAGCAGCTCGGATTCCCCGTCAGCGAGGCTCGCGTGGGTCGCGTGATCGATCTCGATCTGGGCGACTCCGATCATGACCAGGCACGCGCCCAGGTCGAGCGGATGTGCGAACAGCTGCTCGCCAATCCACTGATCGAGAGCTACGAGATCGAGTTGGCGGAGTGAACAATCCGCAACCCCGCATCGGCGTGCTTCGTTTTCCAGGCGCCTGCGACGACCGCGACGCGCGCTGGGCTCTCGCCGCGTTGGACGCGGAGGTCGTCTTCGTCTGGCACACCGAGACCGACCTGCCCGGCCTCGACGCGGTCGTGCTCCCGGGCGGCTTCTCGTACGGCGACTACCTTCGCTGCGGCGCAATCGCGCGATTCGCACCTGCGATGGAGGCGGTCGCCGCATTCGCCGCCGAAGGTGGCCTCGTGCTTGGGATCTGCAACGGCTTTCAGATCCTGTGCGAGGCGGGCCTGCTGCCGGGCGTGCTCCGCCGGAACGAGTCGCTCTCGTTCGTGTGCCGCGACGTTCCGGTCGTTGTCGAGCGCACGGACACGCCGTTTACGTCCCGCTGTGCCGAAGGGGAACGGCTCACGATTCCGGTGAAGCACGGCGAGGGCTGCTGGTTCGCCGACGACGCTCTCTACGACGAGCTCGAGACGAACTGCCAGATCGTGCTTCGCTACGCCGAGCCGGTCAACGGTTCTCTGAATGACGTTGCGGGCGTCGTCAACGAGCGTGGGAACGTGATGGGTTTGATGCCGCATCCGGAGCACGCGGTGGATCCGCTGCTCGGCTCTGCGGACGGCGCCCTGATTCTTTCCTCGCTTGTCGAAGCCGCGCGCGAACGGACCCTGGCCGGCGTCTAGGCGTCAGCTCCGTAACCGAATGCGTCGGCGAGCTGCGGATGTTCGGCGAGTGCTGCGCGCAACCGCTCGAGGTCGCGCAGCCGCAAGGTGACGGGCCCGCGTCGCGCAACGCCACCCGTCGTGTACGCGAAGCGTACGTAGCGCTCGCCCTTCTCGGTCTCGAGGAGCTGGATCACGGAGGCGAACCGCTTCTCGCCGGCGCGCTGTGGGAGTGTGAGCTGCTCGACGGTGCGCGCAGGGCCCCACGGCGTGGCCGTCGTCTTCCTGCGCTTCGTTGTCGTTGTCGCCATGGAAGGCAACGTAGCCGGCAACCCGTCACGCGTGTGCCACGCATGCGCGCCGGCAGTGTGTCGAGAGAGACTCCTACCGCGGAGCCGCGACGTACACATGCACCGCAAGCGGCTCGAATCGGTCTACCAGGAGGCCACGCCGCGTCTGAACCGTGCGCGACTCGCCGAACACGTCGAAGCTGCGTGAACCGATGCCCTTGAGACCGATGATCGCCGTTGCAGGGTTGTAAGACGGATTGACGGCGATCACGTAGAGCGCCTTGTTGAAAGTGCGTGCTCCGACGACCACGGGGCTCCTCCCGGCCAGCTTCAAGGCCACTTCCTGGCCGGTCAGCGCCGGTGCGAGCTCACCGATCTCAAGATTGGTCTTCAGCATCTGGGTTTGTACGTCGGGTGCAACGTCGAACGGAGACCACGACGGCTCCGGAGTGCCGTTCGGCCGCCATGTATGCGTGAAGTAGCCGATCCCCGCCGCGCCGCCGGCGATCGCCATCCACGCCTCGGCGTGCAATGTCGCGGGCGTGACGCGGAACGGGCTCCAGAAGCACTCGCCTTCGAGCGGACCGGTTTCGATCCACTGGTAGGTGGGCTTCCCCGGATTCTCCTGTACCAGCTGGCGCTGGATGTCGTAGACGTTGCGAAGAGTCAGCCGGTGCGAGCAGAGCTTCTCGAGCGGGTAGAGATCGAAGCCGACCGCGTCCGCCTTCGCCCAGTACGGAGCGTAGATCTCGTGGCCACGGTCCGGCGCAAGCGGCGCGGCGCCGCGAAAGAAGTGGTAGGTCGACGTGAGCAGGCGCAAGCGGCCGCTGGACGACGCTGGCGGCAGGTCCGGGAGCGCGCTCGCAGGAATGCCGTAGCCCTCGGGCTCGTCGTGAAAGTTCCAGCCGATCAAACCGCGGCCGTCCACATCCTCGAACGCGTCCTCGACCGGCAGCGTCGAGTACGCACGCCCGTTGAGCGCCGGGAGAAAGTCGCGGCCGTACTTCGTCTTGCACCCGCCCATGAAGACGTTGATCCCGAGCCCGACCAATGCGTCGACGTGATCCGGACACTGCCACCAGGCCATGAGCGGAAAGAACCTCTGGCCGTCGACCACGAAGCGGCCTTTCGTCGTCGTTGCCGTGCTGCGGCCCGCAATCGACGCCGTCGTCACGGACCCGAGCGCGTCAGCGCTCCCCGCCGGGCTCACCGAACGAACGCGAAACGCATACGTGGTCGACGGCGCCAGGCCCGTCAGCGTCGCGGCGAAGTGGCCGTCCGGCTGTCGTGTCGCGGGATACCAGACGCCAAAGGGGGCAGACCGCCCGAGCTCGACCCAGGCGCGCGTCGCGCCCGCGGCCTGCCAGGTCAGCGAGGCCGAGCCGGGCCCTAATGCGGACGCACGGACATCGGCCACAGCCGCGGCGCCGGTTCCTGGCCACGGCGTGCCTGCAAGCAGGGCGACTGCGGTGACAACGACGAGACGGCGGATTCGCACTGGCGAAGGATTGCAGGTGCGTCAGAACTCGCGCACAACGGCTTCGACGGTGTTGCCGTGGTGATCGAGCAGGAAGGCGGCGTAGTAGCTGCCGTCCGCATCCGAGTTGTACTGCTCGCGCACGCCCGGTGCACCCCGCGTCCAATCCCGGTCGACGGTCACTTCGGGCTTCAGTGGACCATCCGGTAACCGTCCCCGATAGCGATTCATAGTGGCTGCACTTCGCCGCTTCGGGTGTCCCAGACCACTCCAAGCTGAGGTGCCTCGCCCTCCGTACCAGGAGCTGGATTTCGTTCGATGTACGTCATATCGATCCGCTGCGAAGGGAAGACGGCCCGCAAACTCACCTTGTCGGAACCCACATTGCGGGTTCCATGGGCCGCGCCGGCAGGCACGATCACGATGTCTCCTGCCCTCACGCGATATGTCTCCTCATCGACCCTCACCTCGGCGGCGCCGGCCTCGTACAGGAGCACCTCATCGATCTGGTGACGGTGGAGCGGGATCGAGTCGCCAACCCCGATCTCCTCGACGATAACGGCGACGTTGACGGACTCTTCCGTCACGAGTGTCCACATCGAGTTGGGCCGCCAGTCGTCTGGATCGGCGGGATCAGTGAGTGGCCGCAGGTCGAAGTCTCGGTGAAGACCCATCGTCACTTCCCGCTGCGGTCGATCAGCTCGATTCGGTAGCCATCCGGATCTCTGACAAAGCAGAGCCGCGAGCCGCCTTCGCGAACGCGGTACGGCTCGCGTTCGGGCTCGATCCCCTGCTCCTTCAAGCCCAAGAGCGTTCCGTCGAGATCGTCCACGGCGATCGCGATGTGACCGTATGCGTCGCCCATGTCGTACGTGCGTCCGTCCTGGTTGAAGGTGAGCTCCAGAACGTTCTCGTTGTCGCCCAGGGAGAAGAAGTAGTTGGTCGCCTCGACTTCCCCATTCCGGACGATGTCCATATCCCGGCTGAACTCGAATCCGAGCGACTCATAGAAGGCCCGGCTCTTCTCAGGGTCGGTGATGCGGTACATCGTGTGGAGATAACTCGCCATGAGCGTGATCCTAAGCGCCGGCAGGCAGCCCCGCCGGAGCTACGGCTCGGCGACAGCCTCGGGTGCGCCGCCCGTTCAGAAGGGTGACGCCGAAAGGGCTAGTCCTCCTCGAAAGTAACGATCAGCTTCTCGATCTTCATGTCTCGCGGGGTCAGGAGCATTCTTCCCGCCTGCTTGCTCGGCTCTTTCAGCCAGCCGTATCGGGCGACGACCTCGTCGCCGTTCGCCTTCGTCGCGAAGATCACGACCTCGTCATCCGGCGGTTGAGCGTCGTAAGCGCCCGCGATTGCCTCACGTCCGTCGAACGGCCCCACCGGAACGCCCTCGAAGGCGAGCTGGGCATACTCCGTGAACCACCCGGTGAGCGGATTCCAATCGCCCGTACGGACGCAGTCGTTGTGCACCATCACGTAATCGTGCAGGAGTCCGATCGCGGCGGGCACGTCCAGATCATCTCGCAGCAGCGCGTACAGGGCGGCGTCTCTCCATTCACCGTGGCGCCAATACGCCTTGCGGCGCCTCCCCTCCAAGGTGAAGCCGACGCGCTCGGCGTGACGCTGCGCACGCTCATTGAAGCCGTAAATCTCGAGCTGGAGCCGGTGGTACCCGAGGTTCGCGACGAGGTGCCGCTGCAACTGCCGCGCCGCCTCGTCGGACACACGCTGCCCTCGGTGATCTGGATGAACGGCCAGACGCTCGAGGTGGGCGACGCGCGAACGGCGGTTCTCCACCTCGAAGCCCATCACGCCCGCACGAGCACCGTCCACCTCGATCACGAAACGGCCGTAAGACGTGGGATCCCGCTGAGACCGTTCGATCTCGGCCGCGATTGCATCGTGGTCGCGAGGCGCCCGCCCGCCGAGGAACGGGTGCACGTCTTCGTGGTTCACGAGCTCCACGAGGAAGTCGAGATCGTCCAGACGCGCCCTCCTTACGGAGATCAGCACCGGTGCGCTCACAGGACAAGAAACGTAGCCGGGACCCGTCTTCTGCGCCGGGTAGACTCCTGCCCTTGACGCAGGTCGCGCCGGAACAGCCGCTCCACCGTTCGCTGGGGCTGACCGACGAAGAGCTCGACCGCATCCGTGAGTTGCTCGACCGCGATCCGAACGACTTCGAGCTCGCCGTCTTCTCGCTGCTCTGGTCCGAGCACTGCGGCTACAAGCACTCGGCCCTGCTCTTGAAGCGGCTCCCTTCTGAGGGGGAACGCGTTCTGCAGGGCCCCGGCGAGAACGCCGGCGTGATCGACCTCGGCGACGGCGAGGCCGTCGCGTTCAAGGTGGAGTCGCACAACCATCCCTCCGCGGTCGAGCCGTTCCAGGGGGCGGCCACCGGCGTCGGCGGGATCCTCCGCGACATCGTGGCGATGGGCGCGCGGCCGATCGCGCTCCTCGACGGCCTGCGTTTTGCCGAGCCCGACCACCACTTCAGTCGTGCAGTTGCCGGGATCGGGCATTACGGGAACTCGGTGGGCGTCGCCACCGTCGGTGGCGAGGCGGTTTTCGACGAGGCGTACCGAGACAACTGCCTCGTCAACGCGATGTGCGTCGGCCTACTGCCGGCGGACCGGGTCACGCGCGCGCGCGCGACTGCGATCGGCGCGCACGTCATTCTCTACGGCGCCACGACCGGCCGCGACGGGATCGGCGGCGCGTCCGTGCTCGCGAGCGCCGAGCTGGGCGAGGACGATCCGGACAAGCGCCCGACCGTGCAGATGGGAGACCCGTTCACGGGCAAGAAGTTGATCGAGGCGTCGCTCGAGCTCGTCGAAGGCGGTCTCGTCGAGTCGCTGCAGGACTGCGGGGCCGCCGGGCTAGCATCGTCGCTGGCGGAGATGGCACGGGACGGCGCCGGCATCGACGTCCACCTCGACCGCGTTCCCCTTCGGGAGACCGGGATGGAGCCGTGGGAGATCATGATCTCCGAGTCGCAGGAGCGCATGGTCGCGGTCGTCCGGCCGCAAATGCTCGAGGCCGTGCAGCGCGTGTGCGCCACCTGGGAGCTCGCCTGCACGCCGATCGGGGAGGTCAGCGACACGGGCGAACTGCGCGCCTTCTACAACGACGAGGTCGTCGGCTCGATCCCGGCGGCCCTCCTGACCGATGAGTGCCCGCGCTACCAGGTGGAGACGCAGCCACACTCACTGGAGTACGTCGAGCCTTCAGCGCACAACAGCTCGCCGAAGGCATGGATCTACGAGCAATACGACCAGCTGGTCGGCTCGCGCACAGTGCGGCGTCCCGGGCTGGACGCCGCGGTCCTGCGGCTGCGCCCGTCGCTGCGCGGGCTCGCGGTGTCCCTCCAGGGACCGCCCCCTGGCGAACGGGATCCATTCCGAGCCGGCGTCCTGGCGGTGCTGGGTGCCGCCCGAAATGTCGCGTGCGCCGGGGGCGAGCCGCTCGCACTCACCGACTGCCTCAACTTCGGCAATCCCGAGAAGCCGGCGATCGGCTGGGAGCTCGAGCAGGCGATCGACGGCATCACCCGCACGGCCGACGCTCTTGGCATGCCGGTCGTCTCGGGCAACGTCTCCCTCTACAACGACACCGATGGCCGGTCGATCCCACCCACGCCTGTGGTGGGCTGCGTGGGGCTCGTGCCCGACGTCCGGTTCGTCCCAGGAGCCTGGAGAAGCGGTGACATCGTCCTCGTCGCGACAGCCCCCGGAGAGCTCGATCTTGTCGCCGAGGCGGCACTCGTCCGCTTCGTCTGGAAGGCTGCTCCTGTGCTGACGCTCGCGCACGATGTGTCCGACGGCGGCCTTGTCGAGGCGCTGCGCGAAGCCGAGGAGTATTCGGGGCTCAACGCGGACGTGGACCTGCCTGAACCGGCTGCCGGTGGCCAAATCGTGCTCGCGTGCGCGCCGGACGACGTCGAACGGCTCGGCGCCAAAGGCCTCCAGCGCATCGGCGTCGTGAGCTGACATGTGCGGCCTGTTCGGAGTCCGGTCGCCCGAGCGCGACGTCGCACGCCTGACCTACTTCGGGTTGTTCGCGCTCCAACATCGCGGCCAGGAGTCGGCCGGGATTGCGGTCTCCGACGAAGGGCGTCTCACCGCATTGCGCGACATGGGGCTCGTGACGCAGGTCTTCGACGAGCAAAAGCTGCGCGGACTGCACGGTGATCTCGCGATCGGCCATACCCGTTACTCGACCACGGGCTCCTCGCAGTGGTGGAACGCGCAGCCGCTCGTGCAGCACGGCAGCGCGCGCACCATCGCCCTCGGTCACAACGGCAACCTCACGAACGCTGCCGAGCTCCGAGAGGAGCTCGGCGATCTGGGTCACCGCCCGGTCACCACGGCAGACACCGAGGTGATCGCCGCGCTCATCGCCAACGATCCTGCACCCCTGGCCGATGCCGTTGCGAACGTCATCCGCAAGCTGGACGGCGCATTTTCCGTCGTCGCGCTATCCGAGGGAAAGCTGATCGCCTTCCGCGACCCGCGCGGGATGCGGCCGCTCTGCCTCGGCCGGCTCGACCGCGACTGGGTGGTCGCATCCGAGACCTGCGCGCTCGACCTCGTCGGCGCCGAGTTCGAGCGGGAAGTGCGCCCGGGCGAGCTGATGGTGATCGACGAGCGAGTCGAGGCGCACCAGGTCGTGCCGCAGGACAAAGGTGGCGCGCTCTGCATCTTCGAGTTCTTCTATCTCGCGCGGCCGGACTCGCGGCTCCAGGGCGTGGAGGTTCACGCTGCTCGCGTCCGCATGGGCGAGCGCCTCGCGGAGGAGTCACCCGTCGAGGCGGACCTGGTCATGCCCATCCCGGACTCGGGCACACCCGCGGCGATCGGTTTCTCTCGCGCGACGAACATTCCGTTCAGCGAGGGGCTGATCAAGAACCGCT
>JALYST010000128.1 GCA_030854665.1 Actinomycetota bacterium
TTCGATGAGTTCGCGACACGCGTTGGCTTGAAGGAAGAGGCGCTCCGCAATCTCGCGCTCGTGGGGGCATTCGACTCGTTCGGCGAGCCGCGGCGTGCGCTTCTCTGGCGCGCGCGCGACGCACACCGGACCTCGCCGTCCTTTGTGCGGCGAGCTCTTTCTTTGCCCACCACCACGGCGCCGACGCTGCCGCCGCTCGGTGAGCAGGAGCGGACCGCGCTCGATTACCGCATCACCGGGATCCCGACGGGCCCGCAGATCATGAGCTTCTACCGCGAGGATCTCGCGCGACGTGGCGTGCTACGCGCGTGCGACCTCGAGAGCCGGAGGCATGGGAGCTACGTCCTCATCGCAGGCGCCGTCGTGGTGAAACAGCATCCCGAGACGGCGAAGGGCCACGTCTTCCTTTCGCTCGAGGACGAAACCGGGATCTCGAACATCATCATTCGGCCGGCGACGTACCGACGCTACAAGCGCGTCCTCGATGGCGATGCTGCGGTCGTCGTGGGGGGAACGCTCCAGACCGTGGACGGCGTGATCTCGGTAACGGCGCAGCGTCTTGACGCTCTGACGCTCTTCGCGAAGATCGCCGCGCGCGAGTGGCAGTAGTCAGAGGCCGAGGACGAACGGCTCGGTCACCCTCTTGCCCGCGCCAAGCGAGACCGTGACCAGCCACGGCCCTTCGGTCGCCTCACGCAGCTCAAGGACGTAGCGGCCGCCAGGTTCCTCGCGGCTGACCACGATGTCGTTGTGCTCGTGACCCGGCTTGTGACCCAGGTACTGGAAAATGCCGGTCACCGGAGGGCCCATGGCTGGAGTCCCCGATAAGTCGGTGACGACGACCGTCCCGTCGGCCCCGAGCCCGGTCCGGACCACGTCAACCTCGTGAAGGTGCGGACAGACCTCTCGGCAGGTGTATTAATTAATGGACGGGTGCCGGTCCCGCGACGGCGAGAAGCGTGGAGATCCCTACCAGGCCGAGGACTGGCACGAGGCTCACCGACGCTATTGATGCGAACCGACCTGCACTCTGCTTCCAGCGAGGAAGGCCCAGAAGGACAGCGACGATTCCCACCTCGAACGCCGTCGCGGCTACGTCACGAAGAGCGATCGCCTCGGGGGAGGCGAGCTCCGAAATGAATGGCAGTCCGGTCGTTCGAGTGATGACCCACATAAGGGTCGCCCCGAGATTCACGGCGATGATCGCGACCTTGACTCGGGCCAGTGACCCGACTTGGAGGAGGGCACCGGTCGCGACCTGAAACAGCGCCAGCGCGCCGAAGGCGATCCCTTCGGGGACTGACTCCGCGAAGTGCTCGGGGACGACCGCCATGTGGATCGCCGCGGCCGCAAGGGAGAGGCCGGCGGCGATACGAAGGAGGGAGGTGGTGGTGTCGATGGGAAACGTGACCGCACCGCGTCCGCGGGGGCTTGATGCCCGTGCTCGCAGTGCGGCCCAAGTGAGAGGCGCGCCGATGGCGACGAGGAGGAGGGCAGCGATCGCGTTCAGTGTGTAATGCCATAACACGTTCGCTGCCGCCTTCCTATGCGGGCATCGCCGCGCGACTGGAGCTGCCGCGTGCCATGAAGCCGATGCCGAGGCTGACGACAGCCAGGGCGATGTGGATCAGGTGGTCGGCCCCGTTCGCCGGGATCGAGAAGAGTCCGAAGAGCGTTGGGCTGATCACTACTAGAACGAAGATCGCTGCGTAAAGAACGCCGAAGCCGATGACCGCGTTCGCGCGGCCTTCCGCTGCGGTGGCCCAGTAGATCGCCAGAGCGAGGATGCCCGTGCCGATGTGCACGATGTTGTGCAACGTACCTGTCGGGACGAGCGCACCCGGCTCGCTGCCGACGATCGGGTTCGGAAAGAATCCGAGGATGCCGACCAGGACGAGGATCACGCCGGCGGCGAGCGCCCATAGTCCGGCGATGTTCGTGTTGTTGTTCATACGATGAGTCCTTTCATTTCGAGCGAAGAGTGCACATGTGCGTGTGGATGACGTCGTCTCCCGGTGATACGACCTCCGGGCCGGGGATGGATTGACGGAGAACGTCACAAAGTCGTGAAGGCGAGCGCCCGCTTGAGACCCCTCCGTGCGCGCTCGGGGGAGTCCGGCGCGGCCGTCGGCCGCACGCGGAGCCAACAGCAGGAGCCCGGCCCAATCGAGCCTGAGGTTCCGTAATTGGTAGCCGCATTCGCAAGGTCCCGTTTGGCCGCGAGTTCTGTGCGCGCGCAGGATGTCCAAATTCGGGCTCGTGCCACGCATACTCAGCCCGTGATCCGAGGCTGGTCCCTGCGCACGCGATTGACCCTGCTCATCGTCCTTCTCCTGCTTCCGCTGCAGCTCGTCGTTCTCGGCAGCTACGCCCGCACCGCGAGCGAGCGCCGGGCGACCGAGCTCGATAACGCCGGGCTCGTCGCGGAGAACGCGGCCGCGGCGGTGGAAGCCTTCGTGCGCGACATCGAAGGCGCTGGCGTGGCGATGTCGACGGCGCTGTCGGCGGCGCCGCTCGACCAGCCGAACGCCGGCT
>JALYST010000135.1 GCA_030854665.1 Actinomycetota bacterium
GGCCACTTCGGTGGCCCGCCGGCTTCCTGCAGAAATGCACAGCAAGGCAGGCTAGTAAGGGGTCCCCGGTCAGAAAGAAAGCCCGCGATTGCGGGCTTTGTATCGGGGCGAGCACCGTCAACCTCCGTTATTGGGTTAGGCCCCTCACGAAGCGGCCTTCCAGCATCTGCGTAAGGGGTGGCGGAGCGGGAAGTTCTGAGTTCAGCTCACGTCGGGCAGCGGTCCGACGAACTCGACGCCGTACTCCTTGCTGGCCTGTTTGATCTTCGACCCGTCAATCGATTCGAGCGGCGGCAAGCCGCCTGGTCGCGAAGGCAAAGTGATCGCCCGGTAGAACTGCCCATGACGCGGCGTGGTGAGAATGAGGTAGCGGGCCCTCTCCGACTCGATTCGAAAGCCGTGAACGGTGCCACCGGGTAGGTGGGCGAACGAACCGGCGCCGACTCGGACCGCTGGCTGCTCGCCAATGTAGAGCGTGATCTCGCCGTCGATCACATAGAAGGACTCCATGTCGTCCCGATGCAAGTGCAGCGGCACGCTCTCTCCGCGCTTCGCCTGCTCGTCGACCAAGGCGAATGTCTCTCCCGTCTGCTCCCCCGTGGCCAGGAAGTATGTCGACGTCTCCCCCATCCAGCGAAGCTCACCCGCCTCGGGCTGGTGCAAATACGCTCCGGTCGTAGCCGCCACGGAAAACCTCCCCGGTCGAAGAACTATGCGGCGACCTTATACCTGGGCGGCCCACGCACCGCGCACCCCTAAGCCTTCCACAAGCGGTCCGTCTCTCGTCCCTACCTACCGGATCCCTAAGAAGACAAAGCCCCACACAAACGGGGCTTTTGTTGATCGGGGCGCCGAGATTCGAACTCGGGACCTCTAGTCCCCCAGGCATGTCCTGACTGGCGCAACCAAGCGCAAACTCGCACCGTTACGCGAAACCGCTACCGCTGGAAACCGCCTGAAACGGCTAGGCGGGGGTGACGACTGGCGCACAACTGGCGCGCGGCCAAGCGACGATGCTCTTAGAACCTCTAACTCAATGAAGGGACCCGGTCGGCGCTAGCGAAGTCCGTCGGCATCCGTTGTCACTCTTGGGAGGATGTCGATTGCGGGCGAAGCCGTGGGAGGTCTCGAATGGGTTGTGGGAGCAGGTCGAGCCGCCTCTGCCACTTAGCTCAGTGTGAGTGTGATCGAGGCCGTGTGTGTTAGCGCGCTGCTCTTGCCGGTTACGGTGAGCGTGAACGTTCCCGTTGGGCTTCTGCGGTTGGTCGTTACCGTCAGCGCCGAGGTGGTGCTGGCTGGGTTGGGCGTGAAGGTGGCGCTGGTCTTGCTGGGGAGTCCTGTGACGGTCAGGTTGACGGAGCCCGTGAAGCCGTTGACGGCTCCGAGCGTGATTGTGTAGGTCGCGGTCTGGCGGCGGCTGACGGAGATGCTCGTGGGAGTGGCGGTGAGAATGAAGTCGGGCGGAGCGAGTGGGTTGACGACCAGTGTTGCGCGGGTCGTGTGGGTCAGCGAGCCGCTCGTGCCGATGATCGTGAGCGCGTAGCTGGCGGCCGGGGTCGTCGTGGCCGTCGTGATCTGGAGTGTGGAGGTAGAGGCGGTCGCGGTTGGGGTAAAGGTGGCGGTCGCGCCGATTGGGAGGCCGCTGACGCTCAGGCCGACCTGGCTCGTGAACCCGCCCGAGGGGGTGACTGTGACGTTGTAGGTGGCCGGTTGGCCCTGAAGCACCGACTGACTCGACGGGCTGACCGCAAGCGCGAAGTCGGGGGCCGTGCTCGGGAGGAGCGCTGCGACGTGGGAGCGGAGCGTGGGCAGGGTGGCGTAGAAGGTTCCGCCGGGGCACTCGGTCGCGCCCACGTCGCGGTGGCCTGCGATGTTGGCAAACGTCGCCTGCAGACCGCTGACCGGGTTGGTATAGAGCGAGGCGCCCTGCGGGTCGATGCCGTGGCTGGAGTCGATCCAGGCGATCAGGTGCTCGAGCGCGCTGCGCGCGGCCGGCGTCGCATCCTGGTTGGTCAGCGTGCCAAGCAACGCGATCCCGACGGTGCCCGAGTTGTAGCCCTGCGCGTGCGCTGCCGTGACGCCGTTCCCGTTCAGATCTGCGCCCGTCGGTGACTCGCCTGCGGCGTAGGAGCGCGAGTAGCGGCCCTCGTAGATCCGCCCGGACTCGTCGATCAGGAAGTTGTAGCCGATGTCACCCCAGGCCTGGGTGATCGCGTGGTAGTAGTAGATCGAGCGGATCGTCGCTGCCGGGTCGGGGTCGCTGTTCGCCCCCGCCGTGTGATGGACGATCACCTTCTGCACCGGGTAGAAGGCCGCCGGCCACACCTCCTTGCCGCTCGCGTCGAAGCGCAGCGACTCGTCAGCGCCCCAGCCGGAACGCGCAATCACAACCGGCTGCGGGAACACGCCCGCAGTAAGCCGTACACGCGCCACCCGACCGATCTGTGGGCCGTGATCTGCCAGCTGCAGCAGCGTCAAACGCGGCAGCGAACGGTCACTCACCACCCGCACCGAGCGCACATGCGCAGCAACGATCAACGCCCCATAGTTCTCACGGCCCCTGCCGGCAGCGGGCTCGTCCAGCTGAACCGCCCGAGCACGGCCGAAATGCCGCCCATCGCGACTCAGCGCGTAGCTCACCCGCGCGCCCGGACGGCCGCGCCAGTGCAAAGCGATATGCGTCGTGCCTGGCGCAACGCTAAATGTGTGCGCCCCACGCAACGACACCGACGCCTGCAGCACCCCCGTCGTGGGGCTTCTCGCCGCCGTCGAATCAAGCGACCCGACGCCAGTAACACCCATAAGGAGAAGGCCCACCAGGAGGGCGCGGCGCACCACGAGGCCGACCCTAACACGAAGAATTCTTTAAGCGCCTTCTGCAGCACCGATGATGCCCGGCATGCCCATCCCAAGCGGGCAACTCGTTCCTACCGTTGAAATCGTTTTCGACGGGTGGAAAGAGGTCGAGTAAAACGTCGAGTTGCTGCGCGAGCTTGCAGACGTAGCCGCGATACCGGGTAACTCACGCTGCGAAACCCTTGCTGCCGGCGAGACGACCTTCTTGCCTCACCTCTGAGAAGCCCACGAGCTGCAACTTTCCAGCTGCTCGCGCGGCCCAGCGAGCCAGCCGGGTCGTTGTGCTTACTGAAGTGCTTACTAGCGAGATCTCCGCTCGGCGCTTTCCCCATCGAGAAAGCCTTGTGAGCAGGCATTTTATTATCGGGGCGCCGAGATTCGAACTCGGGACCTCTAGTCCCCCAGACTAGCGCGCTAACCAGGCTGCGCCACGCCCCGTGGCGGGCCCATCGTATCGGCTACGCGCCGTAACGCTTGTACAGCTTGTCGATCAGGTCCGGCATGCGTTCGAGCCGGTCGGTGATCACACGCAACCGGTACTCGCGGAAGTGCTCGGCCTCGACGCCGAGTGTTCGCGCGAGCGTCTTGATCACGTCGTCCGAAGGAACGGGGCGATTTCCGTGCACCAGATGGTTGAGGTAGCCGGCAGAGAGCCTCGTCTTCTCGGCGAGTGAACGGTAGGTGAGTCCGGCTTCCCCCATCAGCCGCTCGATGGTCGGGCCGAACGAGTCGTCGCTGAAGCGCCGCTTTCGCGCCATCAGCCGAGCTTCCCGCGCACTGTAGAGACGAGCTCACCCACGCTCACCGCATTGTCCTCCCCCTTCGCGCGCTCGCGAACGTCCACCGTACCGTCTTCGGCAATCTTTCGCCCGACGGTCACGCGCACCGGACAGCCGATCAGATCGGCGTCCGCGAACTTCTCCCCCGCCCGCGCATCTCGGTCGTCTAGAAGGACGTCGAAACCCGCAGTGGAGAGCTCGTCCGCAACTGACTGCGCGTGCTCCTCCATACCAGGGATGACGACGACGTGGACGTCGTACGGCGCGACCGAAGCGGGCCACTGGATGCCCTTGTCGTCGTGATGCTGCTCGATGATGGCCGCCATGGTGCGTGCGGGGCCGATGCCGTAGCTGCCCATCACGAGCAGCTTCTCCTGCCCGTCCTCGTCGAGGTATGTGGCGCCGAACGGCTCCGAGTAGAACGTCCCGAGCTTGAAGATGTGGCCGAGCTCGATCGCAGTCTCGGCGATCAGCTTGCCGCCGCACTTGGGACAGCGGTCGCCCGGATTCGTCTCGCGGATGTCTGCGAAAGCCGCTTCGTAGTCACGGCCCGCCTCCACCCCCCGTAGGTGCCGGCCGTCCCGGTTTGCTCCTGCGACGAACTGACCCTCCTTCAGCGCGTTGTCCGCGATCACCTCGACCCCGACTTCGACGGGCCCGAGCGAACCGCCGCCTGCTCCGAAGGTCTTGCGGATCTCGTCGTCGGTCGCGGGACGGAAGGCACTCCCGAGGGTAGTCGTGAGCTTCTCCTCACTCAGCCGGTCGTCGCCACGCACCAGCGCAAGGACGACACGTTCTCCCACGACGATGGGCATTGCCTTCGAGGTCGCCGCCGCGTCGATCTTCAGGAACTCGGCCAGCCCTTCGATGGTCGTGACGTCAGGCGTCTCGATTTCCTCGGGGGCGCCGAGCGACTGCGGAAACTTCGGAGCGCGGGGGATCCCTTCCGCTGCTTCGATGTCTGCGGCGTAGTCGCCGTTTTCGCAACGCACGAGCTCGTTCGCGCCGGACTCCGCAGGCGCAAGGTAATCCCACGACTCCTTGCCGCCCATGATCCCGGACTCCGCCTCCACTTCGTAGGCCTCGAGCCCGCAGCGTTCGAAGACTTTCTTGTAGGCCTGCGCATGGAGCTGAAAGCTCTTCTCCAGACCTTCAGCGTCTCGGTCGAACGAGTATGCGTCTTTCATGATGAACTCGCGTACCCTCAGCAGCCCGGCGCGGGGACGCGGCTCGTCGCGCTCCTTCGTGCTGAAGTGGTACCAGCGCTGGGGAAGCTGCTTGTACGACTGAATCTCCCGCGCGTGAAGCGTCATCGTCTCTTCGTGTGAGAGCGCAAGGACGAAGGGACGGCCGTTCCGATCCTTCAGCTTGAAGACCTCGGGGATGTTGATGCGGCCGCTCAGCTCCCAGAGCTCCGCGGGCGTCAGGACCGGGCAGAGCATCTCCTGATCGCCGATCGCGTTCATCTCCTCTCGGATGATCTGGACGACCTTCTGGTGAACGCGCCAGCCCAGCGGCATGAAGGTCCACAGCCCGGCACCGACCTGCCGGATGAACCCGCCACGCACGAGCAGCTTGTGACTTGCGGCTTCCGCGTCGGCCGGTGGCTCGCGCAGCGTCGGAAGAAACAGCTCTGAGGCCCGAACAATCATGTTGTCCGGGCAGACTATTCGCCGAGCGGAATCAATGACGCCTCTGCCATTGCAAGCGCAGCAGGCTTTGCCATCTTGAGACGCTTGGGGCGTTGCATCCCCTCCGAGATCCACTTGTCGATCTCGTGGAACAGCTCTTCGATGAGGATGTCGGACGAAACCTTTTTCAGGACACGCCCGTGTGCGTACACGAAACCGGTGTCGCGCCCGCCGGCTATGCCGAAGTCTGCGTCGCCTGCTTCGCCCGGCCCGTTCACGGCACAGCCGAGCACGGCCACCTCGAAGTGCTGCGGGTAGGCGCCGAGCCGCTCCTCCACCCTCTCTGCAAGCGTCTGCACTCCCACGTTGTCCCGCCCGCAGGATGGACAGGCGATCATGATCGGCCCGCGTTCACGAAGGCCGAGCGCCTTCAGGATCTCCCAGGCCACGCGCACTTCCTCCACGGGATCCGCGGTCAGCGATACGCGCATGGTGTCGCCGATGCCGTCGACGAGGAGCGCGCCCGTGCCCACGGCGCTCTTGATCGAGCCCGCGAAAGGAGTGCCGGCTTCCGTGACCCCGAGGTGCAGCGGGTACGGCACCTTGGAGGCGAGCAGGCGATACGCACGAATCATCGTCGGCACGTGGCTCGACTTCACCGAGATCTTGAAGTCCCTGAAGTCGAGGCTCTCGAGCAGCCGCACTTCCTCGAGCGCCGCTTCGACGAGCGCCTCGGCCTGATCTGCCTGCGCGAGCTCGTTGAGATGCTTCGGCAAAGACCCGGAGTTCGCGCCGATGCGCATCGGGATACCCGCCGCCTGCGCAGCGCGCACGACCTGCGCGACCTTGTCCGAGCCGCCGATGTTGCCTGGGTTGATGCGGACCGCTGCAACGCCGGCGTCGATCGCCTTCAGCGCGAGGCTCGCGTTGAAGTGGATGTCAGCGATGACAGGAAGCGGCGAGAACCGGACGATCCTGCTCAGCGCCTCGGCGTCCTCCGTCTTCGGGACGGCGACGCGGACGATCTCGCAACCGGCGGACGCCAGAGCGGCGATCTGGGCGGTCGTGGCCTCAACGTCGTGCGTCTTCGTCAGCGTCATCGACTGGACGACGACGGGGGCGCCGCCGCCGATCTTCACGCCGCCAACGCTGATGTGGCGCTCGCTGGCCATCGATGCCGAGTTTAGCCCCCGCCGAGGCGGTTGATGTCGTTCGACAGGCCGATGAACATGAGGACGAGGAAGAGCGCGATCCCAATCGCGGACACGCGCTCGTAGACCTCCCGCCCCACGGCCTTGCCACGGAGGCCCTCGATGATCGAGAACAGGATGTGGCCGCCGTCGAGGGGCAGCAACGGCAGCAGGTTCAGGATGGCCAGCGAAAGGCTGATCAGCCCGAGGATCTGCAGGAACAACGTGAAGGTGAGCGAGACCGCTTGGCTCGAGACGTCCACAATCCCGACCGGGCTCGAGACCGCCTTCCTTCCGGACCCCGTCACCAACCGGGGTAAGAACGTGACCGTCGCCTTCGTCGCCGCCCACGTGGTGCGGAGGCCGTGCGCCAACGCCGCGATTGGGCCGTACTTGATCTCCTTCCAGCCGGGCTCGAACCCCAGCGCCCAGCGGTCACCGATCTTCCGCGTCCGGACAGGCCCGAGCATGCGCGTCTTACCATCGCGTTGAACGATGATCGTGATGGGCTTTCCCTTCGAAGCGCGGATCAGCTGGGAGACCGCGTCGAAGTTCGGCGTTTCCCGGCCGTTCACTGCGACGATCCTGTCTCCGGGCTGAAGCCCGACGGACGACGCCGGCGTGTTCGGCTTGACCTTCCTGACACTGCGGTCGGCATCGCCCGGTACGCCGAACATGTATCCGAGCGCCACGAGCACGACCGCGAGGACGATGTTGACGCCAGGGCCGGCGAAGATGACCGCGATCCGCTTCCAGGTCCGCTGGCGCCAGTAGGCGTCGGGGCTGAGCGCGTCTCGCAGCTCGTCCACCGATCGTCGCGCCGCCTTCGCCGCAGCGGGACTGAGGCTCGCCTCCTCGACAGCGCGCTCGAGCTCGGGAAGCGCGTCGCGCGCGCCGTCGAGATCGCCCGCGTCGAGCTCGCGCTTCACGCGTGCGGCCTTCGGAAACAGACTCGTGTCCTCTGCGAGCGCCGGCGCGAGCTGCACGTCCAGGTCGGACGCAGCGGGACGGTGCATGCCCGGGATCTTCACATAGCCGCCGAGTGGAATCGCACCGATTCCGTACTCGATGCCGTTGCGTGTGAACTTGACGAGCGCCGGCGGGAAACCGAGGTAGAAGCGGCGAGGCCTCATGCCGACAGCGCGCGCCACGAAAAAGTGGCCGGCCTCGTGGAGGAGGATCAGAACAGCGAGGCCGAGGATGGAGATGAGGATGCTCATGCGACTTTCAGCGCGTCCTCGACGTGACGGCGGGCGGCAGCGTCAGCGGCGACCAGCTCGTCGAGATCGTTGGCCGCAGAACCGTCGGCGGCGGCTAGCGCGTCGGCGACCACGTCGGCGATGCCCAGGAACGAGAGCCGCCCCTCGAGGAACGCACCGACACCCACTTCGTTGGCCGCGTTGAACGCACATGGATAGGTGCCGCCCTGCTCCCCCGCTCTCCGCGCGTGCGCCAGCAGCGGGAACGTCTCCAGGTCAGGTGGCTCGAACTCGAGTGTCATGCCACCCGCGAGATCGAGCGGCGGGATCGGCGTAGTGCTGCGTTCGGGGTACGTGAGTGCGTAGGAGATCGGCACCCGCATGTCCGGATACCCAAGATGGGCCAGCGTCGCACCATCCCGAAAGCGGAGGAGTGCATGCACGATCGAGGTCGGGTGCACGGCGACCTCGATTTGCTCGTACGGGATGCCGAACAGGAAGTGAGCCTCGATCAGCTCGAGGCCCTTGTTTGCGAGCGTCGCAGAATCGACGGTGATCTTCGGGCCCATGTTCCAGGTCGGGTGCGCCAGCGCGGCGGCAGGCGACACGGCCTCCAGCTCGTCACGTGCCCGGCCGCGGAACGGTCCACCCGAAGCCGTGAGCACGAGCGAGTGGACTTGGTCGGCCGAACGGCCTTCGAGGCACTGGAACGCACCCGAGTGTTCGCTGTCGACGGGAATGAGCCGGCCGCCGCCTCGTCGCTGCGCGGCCAGAGCGAGCTCGCCCGCGGCGACGAGGCTCTCCTTGTTCGCGAGCGCGAGATCAACCCCGTGTTCGAGGGCCCACAGCGTCACAGGCAATCCTGCGAAGCCGACCACCGCGTTCAGAACGAGGTCCGGCTCGGCCCGCTCGAGCAGCTCGGTGAGATCGCCGCCCACCTGGGTCAGCGGCGCCAGGCCGTCGATCGGCTTCGAGCCCGATGCGGCAGCGCAGAGCTCGAGCCCCGGATGCGCTTCGATGATCTCCAGCGCCTGCCGTCCGATCGAGCCGGTGGCGCCGAGAAGCGCGATCCTCTTCATCACGTAGGAAGTGTAGGTTCGCGCCGGTGATTCGCCCCGGAACAGCCGACGACGCCGAAGCAGTCGCCCGGGTTCAAGTAGAGACCTGGCAGGCCGCCTACGCGCACGCCCTGCCGGCCGAGCAGCTAGGAGCGCTCTCCCTCGAAGAAGCGGTCGAAAGACACAGGACGTGGCCCCCGGAGTTCGTCGCGGAGCGGGGCGGCGAGATCGTGGGCTTCGTCGCAGTCGGCAGGAGCCGGGATCCAGGTACCGACGGCGAGCTGTTCTCGATCTACGTCCTCCCGGAGCACTGGGGAACCGGCGTCGGGCGCGAGCTCATCCAGACAGGCGAGGATGAGCTCCGCAGGCTCGGACACAAGGAAGCGATTCTTTGGGTGCTGGACGACAATCCGAGGGCGCGACGCTTCTACGAGCTCGCCGGCTGGTCGGTCGACGGCGCCGCTCGCGAGATCCACATCTTCGGCTTCGACGTCTCCGAAATCCGGTACGCGAAGCGTCTCTAGGCCGCGTTGAACGCGCGCAGCAAGTAGTACGACGCCACCACCGCGAAGAGCAGGGAGTCGATCCGATCGAGAACGCCGCCGTGCGCCGCGAGCAGACGGCCACTGTCCTTCACCTGCATGTCCCGCTTCAATGCGGACTCGAAGAGGTCGCCGAGCGGTGCGGCGATCGCGATCACGGCGCCGAGCACGATCGACTGTCCGATCGAGAGGTAGTCCTGTTTGTAGAGCGCGACGAACGCGACGAAGATCGTCGCCGCGGTACCGAAGAGAAAGCCTTCCCACGTCTTCCCCGGCGACAGTGCGGGCGCAAGCTTGTGACGGCCGATCAGCCGCCCGGCAAAGAAAGCGCCGGTGTCGCCGGCCCAGACCGCCAGCAGGATCGTGAAGGTGGCGAGCTCCCCGTCGCTCGGGATCTTCCGCAGGAGCAACAGGTGTGCAAGGCAGAGGCCGATCCAGCCTGCGCCGAGCACCGTGGACGCGATCGCAACCGTGGCGGACTGCCGGGTGGTGGCGATCCAGTGCAACAGGAACGCGAACACGATCGTGCTGAGGAAACCCGCCACTGTCCATTCGAGGCCGGCCAGGTGTGCACCGAGCAGCGACAGGAGCGCTCCTGCGTACGCCGCCAGGATGACGGGACGCAGCGAGCGGATCATGAGCGCGTACTCGTGCAGCGCGAGAATCGCCGCGACACCGGCAAGCGCGAACAGCCACCAGCCGCCCGCCCAGACGATTGCCAGCACGAGCGGCACGCCGACCAGCGCGACCACCACGCGCGAAATGAGTGGAGCCACTAGTGCCCCTGCCAGTGATGCGGCCGAGTCTCTGGGTCGCGAGCACCAAGCCAGAGGCCGGCAAGCATTGCTGGGAGGGGCACTACCTGCCGCCGAAGCGGCGCCTGCGGCTGGCGTAGTCGTCGAGAGCGGCGCGGAGCTGGTCCTCGCCGCAATCGGGCCAAAGCGTGTCGACGAAGACCAGCTCGGCGTAGGCGAGTTGCCACAGGAGGAAGTTGGAGATCCTCAGTTCGCCGGAGGTACGGATCAGAAGGTCGGGGTCGGGCATCTCGGGCGCGTTGAGGTAAGCCGCGAACGTCTCCTCGTCCACCTCTTCGCCGCCCGCGACGGCGCGGTTGGCCGCGTCGACGATCTCGGCACGCCCGCCGTAGTCGAACGCGATCCAGAGGTTGAGGGTCCGATTCCCCTCGGTCTCGCCCTCGAGCGCAGCCATACGCTGCTGCAACGGAGCCGGCGCACGGTCGCGGCGGCCGATGAAGCGCGTGCGAACTCCCTGGCGCACGAGGTCCGGCAGCTCGCGCTCGATCGTCTCGGTGAAGATCTCCATCAGAAGCTCCACCTCGGCGGGCGGCCGGTTCCAGTTCTCGGTCGAGAACGCGTACACCGCAAGCGAATCGACGCCGAGATCGATCGCTGCCTCCACCGTGCGCCGCAACGCCTTCGTGCCGGCGCGGTGCCCCGCGGCGATCGGCAGCCCGCGCTTGCGTGCCCAGCGCGCATTCCCGTCCATGATGATCGCCACGGCGTGCGCGACATCCGGCAGGTCGGGCTCGGCCGCCGGCCGGACGTGCCGCAGCGTCTTGATCTTCGTGAGGATGGACATTTGAGTTTTGTCTTCTTTACCGAGCGAAGCGAAGGTCTTTCGCAAAATCCGCGGAAAGTGCGCAGCACTTTTCGCGGTTAAACCTCCATGATTTCGGCTTCCTTGTGCTTCAAGAGATCGTCGATCGTCTTCGTGTGCTCGTCGGTCAATTTCTGCACGCGTTCCTCCGCCCGGTGCTCGTCGTCTTTACCGACTTCGCCCTTCGCTAGGTCCTTGAGGTGCTGGACGGCGTCCCGACGAACGTTTCGCACTGCGATCCTTCCCTCCTCCGCGATCTTGCGAACGATCTTCACCAGTTCCTTGCGGCGCTCCTCGGTCGGCTGCGGCATCGGGAGGCGGATGACCTTGCCGTCGTTCGACGGCGTCAGTCCGAGATCCGACTCCAGCAGCGCCTTCTCGATCGCCTTGATCGAGGTTGGATCGAAAGGCTGGATCGTCAGCATCCTCGGCTCGGGAACGTTGATCGTCGCCAGCTGCTTGAGCGGCGTCTGCTGGCCGTAGTAGTCGATCTGAACGCGGTCGAGCAGCGCCGAAGACGCTCGCCCGGTGCGCACGGTGTTGAACTCCGTCTTCGTGTGCTCGACGCTCGCATCCATGCGGCTCTGGGCGTCCTGAATGAACTGGTCGACGGTGGCCATCAGCGCTCCTCCTTCGCCGGCGTCGAGATGATCGTGCCGATGCGTTCGCCGGCGATCACACGGCGAATGTTTCCGTCGGCAAGTGCGAAGACGTAGATCGGCAGATTGTTGTCCATGCAGAGCGACAGCGCCGTCGTGTCCATCACCTTGAGGCCACGCTCGATCGCTTCTCGGTGCGTGAGCTCGGGAAGGAATTCGGCGTCGGGGTCGAGACGCGGATCTTTTCCGTACACGCCCGTCGTGCCGTGCTTGGCCATCAGGATGGCATCCGCGTTGATCTCGAGCGCTCGAAGAGCGGCCGCCGTGTCGGTCGTGAAGAACGGGTTGCCGGTGCCGGCTGCGAAGATCACGACCCGGCCCTTCTCGAGATGCCGAATCGCACGTCGCCGGATGTACGGCTCGGCGACCTCCTTTACCTCCAGCGCGGAAAGGACCCGTGTGTCGGCCCCTCGGTCCTCGAGCGCATCCTGGAGCGCAAGCGAGTTCAGCACGGTCGCGAGCATTCCGGAGTAGTCGGCGGTTGCGCGGTCCATGCCTTCCGCCGCAGCGGACATGCCGCGATAGATGTTGCCGGCACCGACCACGATCCCGGTCTCGACCCCGGAAGCCTGCACCTCGACGATCTCCTCGGCGATGGCGTCGATGGTCGCGCGATCCATGCCGTATTCCTGAGTGCCCATGAGCGACTCTCCCGAGAGCTTGAGCAGGATGCGCCGAAATACGGGACTCCCAACCTCGGGGGCTTCCGCGATCGCCTCCTCCGGCTGGACGGTCATCCCGTCAGGGCGAAGCGCTCGAACTCCAGCACCTCGGCGCTTTCCTCGGAGAGCGCCTGACCCACGGTCTTCCCAGTGTCGTGAATCCAAGGTTGGTCGGTCAGCACCCGATCGGCGAAGAACCGCTTGTTGAGCATTCCCTCGACGATCTTCTCGCGCGCCTGCTCGGGCTTCGACAGCACCTCGTCCGAGTTGGAGAAGATCTCGCGCTCGGACTTGACGAGATCCTCCGGGACGTCCTCTCGGCCGACCCACTGCGGGGACGACGCTGCGATGTGCATCGCGATCTTGCGGGCAATGTCGCCCGAGCCGCCGCGAACCTGCACGAGCACGCCGAGCTTGTTTGCGGGCGGGTGCGCGTAGCCCTCGATCAGGCCGCCGTCGACGGCCTCGAAGCGTGCGGTGCCTGCGACGACGATGTTCTCGCCGAGCTTGCCCGAAAGCGCCTTTCGCTCTTCGTCGAGCTGCTCCGCGCCATCCGGCCCGTCGGCCTCGACGGCCTCGAGTACCTTCTTCGCGAACGCGAGGAACTCGTCGTTGTTCGATACCGGCTCAGTCTCGCAGCCGACGGCGACCATCGTTCCGCGCTTGGCCTCTTCGCCGATGCGATAGCCCACCTTGCCCTCGGTCGTGACGCGCCCTGCGCGCTTCTCGGCGCTCGCCATGCCGCGCTCGCGGAGTAGGCGCTTGGCAGCTTCGATGTCACCGCCCGTGTCCACCAACGCGCGCTTGCAGTCCATCATCGGCGCACCGGTCTGGTCGCGAAGCTCCTTGACGAGTGCTGCGCTGATACCCGTCACTCGGCGGGCACCTCCTCCGGCTTCGCCTCCGCTGCGGGCGCCGCCTCGGCGACCGGCTCTTCCTTCGGAGACACCTGCTCGTAGTCACCCTCCGGTACGGTCGCCGCCTCCTCCGGCGGCGTTCCGTTCTTCGCAGGCGTGAAGTCGGCGGGAGTCGCCTTCTGCTGGCCCGCGGCAATGCCGTCGGCGACCACGCGGACGACCAGATCGCAGGACCGGATGGCGTCGTCATTGCCCGGCACGACATAGTCGGCCTCGTCGGGGTCGCAGTTGGTGTCGACAAGCGCAATGACCGGCAGGCCGAGCCGCCGAGCCTCACGCACGGCGAGCTGCTCCTTCTTCAGGTCGACGATGAACACGGCGTCGGGCTGGCGCTTCATGTCGGCCACTCCGCCGAGGTTCGCGTCGAGCTTCTCGAGCTCGCTGAGCATGGAGATGCGCTCTTTCGCCGGAAGCAGATCGAGCTGCCCCTCGTCTTTCAAGCGGCGCAGCTCGTGCAGGCGGTCGATGCGGTCGGTGATGGTGCGCCAGTTCGTCAACAGCCCGCCGAGCCAGCGATGGTTGACGTACGGCATGTTGACGCGCTTCGCCTGCTCTTCCACGGCTCCCTGGCTCTGCTTCTTCGTTCCTACGAAAAGGACCGAACCGCCTCGCTCGGCGATGTTTCGGGCGAAGGCGTGGGCCTCTTCCAGCAGCTGCAACGTCTGCTGTAGATCGATGATGTAGATGCCGCCGCGCTCCGTGAAGATGAAGCGGCGCATCTTTGGGTTCCAGCGTCGCGTCTGATGGCCGAAGTGGACTCCAGCCTCCAGCAGCTCGCGCATCGAGACGACGGACATTGGGATCAGGTCCCCTTTCTGGTTGATGTGATTGCTACCGGTGGGGCCTGGCTGGAACCGGCATCCGTCGAACGCCGGCACCGCCACCCAGACTGATCCGCCGGGTTGGGTACGAAAAACCGCTGCATTCTAGCGACTAGGTGCCCCTGCCAGTGATGCTGCCGAGTTTCTGGGTCGCGAGCACCAAGCTAGAGGCCGCACTCGCTCGCAGCCAAGGCCGGACCGCCTTGGTAAGAGCGAGGGCGGACTCTGGCGCCGCGTGATCGCGGGTCAGAAGCCGGCGAGCATTGCTGGTAGGGGCACTAACGTCTGGCGCGCGCGAGAGCTGCAGTCAGGTCGGCGGGCAACGGCGACTCCACGTCCACCCGCTCCTCGGTGAAGGGATGTGGGAAGGCGAGCCGCCCCGCGTGCAGGAACTGGCGCTCCAGGCCGAGCTCCCGCGGCCGCCCGTAGACGGTGTCGCCTGCGACCGGGAGACCGATTGCCGCTAGGTGCACGCGGATCTGATGGGTGCGGCCGGTCTCGAGCCTCACGTCGAGGAAAGTGTGACGCTCCAGAACCTCCTTGACCTCGAAGAGGGTGATCGCCTCACGGGGCTTGTCGGTGTCGAGCGACTGGCGCAACGGATCGCGCCGATCGCGCCCGATCGGCGCCTCGACCCGGCCGCTGCGCGAGCGCGGTCGTCCGACGACCAGGGCGGCGTAGTGCCGCTCCAGTGCACGGCTACGCACGAGATTCTGCAGGCGGGTGTGCGCTTCCTCTGACCGCGCTACGACCATGAGCCCGGAGGTGTCGCGGTCGAGCCTGTGCACGATGCCGGGACGAGCCGCGTCTCCGCCGGCGATGTCGTGTGCGAGCAGGCCTTGCACGAGCGTGCCGGTCACATGCCCGGATGCCGGATGCACGACGAGGCCGGCGGGCTTGTCCACCACCATGAGGTGCTCGTCCTCGTAGGCGATGCGGAGGTCCATCGGTTCCGGTGCGAGCTCGGTGACCTCGTGGTCCGGCGGCTCGAACTCCACTTCCTCGCCGCCGGAGAGCCGCTGGCTCTTGCCGAGCGGCCGGCCGTCGACGAGAACCGTCCCCGCTTCGAGCAGCCGTTCTGCCACGCCGCGCGAGCCGACCTCCGGCAGAGAAGCGAGGAAGCGGTCGAGCCGCTCGCCCGCCGCTTCGTCAGGAACGCGTTGCTTCACGCACGCGCTGGGACCGGGACGCATGGCGGTCCGAGGCTACGAGCGCCAGCAGCAGAGCCGCTACGCCGACGACGATGAATGTGTCGGCGAGGTTGAAGGCGGGCCAGTACTTGAAGTCGAGGAAATCCGTCACATGGCCCAGCCTGACCCGATCGGTCAGATTCGAGACGCTGCCGCCGATGACGAGCCCGAGGGCAACGGGCAAGACCGGATGCCGCGATCCGGAGCGCGCGAAAAAGTAGAGCATCCAGGCGACGGCGAGACCGGTCAGGAGGATGACGATCGACGTCGCGCTCGCGAAGAGGCCGAAAGCGATCCCCGAGTTGGTGACGTGGTGGATCGAGAACGCACCGACGACGTGCACCTGGTCATTCAGGTCGAGACGGCTCGTGACGATCGATTTCGTCAGTTGATCCGCGGCGATGCCGGCAAGTGCGACTGAGCCCAGGCTCAGCCACTGGGGCCAACTCGCGCCGAGCTGTCGCTCCGCGACGGAGATCGGCGTCAGGCCGTCCGTCGTCGAGCCCACCCGGATGTCTGCCGCCCGTGGCGAGAGCCGCTCGGTCAACCTCGCTCCCGATCGCGCGCGCAGTCGATGCACAGCGTCGCCCAGGGCAACGCCTCGAGGCGCTCCACGGCGATTTGCTTCCCGCAGTTCGTGCAGGTCCCGTACGTGCCTTCCTCGATGCGCTTCAGCGCGGCCTCGATCTCCTCGAGGACGTGCTCGGAGTTCTCCTCGAGAGTGTGGTCGAGCTCGCGATCGTACGTCTCGGTTGCGGTGTCGGCGAGGTCGTGAACCGTTTCCTCGCCGGCGTCTTCGGCCAGATTGCCGGAGTTCTCCTCTTGGAGGTTCTGAATCGCGGCCTCGACGCGCTTCTTCTCTTCGAGCAGAACCTCGCGAAACCGATCCGTCTCGATTGCGCTCACGATTGATCCTTTCCGGCGGCCGAGGAGAGGCGCCGTTCGATCTGGTTCGGGTCGAAGCCGATCAGTTGGACGATCTTGTCCCTCGCACCGAGACCTGAAACGAGCGTCACGGCCTCGCGTGGCAGCGAGAGTGTTTCCGCCAACAACCGGACGACCGCCTCGTTCGCGCGACCTCCTTCCGCCGGAGCGGCGACGCGGACCTTCCACGCCTCACCGTGACGGCCCACGACATGGGCGCTCCTTGCGCCTGGGGACACACGTAGCCGCACACGCGTGGAAACCGCTTCCATTGCAGGGAGTCTAGCTCCGCACTCGGCTCAGGCAGCCTCCGCCTCGGCGGTCTTCTCCGGGGGCTCCTCATCGACGAGCGCGAGTGCTGAGCGCAGAAGAGACCGCATCCGCCGGACTTCTGTCAGCAGCCGGTCGTGATCCGCGCGCGCGGTCCGTGTGATCGCGCGGGCCTCGGAGCGCGCCTCCTCGACGATGAGGTCCGCTTCTCTCCCGGCCTGCTCCTTGAGCGTGACGGCGGCCTTCTCGGCCGACACGAGTGTCGTGCGAAGGAGCGATTCGAGCTCGCGATAACGAACGAGGTCCGCTACGAGCTGCTCGACCTTATCGGCAAGGTCTGCTCGCTCACGCCAGACGTCTTCGAAGCTCGCGACGATCTCCTCCAACAGTCCGTCGACGGCCGTCCTCTGGTAGCCCCCGACAACGCTTTTCGCGGGCTTGAGATGTCGGATTTCAACGGGAGTAAGGCTCATGGTCTCCCCTTTCAGTGCAACTGGTTGAGGATGCTCAGGACGACCTTCAGGAAGATGTAGAGAAACGCCACGCCGACCACGGGCGAGAGGTCGAGCGGGCCGAAGCTCGGCAGGATGCGACGCCACAACCGGAGGTACGGGTCGCAGACGTCGTAGAGGAATCGCTGGATCCGGTTCAGCCACGGCGAGTACGGAAGCCGCACCCATGAGGTGATGATGTAAGCGAGGATCACCAGCGAATAAACGGTGATAAAAACCTGCACGAAGCTGGCGACGTTGTCGACAGCGTCGTAGAGCAAGCCGAGCATGGCACCGTCGGCCATCACACCCAGTTCGGCGTCAAGGCCCGTAGTCCTTGCTCAGGCCTGATTGAAGAAGCCGCCGCGCTCCAGTAGGCGCGCGCGCTCTTCGGCCGACACCTCGACGTTGCGGGGCGTCAGCAGGAAGACCTTATCGGCGACCCGCTGCATGCCCCCGTCGAGGGCGTACGTCAGCCCGCTGGCGAAATCGATGAGACGCTTCGAGAGATCCTGATCAGAGCTCTGCAGATTCAGGATGACCGGAATCGATTCCTTGAACTTGTCCGCAATCTGCTGCGCGTCGTTGAAGCTCCGCGGCACGACGAGGTGCACGCGCACGGAGGCTGGCGACGGCACTGCCGCGACGCGTGGGCGCAGGACTGTGGTCCTGTCGTTTCCCCCTTGCTCGGGGTCGGTCCAGTCGTCGAACTCCCGCTCGCGCCGTCGTGGCGCAAGGCGGCGCACGTTCGGCCGGTCGGCATAGCTGCGCTGCAAGTCCTCGTCCGTGACGTAGGCCTCCTCGTCCCAGTCCTCCTCCTCGGCGATGCCGAAGTAGACGAGGGTCTTGTTCCATACGTCTGCAAAGCCCATGCCGCGCGAAATGTTACTCCCCGTACAGGACCGAGCCTACGCGGACGAGGGTTGCTCCTTCCTCCGCGGCAACCCTGTAGTCCTGGCTCGTTCCCATGGAGAGCTCCAGCAGGCCGTGCTGCTCGGCCAACTCCCTCAAGCGCGAGAAGTAGGGACGCGACGCTTCTGGATCACCGGTCTCGGGAGGCATCGTCATGAGCCCGCGCACCTCACCGTAGAGCTCGAGGAAGCGCGGCAGGTCCTCGGGAAGGATTCCGGCCTTGGATGCCTCCCCCGCCAGATTCACTTCAACGAGGGCCGGAATGGTCAGGCGGGCCGCCGCCGAGTCCGAGTCGAGCGAGTGCACGAGCTCGCAGATGCCATTCACGACCTTCACCTTGTTCGACTGGAGATGGCCGATGAAGTGCCAACGGAACATGTCGCCATACTCGGCGTGCTTTCGCTCGAGCTCCTGTGCGCGGTTCTCGCCCACGACCTCGACGCCTGCATCGGCGAGCACACGCATATCATCGAGAGCCACATACTTCGTCGCGGCGACCACGGTCACGCCCTCGCCGACCTCGGAGCGGATGCGTTCGTAGTTCGCGCGCACCGCCTCAGGTGACATAGCCGATGACTCCCTGGCGTCCGGTGACCGGCCCATCGCGGCGATGTGAGAAGAACCGCACTGCGTCGCATGCTGTGCAGAGGTCGAGCCGTTCGACGCTCTCGACTCCCGCCGCGCGCAGTACGCGCTCCGCGACCGTCCAGAGGTCGAGATTGCGACGATGGAGCGCCTCGGCGCCGAACCGCGCGCGATATCCGTCGGCGATGTCTTCACCCACCTCGTAGCAGCACGGCCCGATTCCGGGACCGATCACGGCGGCGAGCTTCCCGCCGAGCTCGGCGACGCCCGCTTCGATGATGCCCTGAAGCAACCCCAGCCGTCCCGCGTGCAAGAGGGCAAGCCCTGGCTTCTTTCCGCTTTGGCGCGCGAGTGCAATCGGCAGACAGTCGGCCGTCACTTTCAGCATCGGGACGCCAGGCTCGTCGGTCCAGAGACCGTCGCCCTCGCGTCCGCGATCACCAGCCTCCGCGCGGTTCACGGTCGTGGCGTGCACCTGTTTGTTCATCGCCAGCCGCGCAGGGTCCGCGTCGGCTGCCTCGCAGAGCCTGCGCCTGTTCTCTTCGACGTTCGCGGGCTCGTCATGAGTGAGCAGGCCGAGGTTGAGCGAGTCGAAGGAGCCTTCGCTGACGCCGCCGCTGCGCGTCGAGAAGGCGACCGAATAGGGGCCACCGGGTCTTTCCCAGCAGATAAGCGGCAGGCTCACGAAAGCCTTGCGCGCGCCCGCTCGAGCAATCGGTCACGGGTGTTCAACTCGGGGTCGTCGACGACCGCGTCGAGAAGTTCGTCGAGCGCGGCGCCGAGCTCGGGCCCTTCGCCGTAGCCGAGGGCGATCAGGTCCGACCCGTCGACGGCGAGATCGGCGCGCCGGTGGGGCTGAACGCGCTGCTGTTCGAGCAAATCGTGCAACCGAGCGACCGCGTCGAGCTCCGACTGTGGCACCTGCTTGCCGCGCAGGTCCGCTTCCTTATGGGCGGCGAGATCGAACGCGAGCTCGTCGCCGTGCGCTCGTAGCATGCGACGCGCGAAGAGCTCGTCGACGTCGTCCAGCGGAAACGCGTGCGCGCTCACGAGTCGAGTCACGTGCGTGCGCAGACTCGTCGGGTAGCGCAGCCGCCGCATCGCGGCAGCCGTGAGCTTTGCGCCGCGGTCAGCATGGTTCCCGTTTGCCCTCGGCTTGCCGAGGTCGTGGAAGAGCGCGCCCAGTCGCACTGCGAGCGGCGCGCCCGCATCCGCCGCAGCCTGCACGACCGCGAAGATGTGCTCGTCGAGCGGCAGGTTCTGCCGTTCGCTGTCCTGCTCGAAGCCGATCGCCTGCTCGAACTCGGGCAGCAATGCGGTGAGAACGCCCGTGTCCCGGGCAAGCCGCAGCGCCCGCGCAGGCTCCGCTCCGAGCAGCAGCTTCGAAAGCTCGCCCATTCCATCGGAGCCAAGCCCGCCGCCCACGCGCTCACCGGAGACGAGCGCGACGCTCGCTGCTTCGGCTCGCATCTGCTCCAGGGTCTCGGCGTCCGGCTCCAGCCCGAGCTGCGAGACGAGGCGCAGACCGCGCACGAGACGCAGTGGATCCTCGGCGAAGCTGCGCGGCCGCACGGTGCGAAGCACGCGGTTCTTCAGATCCCCCGCACCACCGAAGGGATCGACCATCTCCCCCGTCTCCAGGCGCCGTGCCATTGCGTTCACGGTGAAGTCGCGCCGGCCCATGTCATCCTCGATCGAAAGGTCCGGGGCGGCGACGATCTCGAAGTCATGGCGGCCCGGCCCGGTGCTGCGCTCGGTACGCGGGGGCGCGAACTCGATCCCCGCCGGCGCCAGGAGGCGCAACTTTCGGTCTCGCGGATGGAGACGCGCGCCGACGCGCCGCCCAGCCACTTCGAGCTCCTCCACTTTTCCGTGTGGCTCGAGTGCGGTGCGGAGACCCTCGTAGTCCACTCCCGGCACGACGAAGTCCGCGTCCTTTGATTCGCGCCCGAGCAGCTCGTCGCGCACAGCGCCGCCGACGAGGTACGCGTCGAGGTGCAGCCCTCGCACGAAGTCCTCGATTTCCTTGTTCACTAGTGCCTCTGCCAGTGATGCTGTCGAGTTTCTGGGTCGCGAGCACCAAGCGAGAGGCCGCACTCGCTCGCAGCCGAGGCTGGCAGCCTTGGCAAGAGCGAGGGTGGGCTCTGGCGCAGTGTGATCGCGGGCCAGAAGCCGGTGCCAAGGCGTCTCTTGCGATGCCGACCATAAGAGGCCGTTCCGGCTCTGCCGGTACGGCCGTCTTGCATTGCTGGTAGAGGCACTACTGCAGGGCGATTGCTTCGATCTCGACGAGCAGGCCGGGCGGAAGTTTCGCGACCTCGAACGTCGAGCGGGCGGGCGGCTGGTCGCCCACATGCTTTGCGTAGATCTCGTTCATCCCCTTGAAGTCGCGCAAATCAGTCAGGAACACGGTCGTCTTGACGAGCCGATCCATGCTGCTACCTGCCGCCTCGAGAATCGCGCGGAGGTTCGTGAGCGTCTGCTCGGTCTGCTCTCGGATGTCGTCGCTGACCGGTTGCGGATTGTCGGGCTTGATGCCGACCTGCCCTGCGACGAACACGAATCCGTTGGCCTTGATCGCCTGCGAGTACGGCGCGCCCTGAAATGGCGCCGGCGCCGACTCGGTACGTACGACTTCTTTCATTCGCCTTCCCTCCTCCGCGGTCGACATGCCTGCGCTAGGGCGACGCCGAGCGCCTTGAAGATCGCTTCGAGCACGTGCTGCGTGTCCCGCCCCTCGACGAGCCGCACGTGCAGTGTCAGACCTGCGGCCTGCGAGAACTCGTCCAAGAATCGCGCCGCCAGATCTCCGGCCAGCCCCGCAATGCGCGCGTGCGATAGATCGACGTTCGAAACCAGCAGCGGCCGCCCCGATGCTTCGAGGGCTACGTGCGCCAGTGCCTCGTCGGCGGGAACCACGGCCGACCCATGGCCACGGGCACCTTCGGCGCGCAGCGGCTCAGCAAGTGCCTCTCCCAGCGAGCGGGCCGCGATGCTGATCTCGGCCTCCGGCGAACCCGGCGCCACCTCTAAGGCGAGGTCGAAAGAAGCCTGGACGGCCAGCGCGGACAGCAGGTGGTCGAGGACGGGGACGCCCGTGGCGATGTTCGTTTCGCCGCGTCCAGCGACGTTGACCCGCGCGCTCGCGCGGCCCTGCCCGGTCGCAGCCATGGTGAGGAGCGTACCGGGTTATTGACAGCCGGTCAGGGGGCCACGATGGTAAGCGAGGATCGCCGTGCGATCGATTGCGGCCTGCCTCACAACTGGTGTTGTCCTGTGCCTCTCGCCGCTTTCAGTGGCGGCCACCCCCGGCGCTGGCCCTGCCCCGAGTCGCCGTTGGCTATAGCTCGGCGCAAGCCCTTTTCGGCTGCGCTCGCCCGTCATCCGGGAGTGGTGCTGCGCAAGCTGCCTGCGCTCGACGCGACTGCCGCGCCGTCGGCGTTCTCGGTCCACGGCTGAGTCGCGTCAGCCGTCGACGCGGTCGATCTGCGCGCCGAGCGCACGCAGGCGTTCGTCGATTCGCTCGTAACCCTTGTCGATCTGGTACACGGCGCCGATTGTCGAGGATCCTTCGGCGCACAGGCTCGCAAGCAGCATCGCCATCCCGGCCCGAATGTCGGGGCTTTCCATCCGCTGCCCGCGCAGCTTCGCAGGCCCTGTGACGACGGCACGATGGGGATCGCAAAGGATGATGCGCGCTCCCATGCTCACGAGCTTGTCGGTGAAGAACAGACGGTTCTCGAACATCTTCTCGAACATGAGGATCGTGCCCTGCGCTTGCGTCGCAACCGTAAGCACGACCGAAGTGAGGTCGGACGGAAACGCCGGCCACGGCCCGTCTTCGATCTTGGGAACGTGACCGCCGAGGTCGTCTTGCACGACGAGCTCCTGGCGCGGTGGAACGCGCACGAGCTCGTCGCCGAGCTCGACCTGGACGCCGAACTTCTCGAAGCAGTGCAGGATCGACACCAGGTCGGCGCGCTTGACGCCGTCTATTGTCACATCGCCGCCGGTGATCGCTGCGAGGCCGATGAAGCTCCCCACCTCGATGTGATCGGGGCCGATCTCCCATTCCCCGCCGCGGAGCGCCTCGACGCCGTTGAGGCGGAGGACGTTCGACTCGACGCCCTCGATCGCTGCGCCGAGCGCAATCAGGAAGCGGCAGAGATCCTGGACGTGAGGCTCACAGGCGGCGTTGCCAATCACGGTCTCGCCCGGCGTGAGCGCGGCCGCCATCAAAGCATTCTCGGTCGCCATCACGCTCGCCTCGTCCAGGAAGATGTTGCTGCCGCGCAGCGAGCCGCCCTGCATCTCGTACCGGAGGCCGATCTCGATCTGCGCGCCGAGCTCGGCGAAAGCGTGGATGTGCGGATCCAGCCGGCGGCGGCCGATCACATCGCCCCCTGGCGGCGGTGCGCTTACGCGCCCAACGCGCGCGAGGAGCGGGCCGGCCAGCAGGAACGATGCTCGCATCCGGCTGCACAGCTCCTGGTCCAGCTCGTGCTTCACGACTTCGGCTGCGTGAACCTGGACGTCGTTGGGCCCGAC
>JALYST010000104.1 GCA_030854665.1 Actinomycetota bacterium
CGTGTCGTTCGTCAAGCCGACGGGCCCGGTGTGGTTCACGCTACGTCTCGACCGCCGCACGTTGCTCCCGCAGAGCCTGCACATGACAGCAGCGGCGCACTTCATGACTCAGCGCTACACGGCCTTCAACGCGGCGGCGAAGATCAGGGCCCCAGGTGCCGCGCGATGACCATGCGCTGCACAGACTGCACGCCCAAGCCAGACTGAAGTCTGGCAAGGGACTTCGTTTCCAGTGAAGTCCAGCTACAGCCCTAGATGGCGCGCGATCACCATGCGCTGGACTTCATTGGTGCCCTCGCCGATCTCCAGGATCTTCTGGTCGCGGTAGAGACGCGAGATCGCGCACTCGTCCATGTAGCCGTAACCGCCGTGGATCTGGAGGGCCCAGTTCACCGCGCGGTTGGAGAGCTCGCCGGTATAGAGCTTCGCCTGCGCTGCCGCGAGCGCGAAGTCGCGGCCTTGATCCTTGAGCCACGCAGCCTTGTAGACGAGGTTCCGGCCGGCCTCGAGCTCCGTCGCCATGTCCGCGAGCTTGAACTGAACCGCCTGGAACCTCGCGATCGGCTTCCCGAACTGCTGTCGCTCCTGCGCGTACGCGTAGGCGAGGTCGTACGCGCCCTGCGCGAGACCCACGCCCATCGCCGCGACGGAGATCCGCCCGCCGTCGAGGATCTCGAGGAACTGCTGGAAACCCTTCCCGCGTGGGCCGAGGAGATTGCCCTCGGGAACTGCGGTGTCCTTGAACGACAGCTCACGCGTGTCCGATGCGTGCCAGCCGAGCTTCTTCATCGGCTTCGAGATCTCGTATCCCGGCGTTCCGTTCGTCACGATGATGTTGGAGATCTCGTCGTCACCCGTGCTTGCGGTGATCGTGACGCATGCGGTGATGTCCGTGCCGGCGTTGGTGATGAAGATCTTCGAGCCGTTCACGATCCACTCACCGTCGCGCAGCTCCGCGCGCGTGCGCGTGGCTCCCGCATCGGAGCCGGCGCCCGCCTCCGTCAGTCCGAAGGCGGCGAGCTTCTTGCCCGAGGCGAGGTCGGGAAGCCATTGCTGCTTCTGTTCCTCGTTGCCGTAGTAGTAGATCGGCAGCGTCCCTAGTGAGTGATGCGCGGCGACCGTGATTGCGACCGACGAGTCGACGCGCGTGAGCTCCTCGACGGCGATCGCGTAGGAGACCGTGTCCGCGCCGGCGCCGCCGTACTTTTCGGGAATTGTCATGCCCATGAGCCCGAGCTCTGCGAGCTCGTCGACCAGCTCGTACGGGAATCGGCTCTCGCGATCCAGCTCCTCGGCGACCGGCGCAACCCGCTGCTGCGCGAAGTCGCGCACGGTGGAGCGGACGAGCTCGTGCTCCTGATCGAGATCGAAGTTCAATGGGAGAGGCGCTGTGCGAGCTCGACGATCAGGCGAACCCCGTAGCCCGTGCCGCCGCGCTGCGTCAGATAGTCGCCCCGTGAGCGCTCGAGGAACCCGGGACCTGCCATGTCGATGTGCGCCCAAGGCCCTTCGCCGGAGAACTCTTGGAGGAACTCTGCGGCCAAAACAGGCGAGCCCTGCCGGAGGTCGGAGGAGTTCTTCAGGTCGGCGAACGAGGAGTCGACGTAGCGGCGATAGCGCGGATGGAGCGGGAAGGGCCAGGCGTGATCGCCACTCGTCTTCGCCGCGGCCAGGACCTCCTGCAGCCACTCATCTTCATTCGCGAACAGGCCGGCGTAGAAATCCCCGAGCGCGAGCTCCATCGCCCCGGTCAGTGTCGCGAGGTCGAGCAGGTGCGTGGCACCCTCGCGTCGGGCGTACCACAACGCATCCGCGAGGACGAGCCGCCCTTCGGCGTCGGTGTTCGTAATCTCGATCGTCTTGCCGTTCGCCGCGCGGAGGATGTCGCCCGGCCGGAAGGAGTCGCCGCTGACCAGGTTCTCCGCCGCGGCGACGACCGCGACGATCCGCACGGGTAGCTCGAGCTCCGCCACCGCTCCCATGGCCGCAATCACGGCCGCGCCGCCGGCCATGTCGCCCTTCATGTCCTGCATCTTCAGTGCGGGCTTCAGCGAGATGCCGCCGGCGTCGAAGGTGATGGCTTTGCCCACGAGGCCGAGGACGAGATCCTTTTGCGTCGCCTGCGCCGGTTCGTAGCGAAGGACGATCAGGCGCGGTCCGTTCGAGCTCGCCCGGCCGACAGCCCCGAGCGCCCCCATGCCGAGCTCGTCGATCCGGGCGGGGTCGAGCACTTCGACCTGGAGCGTCGGGCCCGCGAGCTCAACCGACCGTGCCCCCAGCACTTCGGGGGTCAGCTCGTTCGGCGGCGAGTTGGCGAGATCTCTCGCGACATTTACCCAACTGCCGACATTCGCGACTCGGCTCGCGCTCTCGGCAAGGCCGTTCCCGCCGGTGGTGTAGAGGATGATTTTCTCGATGCGCGCCTCCGGCTCTTCCTGTGTCTTCCAGCGAGCGGGGCTGTAGGACCCGAGCATCGTGCCCTCGACGATCGCGCGAGCCTGATCCTCGAGGGAGAGGGGCAGCGACTCGTCGAGCAGCCACGCGAGGGTCCCGCCGACATCCGCGACCCTGTGCGCGACAGCCGAAGCGGCGGTGCGCAATGTGTCCACATCGAGCTCGTCCCTCTTTCCGACCCCGGCGACGACGACGCGCCTCGTGTTCAGTTCGTCGTCCATGTGCAGGACGACGGCTGTCCCGAGATCGCCCTTCAGCTCACCGCTGTCGGCAAGCCGTTGCAGCCGGCCTTTGAGCTGCCCGTCCAACTCACGCGTGCCGTTCGAGAATGCGCCCCCCGCGCCTACTGCGGGAAAAGGGATCGCCAGGGAGTCGGGCTCGCCCTCTCCCGGCCTTCTGACCTCGATCGTGAGCTCACCCATAGGGGCGCGATCGTATCGAAGCAGGGTTTTACCTCGTCCTTACGAAAGACGGCTAACCAGTCTCAACTTTGATCGTCGCATGCCGATGATGACCCTCGAGATGAACAGCGCGCTTCTGCGGCCCTCCGTTCCCTCACGCTTCCGGCGCAGGCAATCGCGCCAGAGTGTCGAGGCGCTCATGGAGCAGATCGCCGGGCTCACGGCGGAACGTCAGGAACTGCGCGACCAGGGCGTCAACGGGTCGCGTCTCGAGCGGAACCGCGTCAAGCTGGCCCGGACGCAGTGGGAGCTCTCCCACGCCCTGATCGACCGGTACCTCTGAGGTAGGGTTTCTCTCCCATGGCGGGAGTGAAAGAGTTCTTCGACGGCCTCGAGAGCCGCGCCGACGCGTCGAAGACGGCGGGGATGACCAACTCGTACCTCTTCGACATCGAAGGCGCGGGCAAATGGACCGTGAAAGTCGAGGACGGCAAGGTGAGCGTCACCGAGGGCGGGGAGGACGCCGACGCCGTCATAACCACCTCCGAGGAGACGTTCGAGAAGGTCATCAGCGGCGAGCAGAACCCGACCAGCGCTTACATGACCGGCAAGCTCAAGGTCAAAGGCGACATGGGCGCTGCGATGAAGTTGCAAAAGCTCTTTTAGAGTCGACTGCCCTTGACCTGGTACTCCTTCTTCAAGTCGATTCACGTCATCACGGCTGTGATCTGGGTCGGAGGTGCGGCGATGATTCAGGCCTACGCATTCCGGATTCTCCGGACGGGGGACGGTAAACGGCAGGCGGATTTCTCCAAGGACACGGAAGTGGTCGGCATGCGGGTCTTCATTCCGGCTTCGCTGATCCTCTTCCTCGCTGCGATCGCAATGATGGTGAACCTCCATTGGTCGTGGAACCAGAACTGGATCGTGCTCGGTCTGATCGCGTTCGGACTCTCGTTCGGCCTTGGTGCGGGTTTCATCGGCCCTGAAGGCGGCCGGATTGCCGAGCTCATCGAGCAGCAGAGTCCGAACTCTCCGGCAGTTCAGGCACGCATCCGGCGCATTCTCACGATCTCCCGCTGCGAGCTCATCGTGCTCCTGACGGTGATCGTGAACATGGTCGTCAAGCCCGTCGGCCAAAACGGCTGGTTCTGGGGCATGCTCGTGGTGATGGTGCTCGGCATCGCCGCAGTGCTCGTCTTCCATGTGCAAAGCGCCCAGCAGGTGCCGGCTGCGGCGACGGAGTAGCTACTCCTCGAGCTCGACGAGCAGCGTGCCACCGGCGACCCGATCGCCCTCCGCAACATGCACTGCACGCACGACCGCGTCGTACGGAGACGTCAGCGGCGTCTCCATCTTCATGGCCTCCAGAACGACGAGCGGCTGCCGGGCCCGCACCGAGTCGCCCGCGCGGACGAGGAGCCGGATCACCGTTCCGGGCATCGGTGCGGTCACGCTGCTCTGACCGCCGGCGGGGCCACGGTGGTCCGCTACGAGGATGTCGACGTCCGGCGGCGGCGCCGAGTCGGATGGCGGAAGGTTCAAGCGGAACGGCGTCCGCCACGGCGCAGCCGCCACGCGTGCGGGCGCGGGAGAGAACGGTGGATGCTCGGTCAGGAATGCCGTCGTCGTGTCGCCGGCTCGCACGACCGGATGCGCGACGAGCCACCGCAGAAACGGCAGGTTGGTCGTGACGCCCGCCACCTCGGTCTCCTTCAGCGCGGCGCGGAGACGGTCGAACGCCTCGTCACGCGTCGTCCCGTGCGCGATCAGCTTCGCGATCATCGGGTCGTAGGCCAGGCCGACCTCGTCGCCCTCTGCCACGCCCGCGTCGACGCGAATTCCTTCCGGCAACTGCAATCGCTCGATGACGCCGGTCTGGGGGAAGAACGTCCGCGGATCCTCGGCGTAGAGGCGCACCTCGACCGCGTGGCCGCGCGGGTCGGGGCGCACGTCGAGAGGATCTCCGGCGGCGACCCGCAGCTGCGCCTGCACCAGGTCGACACCCGTTACGAGCTCGGTCACCGGATGCTCGACCTGGATCCGTCCGTTCAGCTCGAGAAACCAGAAGTCACGGCCGTCGAGCATGAACTCCGCCGTGCCCGCGCTCTGGTAGCCGATCGCGCGCGCGAAGGCGACGGCCGCGTCGCTCATCGTGGTGCGCAGAGCTTCGTCGACCGCCGGTGACGGTGACTCTTCGAGCACCTTCTGGTGGCGTCGCTGAATCGAGCATTCGCGTTCCCCCAGGGAGATCACGTTTCCGTGTGTGTCTGCGAGCAACTGGATCTCGACATGCCGCGGCCGCTCCACGTAGCGCTCGCAGAACACGCGATCGTTGCTGAAGGCAGCCTTAGCTTCGCGCCGCGCCGCTTCGAGCGCGTCGCCGAGCTCCGACGGCTCTCGGACGACGCGCATCCCTCGCCCGCCGCCGCCCGCCGCCGCCTTGACGACGAGTGGGAACCCGATCTCTTCGGGCTCACCGGTCGGAACCACCGGGACGCCCGACTCGCTCGCGATGCGCTTCGCCTCGAGCTTGTCGCCGCCGGCGCGCAACGCCTCCGGAGGCGGGCCCACCCAGGTCAGTTCGGCTGCGTTCACAGACTCGGCGAAGTCGGGGTTCTCGGCGAGGAAGCCGTAGCCAGGGTGAACGGCGTCCGCTCCGGTCTGTTTCGCCGCCCGGATGTGCTCTTCCGAGAAGAGATAGCTCGCGATCTCCACCGTCTCGTCGGCGGAACGAGCGTGGAGCGAGCCTTTGTCGTCGGGCGCGACGACGGCGACGGTGGCGATGCCCAG
This sequence comes from Actinomycetota bacterium, assembly GCA_030854665.1. GTDB lineage: Bacteria > Actinomycetota > Thermoleophilia > Gaiellales > Gaiellaceae > 3-1-20CM-4-69-9. The sequence continues at coordinate 5,649 of JALYST010000104.1, forward strand.
ATCTCGTGCGGCGCGAAAGACGCGCAGCGCGATCTCGCCGCGATTTGCCACGAGCAGCTTGCGGATCAACTCTTGCCCGGATTGAGCAGGTTCTGCGGATCGAACGCGCGTTTTACGGCTCCATGCAGCTCGAAGGCGCGGGGCCCCAGCTGGCGCGCGAGCCAGTTTCGCTTCACGAAGCCCACGCCGTGCTCACCGGAAATCGTTCCGCCCAGCCTCAAGGCGAGCTCGAAGAGCGCCTCGGAAAGTTTTGGCGCGAGGGCTAGCTCGTTCTCGTCGTCTCCCGCGAGCAGGAACACCGTGTGTAGGTTGCCGTCGCCTGCGTGGCCCCATGAGCATGCAGGCACACCGAGTCGCCGGCCGATCTCGAGCGACTCCTCGATCGCCTCACCCAGCCGGTCGAGTGGCACTGCAATGTCCTCGCTCGCCTTGCCGCCGCGCTGGGCATCGATGACGAGCGCCAGTCCATCCCGCCAGCGCCAGAGGCCGGCGATTTCCTGCGGCGCCTCGGGCGCGTAGAGCGCAAGCGCGTCCTCGTCGAACAGGTCGAGCACGTCCTTGCGGACCCGCGCTGCCTCCTCTGTCGAGCCGTCCGCCTCCGCGAGGACAGCGAACGCACCGTCGGGAACCTCGCCCGGAAAGCTCGCGCCTGCGTAACGCATCGCCTCCGAATCGACGTACTCGAGCGCGGCGACGGGAAGGCCGGCGCCGATCACCCGCTCTATTGCCGCGATGCCGCCGCGAACACCGTCGAAGAAGCCGATCACAGGCCACGCGGCTTCCGGCGCGGGTGTGAGTCGTAGCCAGGCTGCGGTGATCACCCCGAGTGTGCCCTCCGATCCGATCAGCAGACGCTTGAGGTCGTAGCCCGCGACGTCCTTGCGGAGCGGTCCGCCGAGCTGAACGAGTTCGCCGGGCGGGACGACGACCTCGAGCCCGGTCACCCAGTTGCCGGTGACGCCGTACTTGTAAGCGTGAGGCCCGCCCGCGTTCGTGGCGATGTTGCCGCCGATCTGCGACTGCTCGGCGGCCCCCGGATCCGGAGCGAACAGCAGCCCACCCTCGCGTGCAATCCGCCGTAGCTCCGCAGTGCGAAGTCCCGCTTCGACCTCGATCCGCCAGAGCAGTGGATCGAACGAGCGCACGCGATCGAGCCGTTCGAGTGAGAGGACGACGCCGCCGTCGAGCGGCACGACGCCGCCGGCATAACCTGTCCCGCCGCCGCGAGGCACGATCGCGACACCGTGCGCGTAGCACCACGCAACGACCTCTGCCACCTCTTCTGCGCTGCGCGGGAGTGCGACCGCGTCCGCGCGACCGTTCAGTCCCCGCGCCTCGGTCATGTCCGTCAGATAGGCGGCGGTCGGTGCCACGACCTCCGCGGTGACCGCCGAGCGAAGCTCGCGCTCGATGGACGCGACTGTGCTCATGCGAGGGCGCGTACGAGTTCGGCGTGTCCGTTGCGCAATACGGGTTCTCCGTGCGAGACGAGCACCATCTCGACGGGCAGGTCGAGCAGCGGTTGCAGCCCTGCGCGTAGGTTCTTCTGCGTGTAGCCGCCGAGGTGACGCAGCCATGACTCCGGGCACATGCGGAGCCCCGGCGGCCGGTCGCCGAGGATGCGGTCGCCGGGGACGAGCGCTCCGTGCTCCGGGATCCAGAAGATCGTCTCACCCGCGCCCTGGATCTCCAAGGCCTCGACACTTTCGGGCAAGGCGGTCGGTGCGTCGTAGCGCCGGGTCAGCTCGTCGCGGCTACGCTCGTGCCACGTGACGGTGACGAGAATCGCAACGCGTTCCTTTCCCGCGGCGCGCTCGTCGAGTGCCGCATGGTCACCCTTCACGACAAGCGGGTCGATCAGCACGAGTGTGTTGGGCGTCTCGAAGGCGACGCAACCGACCTCGGGCGGCCAGTCGGCCGGGGTGTCCTCCTGCTCCGGCGGCTCCCACTCGGGATGTGTCTCCGACCAGCGCCACAACCCCGGTGCGACCTGTTGCAAGTCCACGAGACGGAGCGTAGATGATGCACTCTCCGTCTTTCCGCCCGAAACACACTCCCGCGGTTAGCCTCGGCCCGTGCGCAGGCTGCTGCTACTGACCGGGGCGATCGTCGCCGTCGACACCATGTTCTTCTCGGCGTTGACGCCGCTGCTTCCGCATTACGTCCACGAGTTCCACCTCGGCAAAGCCGGCGCGGGTGTGCTGCAGGCGATGTATCCCGCGGGTGCCCTGGCGGCGGGAATTCCCGGCGGGATGGCCGCAGCGCGCCTCGGTGTGAAGCCCACCGTGCTGATCGGGCTCTCGCTGCTCGCGCTGACGACGGTCGCCTTCGGGCTCGCGGATTCCGTCTGGACGCTGGACCTCGCGCGCTTTCTGCAAGGAATCTCGAGCGCGTTCTCGTGGACCGGGGCCCTCAGTTGGCTCGTCGCTGCCGCGCCGGCGGGCCGGCGCGGCCAGCTGATCGGGTCGGCGTTCGGCGCCGCGATCGCCGGGGCGCTCTTCGGCCCCGTGCTCGGAGCGGTCGCATCTTTCACCGGGACCGGGTGGGCGTTCGGCGCGGTAGCAGCGCTCGCTGTCGTCCTTGCCGGCGCTGCCGCGGCGACGCACGCCCCGGTCCCGCAGGGGCCACAGCCTCTCTCGACGCTCGTGACCGCGCTCCGGCGCAACCGAACGATCCAGACCGGAGTCTGGCTGTGCCTGCTCCCGGCACTCTGCTTCGGAACCCTGTCGGTCCTCGCCCCGTTGCGCCTCTCCGACCTCGGCTGGGGCGCAGCCGCAGTCGGCGCGACCTACCTCGTCTCAGCGGCGTTCGAAGCCGCCTGGGCGCCGGTGCTCGGACGGCTCTCCGACCGGCACGGCCGCCTGCCGCCACTGCTCGGCGCGCTGGCCGCCTCGGCGGTGATCTCGCTCCTGCTGCCCTGGCCCCGCCACGCTCTGCTGCTGGCGTTCCTCGTCGTCTGCGCCGGCTTTGCCTTCGCAAGCTTCTGGACGCCGGCCATGTCGCTGGTCACAGACGCCGCCGAGGCGAGCGGGCTCGAGTACGGCTACGCATTCGCGCTGGTCAACGTAGCGTGGGCGCCGGGTCAGGCGGGGGGTTCGGCGATCGGCGGCGCGGTCGCATCCGCGACCACCGACACGGTCTCATACCTCGGCCTAACCGTCCTCTGCCTCGTGACGCTTGCCGCACTGATGCGCTACAAGGAAGCCGCCGTGCCGCTTACCGCCGAGCGGTAGAGCGCGTCGATGGCGCGCGCCTGACCAACGGCGTCCTCGCGCCCCAAGAGAGGATCAGTCGCGCCCCGGATAGCGTCGCTCAGGTTCTCGAGTTCGAGCCGATACGAGTCGGCAGGCTCGACCTCGATCCGCTCAATCCCGGCGTCGCGGCGAAGCTCGATTACCGGCTCGACGCAGTGCCATGGATCGTCGAGGAAGAGCGACCCATCGCTCCCGATCACCTCGAGCTCGTCACGCTCGGGAAGGGCTGTCCCGCAGTCGAACTGGGCGAAGACGTCGCCCGGGAAGCGCATCGCGCCTGTGAAGACCCAGTCGGTGCCGCTCGGGCCGACGAACTGCTGCCCGTACACCTGCTCGGGCTCACCGCCGAGCAAACGGGATCCGCTGACGCAGTAGCAGCCGACATCCATCAGGCTGCCGCCCTCCACCTCCGTCCGCAGGCGGATGTTCTCCGCGTCGTACAGCGAAAAGCTGAAGCAGGAGCGGACGACCCGCACTTCTCCGATCGCACCCTCGTCCACGAGTTGACGGAGCCGCTTGGTCTGGGGGTTGTGGCGGTACATGAACGCCTCCATCAGGATGCGCTGCGCCTTCTCTGCCGCGTCGAATGTAGCCTCGACGTCGCCGACATGCCTGCTCATCGGCTTCTCGCAGAGCACGTGCTTTCCCGCTTCGAGTGCGCGGATCGACCACTCGCAGTGGAGCGTGTTCGGCAGCGAGATGTACACGGCCTCGACCTCGGCGTCTTCGAGCAGCGCCTCGTACGAGCCGTACGCGCGGTCGATCTCCCACGCGCGCGCGTACTCCTCCGCCCGTCGCAGATCGCGGCTCGCCACGGCTATGAGCTCGACCTTCTCCGAAGCGTGAGCGCCGGGAATGACCTTCCGGTTGATGTTGGCGGTCGAGAGGATCCCCCACTTGACTGGGTCGAGCGTTGTCATACGTCCTCCAAGGGTCGAAGG
>JALYST010000220.1 GCA_030854665.1 Actinomycetota bacterium
CCGCAAGCGTCTCCACGATCGACCGCCCTGTTTCCTCCCGAACGCTCAGGACGCGCGCGACCGCCGCGGGCACCTCACCTGCGTCGCGCAGAGTGGCCAGGTCGACCATGAACACGCCGCTCTTCGCGAGCGGCTCAATCGCCGAGCGTGCAACTTCGATCGCAAGCCGCGTCTTCCCGACTCCGCCGGGACCGGTCAGCGTGACGAGACGAGTGTCTGCGCTGCCAAGCAGATCGTGCACCTCTGCAAGCTCGCGCTCTCGGCCGATCAGCGCTGTTGTCGCCGCCGGCAGGTTCGTCGGACGCTCCAGCGTTCGCGGCGGAGGAAACTCGCTCGGAATCCCTTCGACGGCGAGCTGGAAGAGTCGTTCCGCGGCTGGGAGGTCCTTGATCCGGTGCTCGCCGAGGTCCTCGAACCGGAAACCCTCGGCGGAGCCTGCCGCAGTGACCGTCTCCCCGGAGAGGAGGACCTGACCACCGTGCGCGGCGGCGCAGATCCGCGCGCCCCGGTGCACGTCGAGCCCGACGTATCCCTCCCCGACGACGACCGGCTGCCCGAAGTGGACTCCGATCCGAACGCGCACCGGGCCGTCGGCAAGCGAGCGTTGCGCGTCGGCGGCGGCGGCCACCGCATCGTTCGCCCGCGAAAAGGCGACGAAGAAGGCATCTCCCTGCGTGTCGACCTCGGCGCCGCCATGGCGCGCGAACGCCGAACGCATGGCCTGTCGGTGTTCGTCCAACAGCTCGACGTACCGGTCGCCCGCGTCCAGAAGCAGGCGCGTGGACCCCTCGATGTCGCTGAACAGCAGAGCGACGTTCCCGGACGGTAGGTTCCTCACGGTCGCCGCGATACTAGGCCGATGACGCCCGTCCCTCCGGCCCGCCACCTCCTCAGGGCCAAGGACCTGATCGACGCCCGCTACCGAGAGCACCTCGACGTGCCGGCGCTCGCACGCGCTGCTCGGCTCTCGACGGCGCACTTCAGCCGCGAGTTCCGGCGGTCCTTCGGCGAGACGCCGCACCAGTACCTCCTGACTCGCCGGCTCGAGCGCGCTGCTGCGCTGCTTCGCAACACCGACCGCACGGTCGCGGACATCTGCCTCACGGTCGGACTGCGCAGCATCGGGTCATTCACGACGAGCTTCGGCCGCGCGTTCGGCATGTCGCCCACCGCCTACCGGGCGAGCTACCCGCCTGCGTCCGCTCGTGCTCGCATTCCGACCTGCGTCCTCCAGGCCTACGCCCGTCCGCCGTACAGCAGTTTCGAGAAGACAGGGGCGCCTGACGCCGAGCAACTGGGCCATAGCCCCTAAACGATTCGCTCGTCGGTTTGAGGAGCTGGGCTATGGCTCAGAGCACTGCGAACTACAGGCTGCTGCGAACTGAATCGATTGCGCCGGAGATGGACGTGGAGAGCAAGCCGAGCGCCACGACAACGCCGATCGCGATCACTGCCAGGACGACGCCGTACTCCGCCATCGTCTGACCCTCCTCGACGGCATAGCGTGCGCGGAGGTAATGGACCAGATCCTTGAACGACATGGATTCACCCCCCTTCGCAAGTTCGGGCGCGCGCTGGCGCGCAGTGCAAAGCGAACAAGTTGATGTGGAATCGACTCGAAGTCGGTCAAGACTGCCTGACAAGCTGGTGCGTCCTTTCTCTCTAGGGCGCGCCGCTTCGCCTGTCGATCTCCCCCAGTTCATCGCCTTGCAGCCGGGGATCGCCTATCCCCCGCGCGAGTGACCGGTGCAGCCGAGATGGCTCGCTACCAACGCGAACCGTGCTAAAAGGGGTCGGATGCATCTGCCGGAACGCTTCGAACGCCAGGCCCAGAACGAAGCCCTGTTCCGCGAGGTCAACGAGCGCATAGCGCAGCTCGGCGAACGAGGAGAATCCTGGTCACAGGATGGCACCGACTTTCTCTGCGAGTGCGGCGAAGAAGGAGGGTGCGGCCTGCGAGTTCGGGTTCCGCTCGACGTGTACGACCGCGTTCGCGCGCAGGACGACCGGTTCGTCGTGCGGCCCGGCCATGAGACGCCGGAGATCGAGCACGCGATCGAGTGGACCGACGCGTACGTGGTCGTCGACAAGGTTGCCGCCGCGGAGCGCTTAGTCGCAGACGACCCCCGCGGCGCCCCGTCGTCCTAGAGGACGGCGCCCAGGCCCTTATCGTGCACGGATGAGCACGGACGCAGTCGCGATCGCAACCGAGGGACTGGCCGCCTGGCGACGCGGAGACTTCGAGGCGCTCGCGACGATTCTCGACCCAAAGGTTCAGTGGAGGGGATTCGAGCCGGGTGAGGCGGACTGCGACGGACGCGACGACGTGATGCGGGTCTTGCGCGAGCGTTACGAGCAGGGCTTCGCGCACGGCGACCTCGATCTTTCCCACGCCGGCTCGGATACCGTCATCGCGGTATCTCACCCGAGTGCGATCGGCGGCCCGGAATGGCCTGACGAAACAGCGATCGTCATGCGGTTCAAAGGCGGCGCGGTGGTGTCGATGCGGGACTACCTGACGAAGGCAGAGGCTTTGGCTGCAATCGGCACCGGCTAGCAGACCTCCGGCTGGACGGCACCAGAGCGCTGACGGACGTGACCAGCGCAAGACGATCCGACTGATCCTCCTGTGCCGATGAGTTTTCCCGGGCTCTGCGGTCTAACTCTGCGTATTCATCATCGAACCGGAAGGGAGCACTCATGGGACAGCCGGTCGTGCACTTCGAGGTGATCGGGAAGGACGGCGAAAAGCTGCAGCGCTACTACTCCGAGCTGTTCGGCTGGGAGATCAACGCCGACAACCCGATGAAGTACGGGATGGTCGACAGGAAGGACAACCCCGCACCGGACGGAGTGACCATCGGCGGGGGTATCGCCGGCGGCCCGGAAGGTTACGAGGGACACGTCACCTTCTACGTCGCCGTCGACGACGTCGAAGCGGCGCTCCAGAAGGCCGAGAGCCTCGGCGGCACTCGCGTGATGGGCCCGGAGAAGATCATGGACATGGTCGAGCTCGGCCAGTTCAAGGATCCGGAGGGCCACGTCATCGGAGTCGTCAAGGGGATGTAGGGGGCTGCCGGGAGGCCTCGGCGCGCTTGCCGAAGCCTCCCCGCCCCAATACTTCAGGCGACCGCCGGAACCGAGTTCACTTGCTTCACCTGCGGCGACTTGCGGCGGCTGCCGCGCACGATCAGGTAAGCCGCTGCCGCGGCCAGAACGCCGCCGACGGCGAGCAAACCTGCCGAAACCCAGCCCAGGTAACGGACGTTGACGCCGAGCTTCACGTCTGCGGCCACGCCCTTCGACGCGTCCGCGTTCATCAGCACCACGGTCCACCTGCCCTCACCGACTTTCCACTTGAGCGCCGTGGGACCGGAGCCTGTCGCCGAGGCGACCCAGATGCCTTGCGAGGCCGGTCGCAGAGGCTTCTTTGTGCCGCTTACGAGGTCGTACGTCTGCTTCGAGTCCGATTCCTCGTAGTCGTTGAGGTTCGCGTGCGCGACATTCGCGAGATACGTGTTGGCATCGCTCTCACGGGCGACCCCGATGAACAAGGGCCGATCTGTTTCGCTCGTCGCAGCGATTCGTAGCTTGGCGAGCTTCCCATCGTTGGCCCAGTTCGGCAAGTACTGGATGTCGACTCCGTCGTGGGTCACAGCATAGGACCCGTTCGCGATCCGATGGGTGGAGCCCGTGTAGTAACCGGCGGAGTCACGCTTGGCCAGGTCGCTCCAGAGAGCAGTACCCCCGACGCTGACAAAGGCGAGCGCCATGAGACCCACGACGCTCCCGAGGATGATGAGAGCGACACTCCGCTTACCTGCGGGCCGCTCTCCTAGATTCGCAGACACTTGGAGCTCCTTTGGTTGAGTGAATCCAGCGTGTCAGGAGAATCAGGCCCCGTCCGCGTGCCAGCACTAGACCTCAGGTACGGCTGACAGGCCTTTTCGCTCGTCGGACATGATGCGGCTGTGACCGGGAGATCCAGGCGACTGATCGTCACGATTGCTGTGAGCATCCTTGCCGTCGTGCTCGCGGGGACTCTCGCAGCGGCGACACCGCGGCTCATGGTCCAGCCGGGAAGCATCGCCCGCGGCGGCACAGTCGCGGTTAGCGGCAACGGCTGCAGGGCCGGCGATCTCGTCTAGTTGATTTCTCCGCCGTTCGTCGGGCACGCGTTCGTTGCTCATTCCGTTGCGACGCACGCGCGCTCGAACGGTGCGTTCTCGCGAAGCGTCCACATACGAACGTCCGTCCGCACCGGGCGCTACCTGATCACCGCCCGATGCGGAGGCGGAAATCTTGGGGTCTCCGCGCCTCTCCGCGTCTACTGATTCGACGCTCCGAAGGCCCTGAGGACTGGCCGGGCGAGGCGCGGATGGATCGAGGTCGACATCGATCCATCCGCGCGCTAACGATCTCGAGCTAAGCGAAACGGAGAGCCGGCCCGGCTGCCCGCTTCGCGGCCTTCGCTGCGAACCCCGGGAGCGCGAGCAAGATCAGGGCGAGCACCAGCAGCATGAAGTAGAAACGCCTTTTCATCAGACCGCGGGGATCGCCGGTGCGGTGATCTCAGGCGTGTACGTCGGGCCGTAACCGAGAGCTCGTCCGAGCGGAGCGGCCATTGCGAGACCCGCCCTCTGCAACCACGCGGGCGGATGCGGGAGCTGCACCGTGCCGAAGTGCGCCCGGGCGATCACGGCAAGCCGCAACGGATTCGGCATGCCCTTCCGATTGGTCTTACCGTCCTCGGCGAGCGAGAACATCGTCTCGAGCAACGACTCGAACTGGAGCGCAGGCCGGACTTCGCAGACGAAGCGCACCTCGTCCTTGCCGGCGTTCCAGAAACGATGAGGCGTCCCCGGTTCGACAACGGCGATCTCGCCGCGGGCGAGCGTGAGCTTTTCCTTACCGTTCTTGAGGCCGAGCGTTCCGTCGATCACGGCGAACCGCTCGCTCTGGGAGGGATGGACGTGCGTGGCGGCGACAAAGCCGTCCGGCTGAACCGTGCACTCGATCACGACGGATTCGCCGTTCGTGTCGGCCGACGTGGCGTGAAACGTGATGCGTTCCCCGGTGACGGGGTTGTGGATCGTGTCTCCCGTGCGGATCATCTCGAGCCTCCTTCGTGGTGTCGATTGACACTCCGAAGGCTAGGTCCGCGTGGCTCAAATTTCGTCGGCGCCGCGAACGATCTTGCGTCGTCGTACGGCGGATTTTTACGACGCCGCCGTCCTCCTTTCGGATGAAGCCGTCTACGCCTCGTCGCCGCCGGCGAGGCCGCACTCGTAGGCGAGCACTACGGCCTGCACACGGTCGCGAAGATCGAGCTTCATCAACACGTGAGCGACATGCGTCTTTACAGTCGTTTCGCTGACGAAGAGCTCTTTTGCGATCTCCGCATTCGACAGACCACGCGCGATCAGCTTCAGCACTTCCAGCTCACGCGCGGTCAGCTCGGCGAGCTCGGCTGCCTGCGTCCGGACGGACTGCGGTGGACGACGGACGAACTCTTCGATCACTCGGCGCGTCACGGACGGAGCCAGCAACGCGTCACCCCTTGCGACCGCCCGGATGCCGTCAACGAGCTGCTCGGGAGGCACGTCCTTGAGTAGGAAGCCGCTCGCGCCCGCTCTGAGCGCGTCGTAGACGTACTCGTCCATGTCGAAGGTCGTCAGCATCACGACCTTCGACTCGGTTCCATCATCAGCAAGCAGGCGACGCGTCGCCTCGATGCCGTCGAGCTGAGGCATGCGCACGTCCATGAGGACGACGTCCGGCCGGAGGCGCCGTGCCTCGGCGACAGCTTCTTCTCCGTCCGCGGCCTCCCCCGCAACCTCGATGTCCTCCTCGGCATCGAGGATCATGCGGAAGCCGGCCCGAACGAGCGCCTGGTCGTCGACGATCAAGACGGTGAGGCTCATGAGGCGA
>JALYST010000244.1 GCA_030854665.1 Actinomycetota bacterium
GTCGTAACCTCCGGCGGCGCGAGCCGCGGGTAAGTAGAGGTGAGCAGCGTCACGTAGGCCTGAGTCTCAAGCTGGTAGCGCAGGCAGAACGTCCCGAGCTCCTGCAGGCCTGCAGTCGTTCGGCCGAGCGCCACTGCGACGAACCAGGCCGAGACCGACGCGACCGTGAGAACGACATTGAACGCGCTCGCGAGAACAAGCGCGGGCAGCGCTAGCAGGACGCGGAACAGCGTCACGAGCCGTGGTTGCCGCAGCCGATCGGGGAGCTCGATCCGAAACGGATGCTCCGCTGTGTGCAGCGGATCCGGATACCGCGTCGAGAGCAGGTCGAACCACGCAGTGACCTGTCCCTGGTAGCGAAGGAACGCGCCGAGAAACCGATGAAGGAAAGACGGCAGCCGGCCCTCGATCAGAAGCGCGAGCCACGCGACTGCGACGGCGGGCACGACGAGCAGACTCCAGATCGAGAGCACGATGTAGTGCGGCACGACGAGGGCGGCTCGGAGCAGAACGGCGAGCCGCCGCCGGCGCAAGGGCTCGCCGGGTTCGATCCGCACGCGACCGTCTGTCACGCTCGATACCGTAGTGGCTATGAGGCGGGCAGCTCTGATCGCGCTTGCGTTCGTTTTCGTGCTTCCCGGCTGCGGCGGCGGAAGTCGCAAGCCGCTCAGCAAGGCGGAGTACGCGTCGAAGGCCGACGCCATCTGCGGCAAGTACAACCAGCAGATCAAATCGTTCGCCAACCCGAAGAACCTGTCCGACCTGGCCAAGGTCGCCGACAAGACGTTGCCGATCCTCGATCAGGCGATTGGCGACCTCAGCACGCTCGAGCCGCCCGCAAGCGAGAAGGCGCTCTCCGATCAGTGGCTGACGCAGGTGAACGGTCTCAAGAGCGACCTGCAAGAAATTCGCGACAAGGCGAAGGCGGGCGACATGCAGGGTGTGCAGGCGGTCGTCCCCAAAGCCACCGATCACAACGCGAAGAGCAACGCGCTGGCGGGCCAGCTCGGCATGTCCGTCTGTAACAGGGACTAGCGTCCCTGGAACTGGGGCGGCCGCTTGTCGAGGAACGCGGCGACGCCCTCCTTGAAGTCTTCCGTCTGCGTTGCAGCGGTCTGGAGGTCGGCCTCGCGCTCGAGCTGCTGCTCCAGAGTCGCGTTGGGGCCGTGGTCGAGCAGACGCTTCGTCATCCCGACCGCGCGCGTCGGTAGCGCGGCGAAATGAGCTGCGACCTCTGCCACACGAGCGGTGAGCGCACCTGCTTCCACAACCTCTGAGACCAGACCCCAGGCATGTGCCTCGGCAGCTGTGAGTTTGCGGCCCGATACGAGCCACTCGAACGCCCGCGCGGGGCCCAGGATCCGTGTGACGAAGTAGGAACCGCCTGAATCCGGAACGAGCCCGATGTTGATGAACGCCGGCACGAAGCTCGCAGAGTCGGCGGCAACGCGCAGGTCGCACGCACACGCGAACGACATGCCTGCCCCTGCGGCTGCCCCGTTTACCGCCGCTATGACCGGCTTCTCGAGCGCGCGGATTGCGAGGACGTTCAGGTGGTAGGTCTCGCGAAGACGCGAGCCAATGTCGCCGGAAGCCTCCCGGAACTCCGTCAGGTCCTGACCCACGCAGAACCCGCGTCCGGCGCCGGTGATGACGACCGCGCGGACATCGGGACCGCGTGCCTCCTTCAGTGCAGCCGCGAGACCCTTGTGCATATCGATGTTGAACGCGTTGAGGACGTCCGGACGGTTGAGCGTGATCGTGAGGACAGCGTCCTCGCGAGTCGTCTCGACCTCGGCCATCGCGAGCACTTTCGCAGATCGACGTAGCCATCGGCGGCGGGGCGGACGCGAGGGCTCGACCTCGTGCCGGCCGAGCTCGAGGGCTAGGGCCTAGCGCCCACGAAACTCGGGCCTGCGCTTCTCGACGAACGCGGACAAACCCTCTTCCGCGTCCTCGGACGCGCGCGCGAGAAAGAACGACCGCCGCTCGAGTTCGATCCCCGCTGAGAGCGGCGCCTCGAACGCCCCGTCGATCGCCTCCTTGGCGAGCCTTACGGAAACAGGGCTCTTCGCCGCGATCTCTCCCGCCACGCGCTTCGCCGCCTCGAGCCAGGCCTCTTGCGCCACGACCCGGGCGACGAGGCCGAGGCCGCGGGCTTCTTCCGCACCGAGCATGCGGCCGCTCAGGATCATGTCCATCGCCACCGCCTTGCCGACCGCCCGCGGCAGGCGTTGCGTACCGCCCGCGCCGGGCATCACCCCGAGGTTGATCTCGGGCTGGCCGAACTTGGCCGACTCCGAAGCCACGATCAGGTCGCACGCCATCGCCAGCTCACAGCCACCGCCGAGGCAGAAGCCCGAGACGGCCGCGACGAGCGGCGTCCGCAAGCTGCGGATCTCATCCCAGCGATCGATGCGACGGCTCTGGTACAGCGACACCGGCGTTCCCGCCGCCAGCTCGGCGATGTCAGCGCCAGCGGCGAAGGCGCGCTCGTTCCCACCGAGGACGATGCAGCGGACCGCCTCGTCCTCGTCGAGCTCGCGCAGCGCAGTCACGAGCTCCTCCATCAAGTCCCCCGACAGCGCGTTCAGCTGCTGCGGGCGGTTGAGCAGCACGACCGCGATCGGGTCGATGCGCTCTACGAGGACGAGCGCTTCAGGAATGCCTTCACCGCCTCCTGCGCCTCGTCGCCGAGCATGGAGAGCGCAAGCCAGTCCCGTGCGTGGTTCACCGTCTCGTGCCACGAGAGGTCGCGCCAGAAGTTGAGCTGCTGCTTCGCGTAGCGCGTCGTCTGCGGCAGCTTCGTGGCGAGCTTCTCCACATACTCGTCGACCGCGGCATCGAGCTCGGCTGCCGGAACGGCGCGATTGATCAGGCCCCACTCCGCGGCTTTCTCTGCCGTGATCTCCTCGCAGAGCATGATGATCTCGCGCGCGCGCCGGTCGCCGACGAAGATGGGCAGCCATTGCGTCGCACCGCCCGCCGGCACCGATCCGTGTTCGAGGCCGACATGCCGGATGAACGCGTCCTCCACCATCACGGCGAGGTCGCACGCCATCTGGAGCTCGTTGCCGCCGCCGACGGCGATGCCGTTGATGCGCGCAACCGTCGGTTTGCCGATCTCGCGCAGCCTGTCATGCGCGTCCTTGAACGCGCCGAACCACTTCCAGTACTCCTTCGGGTTGCCGAGGTAGTCGGCTGCCCACGACTTGAGATCGGCGCCGACGCAGAATGCGCGCCCCGCGCCGGTAAGGACGACCACGCGGATCTCGTCGTCCCACGAAGCGTCCTCGCACGCCCGTGCGAGCTCGCGCAGCATCCGGAAGTCGAATGCATTGAGGACCTCGGGACGATTAAGCGTGATCGTGGCGCGCGGCGGCGCCTTCTCGTAGAGGATCGACTCGAAGCCGAGCTCGTCGGGCGAAGACGGGCTGGGATGGGTCGGCTCAGTCAACTTCGGCGAACATCACAGTGAACTTACCGCCCATCTCCATTGCATCCTTCCCGCTCGCCATGAACTCCTCGCTGCGAGCTGCGGACTTGAACCCGTCCAGGTCCGGCCACTCCCACTCCGCGTAGTAGCGATACGGCGGCTCGCCCATCGGCGCGCCGAAGACCCGTCCGTGGCGGAAAGTTCCACCCGGCACCTTGCGGCACAACTCGACGTGCTGCGCATAGCGGGCCTCGTCCGGCTCTTGCTCGTACAGCACGATCGCGCGGACCATCCGTTCCCCCTCGTGGTAGACCGCGTGAGCGTATAGCTTCATCCCCGAAAGGAGGAAAAAAACATGGGCAAGAAGATCGTGCACGTGGAGTTTCCCGCACAGGACGTCGATCGCGCGGAGAAGTTCTGGGAGGCCGTCGGGGGCTGGTCGATCGAGTCCGCCATGCCGGGGATGGACTACCGGATGTACCAGGAGGGAGATCAGGGCGGAGCCGTCTACGCAGGCGACGGGGGTCCGCTCGTCTATTACGGAGGCGAGGACATCGACGCCGACATCGCGAAGGTGCGCGAGGCGGGCGGCGAGGCCGAGGACAAGCAGCCAATTCCCGGAGCCGGCTGGTTTACTCGCTGCAAGGACACCGAGGGCAACCCGTTCGGCCTGTTCCAGAGCGACGAGTCGGTGCAGATGCCCCAGGGAGCGCCGGGAGCGTGACCGGAGTGGCCGTCGCGCTCGCGGTGGCGGCGGGCCTCGCAGGCGCCGTTCAGGCGGCGGTCATGGGCGAGCTGGGCGGGCGCGCGGGAATCTTCCCCGCGCTCGCCTTCTCGGGCATCGTGGCGGTTGTGATCGGCCTGGCTCTCCTGCTCGTCGCGAAGCAGAGCTTCCTGGGCTCGGCGACGTGGCCCGGCAGCCCGTGTGGTTGTGGACCGGCGGCGCGCTCTCCATGCTGATCATTCTCGCAATCACGGTTGCGTCGCCGCGCATCGGCCTTGCAGCCACGATCGGGATCATCATCGCGTTCAACCTCGGCGTGGCCACGCTCATCGACCGCTTCGGCTGGTTCGGTTTCGATCGCATCGCGATCACGTGGACGCGGGCGCTCGGGCTGATCCTTCTGGGCGCCGGCGCAGCGCTCTCTCTCTTCAAGAGTGGCTGACGAACTCGTCATCGGCACTGTCGTGCGCGTGGACGAGCACCCCGGTGCGCGTGCGCCTTCGCTGCTTTTGACCGTCGACCTCGGCACCTACGGATCGGTCGAAGCCGTGCTCTCGACCGGCGCATACGACGCCGGCGAGCTGGAGGGGACGCAGGTCGTCTGCAAGCGCGAAGACGACGGCGCCACTCTTCTCGGTGCGCACTCGCACGGCCGGGGCCTCGTCCTCCTCAGACCCGACCAGGAGGTCGAACCTGGATCGCTCGTTTCCTAGGAGGCGGGGAACGTAGATCGCTCGCGCGGACGATCGAGGTTCGCTCGCGCGGCTGATGACCGCGAGGCGGTCGTGGCCTAGGCTCGAGGCATGTCGAAGATCGTCCAGAGGTATGGCGACGTCCTGCTCGCGGCCGGCTTCGCCCTTGCAGCGGCGGTGGAGGTGTTGGGCCGCGGCGTCCCTGAGCCGGCCCTGGTGCTTCCCGGAGCGGTGGCAGTCCTCTCGCTCGTCTGGCGGACGCAGGCGCCTCTTCGAGTTCTTGCGGTGAACCTCGGCGCCTCGCTCGCAATCGAGCTCATCGCCGGTCCCGACGACTATCCGACGACGCTCGGGCTCGTCCTCCTCGTCTCCGTCTACACGACAGCTGCCCACACCCTCGACCGTGACGAGACCGCAGCCGGTGGGCTGCTGGTGGCCTCGGTGCCGATCCTGACCGGTGCGCACGCCCTCGACTACGACTGGCCCGACCCAGGCGCAAGCACGAATGTGTTCATCGGATTCGTCTTCCTCACCATCGCTTTTCGTGGGGCCTGGCTCGCGGGGAAGTGGATGCAGAACCGGCGGGCAAAGCAGCGCGCGCTCGTGACAGAGCGCGCGGAACAAGCGCGCGAAGCTCTGCGCGCAGAGCGAGCCCGCATCGCGCGCGAACTGCACGACGTTCTCGCCCACGCTATCAGCGTCATCGTTCTCCAGGCGCGCGGAGCGCGTCATGCGCTGGCCGATCAGCCGCAGGAAGCGCGCGGAGCGATCGAAGCGATCGAGCGCACCGCATCCCTGGCGCTCGGAGAGATGCGACGACTCCTGAACGTCCTTCGTGCCGATGACGGTGAAGCTGCCCTAACGCCGCAACCATCGCTTGCGCTGCTGGAACGGCTCCTCATCGAGGTGCGCGCCGCCGGCTTGCCTGTGGAGCTGCAGGTGGAGGGAAAGGCTCGCGAGCTCCCGCCGGGCGTCGACCTCTGCGCGTACCGGATCATTCAGGAGGCGCTCACCAATTCCCTCAAGCACGCACGCCAGGCGACGGCAGAGGTAATGCTTCGATACGGGGACCAGATGCTGGACGTCGAAGTGGCAGACACAGGCACCAGCGATGTGAACGGGGATGAATCCGGACTCGGCCTCGCAGGTATGCGAGAGCGGGTCGCACTCTTCGGCGGTCGGCTCGAGAGTGGCCCACGTCCCGATGGCGGCTATCTGGTCAGAGCTCGGCTGCCGCTTTGATCACCGTCCTCGTCGCCGACGATCAGCGGCTCGTCCGCTCGGGCTTTCGTCTGATCCTTCGCGACGATCCCGAAATCGATGTCGTCGGCGAGGCGAGCGACGGGGCCGAAGCGGTCTCGCTCGCGCGGGAGCTGAAACCGGATGTCGTCCTGATGGACATCCGAATGCCGAACCTCGACGGAATCGCGGCCACGGAGCAGCTCCTCCAGGAACCCGATCCACCACGCGTGCTCGTCCTGACGACGTTCGACCTCGACGAATACGTGTTCGCTGCGCTCCGAGCCGGAGCGAGTGGCTTCCTACTGAAGGACGCACCCGAAGAGCAGCTTCTGGCGGCCATCCGCGTTGCTGCAGACGGCGGTGCCCTTTTCTCGCCGGGCGTGACACGCCGGCTCATCGAGCGATTCGCCCAGCTCGGCGAGACGACCACACCGCCCGAGCTCGGCGAGCTCACTGCCCGCGAGCTCGAGGTCGTCAAGCTGGTCGCGCGTGGTCTCAGCAACGCCGAAATCGCGAAGGAGCTGGTCCTCAGCGAGCACACCGTGAAGACACACGTGGCGCGCATCCTTCAAAAGCTCGATCTGCGCGACCGGACACAGGCCGTCATCGTTGCGTATGAGTCCGGCCTCGTCCGGCCGGGTGACGGTTAGAGACCGACGATGTCGTCGGGTCGTACCGGGACTCGCGTGAGTTCCCGTCCCGTCGCTGCACGGAGCGCGGCCACGACAGCCGCCGTCGACACGACCGTCGGCGGCTCGCCGACGCCCTTGACGCCGTAGGGCGCATCCGGCTCGGCTTCCTCGACCAGCTCCGACACGACGGGAGGCATGTCGAGCGTCGTCGGGATCAGATAATCCGTGAAGCTCGCATTCGTGATCAGCCCGTCGCGCGTCTGAATCTCCTCCATCAATGCGAGGCCCAGACCCTGCGCCGTCCCGCCTTCGATCTGCCCCTTGACGGCTTGTGGGTTCACCGCCTTGCCGACGTCCTGCGCGGTGCCGATCCACACGACTCGCGTCAGGCCCAACTCGACGTCGACCTCGGCGACGACGCGCATGGCAGCACACGCGTAGGCAACGTGCGCGCGCTCGCCCGTGATCTGACCCGTCTCGGGGTCGAGCGGCGTGGTGCGTGGATGGCGGTAGATCCGCTCGACGTCGACCTCTTTGCCTCCATTCCTCTCCCGCTCCTCCAACGCCGCCCGGCACGCGTCACGCACCGCGCCGGAGGCCATCCAGGTCATGCGGGAGGCCGACGCAGACCCGGCGGAGTCCACGGTCGCGGTCGTATGCGGCGCAACGACGACATCCCGGACGCCGAGCTCGGTGCGCGCGACTTGAAGGATGACGTTCGCAACTCCCTGGCCGACCTCGGCGGCCGCGCAATGGACGGTCGCGCTGCCGTCGGCGTGGAGCTGCACTCTCGCCGCGGTGTAGTCGTCGAAGCCCTCCGAGTAACCGATGTTTTTGAAGCCGACCGCAAAGCCGACGCCACGCTTGACTCCCTCGCCGCGCGTCGTGTTGCCGGAGCCGCCGGGAAGACGCATCGGACTGCGCGGGAGCTCCTCGGCCTCGGGGATGTCGAGCGCAGCTGCGCGGCGGATCACATCCGCGACGGGGAGCGTCCCGGTGATCTTCTGTCCCGTCGGGAGGAAGCCGCCCGGCCCGAGCGCGTTCAGCAGTCGCAGCTCGATCGGGTCGATGTCCAACGCATCCGCGAGTGAGTCCATCTGCGCCTCGTGCGCGAAGCAGACCTGGACCGCGCCGAACCCCCGCATGGCGCCGCACGGCGGGTTGTTCGTGTAGACACACGTGCTCTCGATCAACGCGTTCTCCACCGCGTAGGGCCCAACCGCGAACGCGGCGGCGTTGGACGTAACGGCTGTCGAGCTCGATGCATACGCGCCGCCGTCCAGGAGAATGCGCACGCGGACGTTGACGAGCCTCCCCTCACGCGTCGCGCGATGCTCGGCCCAGATCTTCGCGGGGTGGCGGTGGATGTGGCCGACGAACGACTCCTCGCGGTTGTAGACGATCTTCACGGGACGGTTCGTGTGCAGGGCGAGCAGCGCGCCGTGGATCTGCATCGACAGGTCCTCGCGACCGCCGAAGGCGCCGCCCACGCCCGCAAGGTGGATCCGCACCTGCTCGGGCTCCAGATTCAGGCACGGTGCGACCTGGTCGCGGTCGACGTGCAGCCACTGCGTCGCGACGTAGACGTCCACGCCGCCCTCGCCGTCCGGCACCGCGAGCCCCGACTCCGGCCCGAGGAA
>JALYST010000253.1 GCA_030854665.1 Actinomycetota bacterium
CTACGAGGAGCTCACCCTGCGCGAGATCGGCGAGGTCCTTGGCGTTACCGAGTCCCGCGTCTCACAGCTCCACACCAAGGCGATCCTGCGCCTGAAGGCGCGCCTCTCAGGCGCCACCACCAGGGCCTCCCTAGAGTCCTGAGCGAGATACGATGCGGCGCTCAGCCGCGTCACACAGAGGAGCTAAAGCGCATGCCACTCGAGCCGGGGAAGATCCGCAACGTCGCCGTGGTCGGTCACCGCGGCACGGGGAAGACGTCGCTCGTCGAGGCGCTGCTCTTCCAGGCCGGCGCCACGAATCGGCTCGGCACCGTCGAGTCGGGCTCGACGGTCAGCGACTGGGATGACGACGAGCATCGCCGCCAGATGTCGCTCTCCGCGTCGATCTGCAACGTGGAGTGGCAGGGCCGCAAGATCAACCTGATCGACACACCGGGCGACGCCGGTTTTCAGGGCGACGCGATCGCCGCGCTACGCGTTGTCGAGGGTGCCCTCTTCACCGTGAGCGCTGTGATGGGCGTCGAGGTCCAGACCACACGGCACTGGCAGCGTGCCGAGGCGGCAGGCCTCTCGCGCGTCATCGTCGTGAACATGCTCGATCGCGAGCGCGCCGACTTCTACCGCGTGCTCGAGGCGCTTCGTTCCCAGCTGTCGGACAAATGCGTAGCCGTGCACATTCCGATCGGTGTGGAGCACGAGCTCAAGGGAATCGTCGACCTTCTGCACATGCAGGCGTACCTGGATCCCGATGGTGAACGCGAGAGCGGCCCGGTCGACATCCCCGCCGAAGTACAGGCCGAGGTCCAGCAGTACAGGGAGCGGCTCCTCGACGCCGTGGTCGAGACCGACGAAGGCCTGATGGAGCGCTACCTCGAAGGACAGGAGCTCTCGCCGGAGGAGGTCGCGAAGGCCCTGAAGGACGCCGTGACCCGCGGCGAGGTCTTTCCCGTCGCCTGCGGTGTCGCGTCGAAAAATCTCGGCACGACCGCGGTGCTCGACCTCCTCGTCGAGGGCGTGCCCTCTCCTGCGCGGAAGGGCGCGCCGATCAGCGTCGACGGTGCGGATACCGCGGCGTTCGTGTTCAAGACGATCGCGGATCCGTTTGCCGGCCGCATCAACGTCTTCCGGGTGCTCAACGGCACCTTGAAAGGCGACTCGACGATCGTGAACGCCCGCTCGCACGCCAAGGAGCGCCTCGGCCAGCTGATGCAGCTCGAGGGCAAGGAGCACGTACAGGTGACGGAATTCGGAGAGGGCGACATCGGCGCCGTCGCGAAGCTGAAGGAAACGCAAACGGGCGACGTGCTGATGGACGCGGAACACCAGGTCGAGTTGCCCGAGATCGGCTTTCCGGAGCCCGTCATGAGTTTTGCGGTGACGCCGAAGGCGAAAGGCGACGAGGAAAAGATGGCCTCAGGGCTACGCAGGCTAAGCGAGGAAGACCCGACGATTCAGATGCGCCGCGATCCGCAGACGGGCGAACAGCTGCTGACCGGGCTCTCGCAGATGCACGTCGAGGTCGCGGTCGACCGGCTGAAGAGCAGGTTCAACGTCGAGGTCGAGCTCCACCAGCCGCGTGTCCCCTACCTCGAGACGATCCGCAAGGAGTCGCGCGCCCAGGGCCGCTACAAGAAGCAGACGGGCGGTCGCGGCCAGTTCGGTGACTGCGTGATCCAGCTCGAACCGCTCGACGGCCACCAGGGTTACGAGTTCGTGGACAAGATTGTGGGCGGCGTCATCCCGCAGAGCTTCCGCCCGGCCGTCGACAAGGGCATTCAGGAAGCGATGCTGCACGGCGAGCTCGCCGGCGCGCCGGTTCAGGGGCTCCGCGTCCTCCTCGTCGATGGCTCGTACCACACGGTCGATTCCTCCGAGATGGCGTTCAAGATCGCGGGCTCGATGGCGTTCAAGTCCGCGTACGAGAAAGCCGACCCTGTTCTGCTCGAGCCGATCATGGAACTGGAGGTGAGCGCCCCGGACGAAGCGGTCGGCGCCGTAAACGGCGATCTCAACTCACGGCGCGGCCGGCTGCAGGGCATGGAGCCGCAAGGTGGGATGACCAGCATCAAGGCCGAGGTTCCGATGGCGGAGATCCTGACGTACGCGCAAGCGCTCACGTCGATGACCGGGGGACGCGGCGATTACCACATGCACTTCCTCCGTTACGAGGAAGTCCCGACGCACATCGCGCAGAAGATCATCGAAGAGACCAAGAAAGAGAAGGAAGAAGCCAAGGTCTAGCGATGCTCGATGGCCTCGAGCACGTCCCGTGGCCTGAACTACACCATGCGTACGGCACTGCGGATGACGTACCGCACCTGACTAGTGGCGCGGTTCCCAGATGACGTAGAGGAATCACATCCGCACGAAACCCCAAAGTCCGGAGGCTAAGACTAGGCGAAGCCGGGCTTAGCCGCAGGCGTACTGATGTGGGCGCGGACGCTTCAGCGCCCGTGCCCACAACGGTTGAGCGCGATCGCCGACAGTGCACCAATGAGAGTGCGCGGGCTTCGCCCGCGCACATTCTCCGCGAAGCGGCGATCCCAGACCCGAGCGAAAGCGTGAGCTTTCGCTCGGATGCGGTTAGACGCTCTGCGGCTGTGGCTGTCCCGGCTGCTCGCCGGCGTGCAGCCGCGTGATCAGGTCGGAGACGTCGGCAAGCTCCTGCTCGAGGTCGCGCTGATAGCTCTCGAGCCGCTCGAGGACGTTCTCGCGGTCGTACCACCGGCGGCCGAGGCCGCGGTGATGTCGTCTGCGTCCGTGGTGCATGTTCACCTCCCTTCGTAACGATCGAGAAAGGTGTCGATGCGTTCGCGGGAGCCCTGGAGCGCGCCGGCCCATTCGTCGAGCAGGCGTCTGCCCTCGAGCGTCAGCTCGTAGGTGCGTTTCGCGGGTCCCGGCTCGCCTGCCTCCCACCGCGAGGTGACGAGGCCGTCCTCCTCGAGGCCCCGAAGCACCCGGTAGAGGTTGCCCATGTCCACGCGCGCCTCGCCGGTAAGGCTGGGCAATTCCTCCAAGAGCTCGTAGCCGTGCGTGGGCCGCTCGCGCAACAGCAGGAGCAGGGCGGGCTCGCTGAATCGCTCCACGCGGGCGCGGACTCCCCAGTGACCTGGGCGGACCATGCTCCGGCAGCGGGCTCCCCGCCCCCCGCGGGGCCTCACGCTCTACCTACATGTAAAACACACATGTAACACCGACACTAGCAGTTGCGGCCCGCCAGCCCTGGGCTAGGGTCCCGTCGTGCGCCAGTTGGCTCGCCATCCCGCCAAGCGCGTCTGTGCCGTCTGCGAGCGGTCTCTTCTCACGGGGGAGCGGGCGATTCGCTTCTCGCCGGACGGCGAGGAGTTCGTCGACGTCTGCCCGCTCTGCCAGGAGATGGCGATCGACTACGGCTGGGTGAAGGAAGGCAGTCCGACCTCTCCGACTGTTCCGAATCAGCGCCGCCGTCGCCGCCACGGCATCGCCTCGTTGTTCGATCCGCGGCGCCAGCCGCCGGACGATCCGGTCGTGTCCGAGCCAATCCTGCGCCGGCTGTCGGCCCCCGAACAGCAGATGGTCGAGGCGGCCGACATCTTCAATTCGAGCGACTATCGCCGGACGGTCGGCGGCATCGCGAAGAGCCTCGGCGAGCCTCGCGCGAGCATCGTGCCGCTCTCCGGGGTGAGCGGCGAACTGATTGTGACGGTCGCCTGGGACATCTCCTGGTACCAGTACCGCGTCAGTCCAGAGTCGGCGCAAGCGGTTCGCCTGGCAGAGCGTGGACACGAGCTGGCCGAGCTCGACGCGGGCTACCAGCACTGGAACGCTCGGATCGAGCAGGACGGCCGGCTCGTGCCGCAGATCTCCCCCCTCTAGCGCCGACCAGCATCGCTCCTACAATCAGAGCGTGATCTATTGCGTGATCCCGCCGGAGCTCGCCGACGAGCTGTTCGACAAGATGGTCGAGTACTACAAGGACAACCCGAACGTCACCGTGATCATCGACCGGCGCACCGGCCCGGACCGCCGAGCCGGCAAGAAGGTCACCGACGCGGCGAAAGAGCAGCGCCAGACCCGGGACCGGCGCCGGGCTCGCATCCCCGGAACCTTCCCCGAGACAGACGGTCCCGCTGAGTAGACTCGCCCGGTGGCACTGACGGGGACGAAGATCTTCCAGAACTACGTCGCGGGCGAGTGGGTGGACTCGGCCACCGGCGAGACTTTCGAGAGCGTCAATCCGGCGACGGGCGACACGATCGGCACGTTCCCGCGCTCTTCGGCCGAGGACGTCGATCGCGCCGTCGCGGCGGCCAAGTCGGCGTTCGAGGACTGGCGGCTGGTGCCGGCGCCGAAGCGCGGCGAGATTCTCTACCGCTTCGCGAATCTCCTGATGGAGGAGAAGGACGAGTTCACCGACCTGATGTCCCGCGAGATGGGCAAGGTGAAAGCCGAGGCCGGGGGAGACGTTCAGGAGGCGATCGACATGAGCCTCTACATGGCGGGCGAGGGGCGCCGCCTCCACGGGCAGACGACACCCTCGGAGCTGCGGGACAAGTTCAACATGAGTGTGCGGATGCCGATCGGCGTCGTCGGCGTAATCACGCCCTGGAACTTCCCGATCGCGATTCCGTCCTGGAAGATCGCGCCCGCGCTGGTCTGCGGGAACACGGTCGTGTTCAAGCCGGCCACCGACACGCCGCTGCTCGGCCAGCGTTTCGTGGAGCTGCTGGTCGAGGCCGGTTTGCCCGAGGGCGTGATCAACATCGTGCACGGAGGTGGTGGGGCGGTCGGCGATCGACTCGTGCGCCATCCCGACGTGCCTGTGATCACGCTGACCGGCTCGCGCGAGACCGGTGTCGAGGTGATGCGCAACGCCGCGGACAATCTGAAGCGCGTCCACCTCGAGCTCGGCGGCAAAAACGCGATCATCGTCCTCGACGACGCGGATCTGGATCTCGCGGCCGACGGAATCATCTGGTCTGCATTCGGCACGTCGGGCCAGCGTTGCACCGCCGCATCACGCGTGATCGTGGAGGGCGGTGTCTACGAGCAGCTGCAGTCGAGGCTCGTGGCTGCGGCCGAGAAGCTACGGCTCGGCGCGGGCTGGGACGACGACACCGATGTCGGTCCAGTCATCAACAGGAAAGCGCTCGAGAAGATCCACTCGTACACGGAGATCGGCAAGGACGAGGGCGCAAAGCTCCTCACCGGCGGAGAGGTCGCGACCGGGAACGGTTTCGAGAAGGGGAACTTCTACCGCCCGACGATCTTCGGCGACGTCGATTCGCAGATGCGGATCGCCCAGGAGGAGATCTTCGGCCCCACGACGGCGCTGATCCGCGTGCAGGACTTCGATGAAGCGATTCGCGTCTCGAACGACATCAAGTTCGGGCTCTCGTCCGCCATCTTCACGCGCGATGTCAACAAGGTGTTCCGCGCGATGCGCGACCTGCAGGCCGGAATCACGTACATCAACGCGGGAACGATCGGGGCCGAAGTGCACCTGCCGTTCGGTGGCACGAAGGACACGGGCAACGGCCATCGCGAAGCGGGCCAGGCCGCCCTCGACGTCTTCACGGAGTGGAAGTCAATCTACGTCGACTACAGCGGCAAGCTGCAGAAGGCGCAGATCGACACGGAGACCTGAACCGCAAGCTCGTCGTGTTCGTTCCGCGCGAGGCTCTCGACGCGGTGCGCAATGCCCTCTTCGAGGCGGGTGCCGGACGCATCGGAAAATACGAGCACTGCTCCTGGTACACGCAGGGCACAGGGACCTTTCTCGGCGGTGAGGGAACGAGCCCGGCGCGCGGCGAGCCCGGGCGCGAGCAGCGCGTCGCTGAGCTGCGACTCGAGACGGTTTTTCCAGAGGAGCGGCAGGACGAGGTGATCGCAGCATTGCGCCGGGCCCATCCGTACGAGGAGCCGGCGTTCGACGTGTATGCACTGCTGTGAAGGCGAAGCTCTTCACGGACGGCGGCTCACGGGGAAATCCCGGCCCTGCCGCCTACGGCTACGTCCTCGAGGCAGAGGACGGGCACGTGCTGGCTGCGCACGGCGAGGCGATCGGTCCTGCGACGAACAACGTCGCGGAATACAGCGGCCTCGTCGCCGGCCTGGAGAAAGCGGCCGAGCTCGGCGTCCGCGAGCTTGACGTCGTGTCGGACTCAGAGCTTCTGGTCAAGCAGATGCAGGGCAAGTATCGAGTGAAGAACGAAGCCTTGAAGGAACTGTGGGAAGAGGCGAACGACCTCGAGCGCCGGTTCGGCAGAGTCCGCTACACGGCCGTACGCCGCGCCCACAACGAACTGGCCGACAGCCTCGTGAACGAGGCGCTAGACGCCGAAAGCTGAGGCTATACTGGCCGTCGTTCGTCGTTCGCGGATGTAGCTCAGTTGGCTAGAGCGTCTGCTTGCCATGCAGAAGGTCGTGGGTTCGAGTCCCATCATCCGCTCTCAGAACCCGCCGCACACGGCGGGTTTTTCTTTGGTCCGGCGACAACGCGGAGCGCGGTTTGTCCCTAGGACGCTTCCCACGACCCGGCCCATGTACGACGCTGGAAGTGGTCTCCGATTCCGAGCTGCGCGTGAAGCAGATGCAGGGCGAGTACCGCGTGAAGAACGAGGCGCTGCGCGAGCTCTGGGAGGAGGCGACCGACCTCGAGCGCCGCTTCGCCCGCGTCCGCTACACGTCGGTGCGCCGCGAGCACAACGAGCTAGCCGACCGGCTGGTAACGAAGCCCTGGACGGCTGAGCCGGCGGCTCGCCCTAACCAGGCGATGCCGAGTTGCGTAGCCCTAGCAATCGAAACGCGTCTCTGTCAGAGTCGAGCCGAGGTTCAAGTGCATCTAAAAAAGGGGGTCTTACATGCGGCACGGAACGATTTGGCTCGTCGTAGCTTTGGCTGCGATCGCGGCAAGCGTCGCGGGAGCGACGCCGCCGTCGAATTTCGCCGGCGTCCTCACGTCACGCGGAGTACTGAGCACTGAGACGTTCAAGGTGACGATCCCAGAGACGGTGACCGTCACGGAGAAGTACAAGGTCAAGGTCAGGGTGAAAGGAAAGCTCGTCACCCGAACCAGGACGCGGCAGGTGCAGAAGACCGTCGATTCACCGGTCAACACGTGCGCAACATCGACGCCGTGCGACGCCGCCACGCAGACGAACACGGTCCAGCCCGGAGGCTTCTCCGGCTGGCACCACCACCCGGGTCTGGTATTGGTCGTCGTGAAGTCTGGATCGGTTACGCGCTACGCCCCGGACTGCACGAAACAGACCTATAACGCCGGCCAAGGGTTCGCCGAGCTGGGAGCTGGCCACCCCGGCACCGAGCACACTACCTTCGTCAAGAACGAAGGCACCACGGTCGCGGAGCTCTTCGTTGCGTACATAGCGCCGTCAGGCGCGGCTCTGCGCGCCGAGGACAACGCACCAGCGACCTGCAACCCGTGATCTGACGAAATGAAGAGAGGGCCGTCGTCTGCGACGGCCCTCTCTGCGCCAGAAGACGCGGACGAGCGCGACGCCGGCGCCGACCAGCAGCATTCCGACCACGCGACCGAAGCTCACGTGCTTCGGCTCGAACCCGACCAGCCGAAGTGGTCGACGACAGCGACGCCAGCGCTTGCCCTGCCACGTGAAGGGGTAGGCCGAGCGGCATGCGGTGGGAAGCGGCAGGGGGAGGTGGATGACATCCCTCTCCGTTCGTCCCCTGCGGCACCGTCTGCGCTCGGCCTAACGGTTCCCCCTTTCTTGAATTAGGGTTGCGGCGGTGCGGGTCTACTTTGCTGGGCCGCTCTTCACCCCGTACGAGCGGTCCTTCATCGACGAGTGCGCGGCGCTCCTGCGCGCTGACGGTATCGACGTTTTCGTCCCGCACGAGAACGCGCTCGCTGCGGGAGACACGTCAGCCGCCACCATCTTCGCGAAGGACTGGCAAGGCCTGTCGGATGCGGATGCCGTGGTGGCTGTCCTCGACGGGCCGATGGTCGACGATGGCACCGCTTGCGAAATCGGGATCTTCTACGCGCTGATGCAGTCAGATCCGACGAAGAAGGGCATCCTCGGCCTGCTCACCGATCTCCGCAGCACCCTGGGCCACGAGGGCCACGGTTTGAACTTGTTCGTCCTCGGCTGCGTCGAGGCGGCGGGAAAGGTGTGCAGCTCGATGGACGAGCTCGTCGCTGCACTCGCCGCCTGGCGCTAACCGTCGCTGCGGCGTCGATCCTTTCCGGAGCGCCGCTCTTGATCGGAGCGGCGGTTCTCTTCCTCGCGCCGGTCGCCATCGGGTGGCGGGGGGCCATCGCCCTCGCGCCGGTCTTTTCCGGAACGTCGGTTTGATCCGGAGCGCCGGTCGTCGCCCGAACGCTTTTCTTCCGCCACGTCCGCTATTGAACGACTCGGGCCACTGACAGTCAACCTCTAGGGCTCTTCGTCTTCCCCCAGCGCGTCGGCGAGGAGGCCGCAAGCGTATGCGCGCCAGGCGGTTTCTGGCTCACGCAACCGCGCCAGCGCGTCCGGGTCCGCGTCGAGGCGCTCGATCGCTGTCGCGAGCGCGGCGCGGCGTTCCGGCGAGTCGATGTCGCCGGCCAGCTCGAGCACGGCTGGATCGTCGAGCCCCGGATCCCGGTTGAGAGCTCCGCCGGCGGCGAAGACGAACAACGCGCGGCGGAGCGCGGCATT
>JALYST010000001.1 GCA_030854665.1 Actinomycetota bacterium
CGATCCCGGCAGCGCAATTACGAGGGCCGCACAGCTTCTCGTTCGCGTACCACGCGAGTGCCGAGACGGCGCTCGAGCAAGCCGAGGCCTATCGCCACCCCTTCCTGACAGCGCAGGGAACAGCCCGGGATGGCGACCTCCGTTCCCACACGGGGCCCGCTCTGGAGAGCGGCCCGAGCGTGGTACTGACCGCCTACCAGCCGGCGCGCGCGCGCATCGTCAACGAGAGCCCTGACCCGCAGGCCGTCCGCTTCGCCGGGCAGCAGCTGGAGCTTCGTCCCTGGGAGATCCGAACCATCCCGCTTTGAACTCGTAACCGCTTAACACGAAGTACCCAACCAAAGATCTGGTCCGGCGTCAGAACGATCAATGCGGCTCGTGTTTCTGTGTCTCGTGGCGTGGCTCGTCCTGGCCGTTGCGGCCTTTGCTTCCGGCGGAGTTCCTAAAGGAAGCGGGCACGGCGGTGGGTCGGCCGGAATGATCGCGCGCTAGCGGCGCCGACGCCAGCGCCCTGCCCGCGGCTCGCCGGCCCCGGGGCCTTCACCGAGCGCGCGCGCAGCCGAACGAAGATCGTCCCCGCTCAGCATCATCAGCTCCGACCGCTCGAGATCGGCCAGCTCTGTTCCCTGCACGCCGGCCAGGCGTAGAGCCTGAGCGTTGAGCGCCTGCTCGAAGAGGGTGCGCGCAAAGCGGGCATTCCCGAAGCCCTCGCCACGGGCAGCCCCGGCGAGAATCTGCCTGAGCGCTTCAGCCGCGTCGTCGTCGAGCGAGTATTCGTAGCCGGCCGCGAGCTTTCCCGTGATCGCGACCAGATCGTCCGTCGAATAGTCGGGAAACGCGATCTCGCGCGAGAAACGTGAGCGCAGTCCCGGGTTGGACTGCAGGAAGTGGTGCATCAAGCGTGGATAGCCGGCGACGATCACGACGAGCCGGTGGCGGTAGTCCTCCATCCGTTTGAGCAGCGTCTCGACCGCCTCCGGGCCGAAGTCCTGCCGTTCGTCACCCGGCGCAAGCGCGTACGCCTCGTCGATGAAGAGGACGCCGTCGAGCGCACGACGGATTGCCCGGTCGGTCTTGATCGCGGTCATGCCGACGTACTGGCCGACGAGCCCGGCGCGGTCGACCTCGACGAGATGCCCGCGTTTGAGCAGACCCATCGCCCGATACATCTCGGCGAGTAGTCGCGCGACCGTCGTCTTCCCCGTCCCGGGGTTGCCGAGGAACACCAGATGCTGCGACGTCGCAACCTCCGGCAGGCCGTGGCGCTGTCGCTCGCCCTGGACCTGCAGAAAAGCGACGAGGGCGCGAACCTGGTCCTTGACCGTCTCCAGTCCGATGAGGGAGTCGAGCTCGGACTGCAGCTCCGGCAGCGTCCGCGCAGGCTCCGGCCGCCGCAGCTGGTCGGAGATCCAGTCGGCAGGGTCTGGGGCACCCGTGGTCTGCGACAGGCGCTCGCCTAGAACCCGCAGGCCCCGGGCGACGTCCTCGAGTGGATTCCGTGCCATGGCTGAAGTGTGCCCCCTCAGAGGAGGGATTAGGCCTTAAGCCGACGCGAGGTCCGGCCGATTAGTTAACCTGGTTAACGAATGCCCACAGCCGTCGCCGCCGATCCCACCGTCCTCGCCAACCGGCTCCGCCCAGTGCTCCTGCAGCTGAACAGGCAGCTCCGGCGCGAGATCCATTCGCTGGGCGTGACCGGTGGGCAGGTCTCGTTGCTCGTCCAGATCAAGTACCACCCCGGCGTCGGCATCCGGGAACTGGCCGCACTCGAGCGAATGTCGGTGCCCGGGATGTCCAAGTTCATTTCTCGCCTCGAGGAGGCCGCCCTCGTCCAGCGCGCGCCCGTCGAGCGAGACCAGCGCCGCGTCGGCCTCACGCTGACGCAGGGAGGTCACAAGGTCCTCCGCTCGGTCAAGTCGAAGCGGACGGCCTGGCTGTCGGCGCGCCTGCGCGACCTCGGCCCCCACGAGCTCGAGGCGATCGACGCGGCGATCGAGCCGCTCGCGCACCTGCTCGAGGAGGACGAGTCGTGACGGCGGCAATCCTTCGTGCCGGAGCACGCACCTTCCTGAGCGTCCACAAGCACCGCAACTACCGCCTGTTCTTCACGGGGCAGGTCATCTCGAACATCGGGACCTGGATGCAGCGCGTCGCGCAGGCCTGGCTCGTCCTCTCGCTGACCCACTCGCCGATCGCGGTCGGGATCCTCGCGCTCTGCCAGTTCATGCCGTTCACGCTCTTCAGCCTGATCGCCGGCGTCGTGGTCGACCGGCTCGACGCGTGGCGGACCGTCATCGGCACGCAGCTCACGCAGATGTTCCTGGCCTCGACGATTGCCGTCGTCGCGCTTGCCGGTGTCGCGCGGCCGTGGCACGTCTACGTCATCGCGGCTCTGATGGGGCTCGTTCAGGTGCTCGACGCGCCGTCACGCCAGTCGCTCACCTTCCGCATGGTCGGCCCGCTGGAGCTGCCGAATGCAATCAGTCTCAATTCCGGTGTTTTCAACGGGGCCCGCATCTTCGGCCCGGCGCTCGGCGGCGTCCTCATCGCCGCAGCGGGTGCCGGAGTCTGCTTCGCCGTCAATGCCGCGAGCTACATCGCGGTGCTGGTGGGCCTGCTGATGATGCGTCCGCAGGAGTTCCACGCGGTGGAGCGGCGTGCGCGGCCGCGCACGCTCTACATCGGTCTCAAGGAAGGGCTTTCGTACGCGCGGCACCACGAGCAGATCCGGTCGCTGCTCGTCCTGACCTTCGTCGTGAGCACGTTCTGCCTCAACTTCAACGTCTTGCTGCCGGTGCTCGCCAAACAGACGCTGCACTCGGGGCCGCAGGTCTTCGGACTGCTCTCCGCCGTCTTCGGCGTCGGCGCACTGATCGGCGCGCTCGTCTCTGCCCACGTGGGCCGCGCGACCGTCGGGCTCACCGCCATCGGCAGCGCCGGCTTCGCGCTCTGCGAGCTGCTGATCGCGCCGCTTCGCACGACGGCCGTCATAGCTTTGCTCCTGTTCCTCGGAGGCGTCTCCTTCACGACGTGGTCATCCAACACGAGCTCACTCATCCAACTTGCCTCACCCGACCACCTCCGCGGCCGGCTGATCGGGATCTATTTCTTCGCGTTCGCCGGCACGGGGACACTAGGCGGAATCATGTCCGGTTGGCTCACGGCCCTCGGGGGCACGGACCTCTCGTTCGCCGTCGCAGGCATCGCCGGCCTCTCGGTGTCGCTCTACGTCTGGCTGAGCTCGAGAACCGTCCGGCTCGTTGAGGAACGCCCCGTTGAGGAACCGCTAGCCGCTTAACGAAATCTTTGCCCGCCGTCTACCACTGGCACACAAGCAGCGGGGATAAGGCGAACAACAGAATCGCGACCACGGGGATTGCGATGAGACGCAGGCAGGCACTTGTAGTTGCGGCGACGCTGGCGCTGGCCGCGGGACTTGCGGTAGGCGCGCGGGACCACGGCGGCACCGCGCAGGCGGCACCACCAGCACGGCGTCCGAATGTCCTCGTCCTCGAAACGGACGACCAGACGCTCGCGGAGCTGGAAGTGCTCCCGAACGTCCGGCGTCTGATTGGAGATCAAGGGGTGACGTTCGACAACAACTTCGACTCGTTCTCGCTGTGCTGCCCGTCCCGCGCGACGTTTCTCACCGGGCAGTACTCGCACAACAACGGCGTCCGCGGCAACGCGCCGCCGCAAGGGGGCTACCAGGCGCTCGACAAGACGAACACGCTGGCAGTCTGGCTTCAGCGCGGCGGTTACTACACAGTTCACCTCGGAAAGTTCCTCAACGGCTACGGACGTCAGAGCCCGACAGAGATCCCGCCGGGCTGGAGCGAGTGGCACGGGGCGGTCGATCCGACGACCTATCGCTACTACGACTACACGCTCAACGAGGGCGGAACGCTGCACACGTTCTGCGCGACGCCGCAGCCGTCCTGTTACCAGACCGACGTCTACAGGGACAAGGCGAACGAGATCATCCGGCGCCGTGCCGGGCAAGAGCCGTTCTTCCTCTGGGTCGCATTCCTCGGCGACCATTCGGGCGCGCCGCGTGAGCCCGATGATCCGCCCCAGCTCGGCACCCCGGTTCCGGCACCGCGCCATCACGACGCGCTGAAAGGCACGCCGCTGCCGCAGCCGCCGAGCTTCAATGAAGCTGACGTGTCCGACAAGCCGCGGGTAATCAGGCAGCGGCCACTGCTGGATGCACGCCGGATCGCGGCGATCCAGGAAAACTGGCAGCAGCGCCGCGAGACGCTGATGTCGGTGGACGAGGCGGTCGCGTCGATCGTCGAGACGCTGCGTCAAACCGGTGAGCTCGACAACACGCTCATCCTCTTCACCTCCGACAACGGCTTCTTCCACGGGGAGCACAGGGTCGCCAACGGGAAGGTGCTCTGGTACGAGCCGTCGATCCACCTGCCCCTGCTGATGCGCTGGACGGGTAACCGGTCGCTTCCGCGCGGCGTGCACCGCAGCCAGCTCACGATCAACGCCGACGACGCCGAGACGATCCTCGACGCCGCGAGCGTCAGGGCCGGCCGCACCGAGGACGGCGTCTCGCTGCTGCCGTTCTGGCGCGACCGAGGCAAGGAGACCGGCCGCGACCTGCTGATCGACAACTCGCCTGGCGCCGGTCACTTCGACGGGATCCGCACGCTGCGCTACAAGTACGCGGAGTACGCGAACGGCGACCGCGAGCTGTACGACCTGCGCAAGGATCCCGAGGAGCTCCAGAGCCAGCATGCGAATCCGGCGTTCGACGCGTTGAAGGCGTCGCTAGCTGCGCGGCTGCACAACCTGGTCGCCTGCAAGGGCGCGACCTGCCGAGCCCGACCGGCAGTGCGTTTCACAGCTGGCCGACAGGGACGGTGCGGTGTCGTCACGTCCACGGCCTCAGGCCAGGGCGTTCAAAACGCAACGTTCTACGTCGATGGACGCCGGGTGCTGACCGACTACCGTGCGCCGTTCCGCGTGAAGCTGCGCTTCAAGAAGCGGGCCGTCGTCCGTGCCCGCGTCGTCCTCGCCTTTGACCGCCTCATAACACTCGACCAAGTCGTGCGCGCCTGCGGTTAGCCGCTGGCAACATCGCTTCCGAATGGCCTGACGCTCAGGTACTTGAAGCCGGTGTCGACAGCGAGTGTCACGATCAATGCGTCGGGGCCGAGACGCTCAGCGAGGCGGTGCGCACCGACGACGTTCGCCCCGGTTGAGATGCCTGCGAAGATTCCCTCCTCCCGCGCGAGGCGGGCCGTCATCTCGATCGCCTCGTCGTCTTCGATCTGTTCGACATGGTCGACCTTCTCGGGATACCAGTGCGGCATGACGATCCCCGTCCACCCCTGGACGAGGAAGGGACCCTGACCGCCGCCGCTGATCGCGGCCGATCCCGCCGGCTCGTGCGCCTGGATGAACACGCCGTGCGGTTTGAGCGCATCTGAGACGCCCATGAGCGAGCTTGCGGTGCCCATCCCCTGGCAGAACGCGGTCACTCGCCCCTCGGTTTGCTGCCAGATCTCGCGCCCGAGCCTGTCGCGATGGTCCGGAATGATGTACGGGTTGTTGAACTGGTCCGTGGCGTAATGCCCTGGTTTCTTCGCGAGCTCAGCGGCGCGTGCGACCATGTTCTGAATGTCCTGCGCGGTGACCTTTGGCCGCCCCTGGACGGACGGAACGAGGTCGAGTTCCGCACCGAGCGCCCGCAAGAGCTGGAAGCGCTCCTCGGTGAAGCAGTCGGCCATCACGATCAGAGCGGGATATCCCTTCGCGCGGCAGACGAGCGCGAGTGCAGGGCCGGTGCTTCCGCCGGTGTACTCGACGACTGTCTCGCCGGCCGAGAGGAGCCCATCGCGCTCGGCTCCCTCGATCATCGCAAGTGCCATCCGGTCCTTCATCGACCCGGTCGGGTTGCAGTACTCGAGCTTCAGCCAGAGACCGGCGCCATTAGCCGGCGCGCAACGGCGCAGAGGCACAAGAGGAGTGTTCCCGATCGCTTCGAGAATCGACTCCACGGCGCGATCATTTCAGACGTCGCCGGCAGAAGCGGGCTGCCTAACTAGGGCAATGACATGCTTGAGTCACCCAAAGTTCAAGAGGCGGTCTAACCGCCTCCGCCGACGCTTCAGACCCTGCCGGTTACGGTCCGCGATAGAACCACGGGGAGTTGCCCGATTGCTCTTTCTCTCGATCACCCATCGGCATGCCTCCGCGGCTCTCCATCAGCCCACATCGCTGGCACACCATCTTTATTTCAGGCTCGTTCGTCGCCTCGGCGGGTGTCCACTTGTGCCTTAGGAGAGCACAACGCAGGTTGAACCTCACGCCAGCCGACCCTAGGCCTTGCATGCTAGGTGTGTCAAATATGTCATTGCCCTAACTAGGGCACTGACGCGAGCTCGTGCCAGAGGAGACCGCCGGTCGCCGTTGCATCCACGCGGGGCCACTGCCCCTTCCGGCCACCGTCGTACGTGGCCACCTCCTTGAACGGCGACGCCGCGATCGCCGCGGCCCACGTGGCCGGTGTCCACGCCGTCATCTCGTGCACCTCCTCGACGACCTCGCCGGCACGGGGCCCTGACAGGACCTCGATGCGGGATCGCTGCCTCGACGTGCCAGTGACCAGGTCGAGCTCCTCGTCGACCCACTCGACCCGCAGGCTGGTGTCCCCACGGCTCGCTTCCCACTGCGAGCCCGCGGGCGGCTCCTGGCCGACCTCGAGGAGCCCGACCTGGACGAGGTACCGCGCCCGGCGGTCGAGATGTTGCGCTATCTGGTGGAGATGCCGCCCGAGCTCTGCGGGCGCGAGGTGGAGAAGCGTGTTGATCGGACAGACCGCTCCGTCGAAGGTCCGCCCCAGGTCAAAGCGAGTCATGTCCGCTTCGAACACCTCCCCCCTGGTTCCGAGCCGGCGGCGCGACAGCTCGACCATCTGCGGGGAAGTGTCGATGCCCACGACCTGACAGCCGCGATCCGCCAGCGCCTCGAGCATCCGCCCGCCGCCGCAGCCGGGCTCGAGCACGGTGGTTGCCTCCGATCTCTCGACGAGCCAGTCCGCCTCGTCGGAGATGTCCCAGTCGAACGCGATGTCGTAGAGCTCGGCGTCGAGTTCGTAGAGCCTGGTCACCCCGGCGATCCTAAGCCGCGTCGAATCTGAGGAAGCCCAGTGGAAGTCGAGCGCCAGCACTACAACGTGACGCTCGCGATCCTCACGCTGGCCGGGATCGCGTTCGCACTCCAGCAGACCATGGTCATCCCGGCCCTGCCGACTCTGCAGCGGGAACTGCACACACGACCACGACCTGGGTCACCTGGGTCCTGACGGTCTTCCTACTCGTTGCATCCGTTTGCGACGCCCATCCTCGGCAAGCTCGGTGACCAATACGGGAAGGAGCGGCTGCTGGTGATCGCGCTGGCGCTCTTCTTCATCGGCTCCATCGGTGCGGCCGCCGCCTGGAACATCTAGGCCCTGATCGGCTGGCGCGCGGTTCAGGGTGCCGGAGCCGCCGTGTTTCCTCTGAGCTACGGAATCATCCGCGACGAGTTTCCGCGCGAGAATTCGGGGTCGCGATCGGGCTCGTGTCGGCGGTGTTCGGGATCGGTGGCGGGTTCGGGATCGTGCTCTCCGGCGTGATCGTGGATCACGCGTCCTGGCGCTGGCTGTTCATTGTCGGGGCCGTCGGGATCGGCGCGGCGCTCGTGCTCGTGCACCGCTTCATACCGGAGTCGCCGATCAAGACGCCGTCACGCGTGGACTATCCCGGCGCGTTCCTCTTGTCCGGCGGCCTGATCGCGATGCTCGTGGCACTGACAGAGGGGGAGCATTGGGGTTGGACGTCCGGGCGAACGCTCGGGCTCGCTGCCGCAGCGGTCGTGCTGCTGATCGCATGGGGCATCGCCGAGCTCCGCGTCGATGAGCCGATGGTCGACATGCGGATGCTCGCTCGGCGCGAGATCCTGTTCACGAACATCACGGCGCTGATCTCAGGCTTCGCGATGTTCGGCACCTTCGTCCTCGTGCCCAACTTCGTGGAGATGCCGCACGGACTGTCCGCGGCGGTGCAGCATGCAGTGCACTACGGCTTCCACGCAAGTGCGACCAAGGCCGGCCTCTATCTGCTGCCGAGCTCGTTTGGGTTGCTGTTCGCGGGCCCGCTCGCGGGACTCATCGGCCGACGGATCGGATTCAAGTGGCCGCTCGCCGCAGGAATGTTGCTCGTTTCCATCTCGGCGGGTTCGCTCGCCGAATGGCATGACAAGCCGTGGCAGATCCTGGCCGCAATGCCCGTGCTCGGAGTCGGCGTCGGCTTCGCCTTCGCGGCTATGGCGACGCTGATCACGGAAGCTGTCCGGCCGACTGAAACAGGCGTCGCCACCGGCATGAACACCGTCATGCGCACGGTCGGCGGCGTCGTCGGCGGCCAGATCGGAGCGGCTCTGCTCGTGGCGCACGCGATTCCGGGCACAAACGTCCCCTCGGTGGACGGTTTCACGATCGCCTTCGCCATCTCCGGTGTGGTCGCGCTGATCGGAGCAGGCGTCGCGGTGTTCATCACGCCGCCGCGGGCCCACCGGCGCGAGCGCCTGGTCGTCGCGACCTCGGAGGCCGCGGACTAGAGTCGCCGCATGGACGAGTCCGACCGTCTCCACAAGGTGCTCGAGTCGGTTGCCGAGCGATTGGCGGGCGTGCTTGAACGCGCGCGCTTCGAACGCGGGGACGGTTACTGCTTCATGGCGTTCCCGACGTTCCCGATCAGAGACCTGAACGGAATCTGGGCCGAAAACCGACGCGGCGGCTGACGCGCTTTCGGCTCGACGCGCTCAGGCGCGGGAGCTCGGGACGCCCTTCACGGTGATGACGCGCGCAGGCAAGACCCCGGCAGTGGAGGACGCAGCACGCGAGCTCGGGCTCACGAACGAGATTCGGATCCCCGGCATGGCGGTGACGCCAGAGGAGCTGAACGACTCCGCGAGCGACCTCGAGGTGATCAGGGTCGAGACTGCAGACGGCCTCGCGCAGGCACTCACGGTCGGCGCGAGCGGCTTCGGCGTCCCCGCGGAGCTAGTCGCGTCCATCTATGCGCTCGAGGTCGCTGACCTGGAGGGGCTCGAGACCTACCTGGGGCGTGCGGACGGCCGCGACGTCTCTACGGCGGTCGGCTTCACCATCGACGGAACCACCGGGATCTTCAGCGTCGCCACGCCGGAGGAACATCGCGGCCGCGGCTACGGGGCGGCGATTACCGCACAGGCGGTCCGCGACGGTTTCGCCGCCGGCGCCGATCTTGCCGGTCTGCAGTCAAGCCCGATGGGCGAGCCCGTCTACAAACGGCTCGGCTTCCGCGAGGTCGAGACGTACACGCTCTTCGCGCCCCCGCCGAGGTCTCACTGACTTCTTGAGCTCCAAGTCGTCGGGCGCGGCTACGACAGCCACGCCGAAACGACGACCACGACACCTTCAAGCTCGTCGCACTGCGATCACGACGACTCGGGCTCGTCCGGCACGTCACAGCGGTCGCACGTCGTGCGCTAGGACATCATCTGTACGGCGACCTCGTAGAACTCGACGCCGGACCGCGAGCCGCCCCCAGACGGCGACATGGCGTTCAGCACCTCGTCGCCCTTCTTCATCGCGTCTTCGCTGTCGAAGAGCGTGATCCCGAGTGACTTCCCGCTCGAGCGGTCAACGAGCATCATCATCCCCTTCGCGTCTTCCAGACCGGGCGGACGATTGCCACTCTCGACGTCGCTGCGGACCTGATCGATGGTCTGGTCGACGCCTTCGCCGAGATTGAAGCTTGCAACGCGTGCGTGCATGACTTCCTCCTTTAGTTCGTCGCTCCTGCCGTCTGCATCTCCTCGGGAGAGACGTCGCGAACATGGGTTGCGAAGTACCACTCGTGTCCTTCGGGATCCGCGACGCCGTAGCTGCGGTCGCCGTAGAACTTATCCTCAGGCTCACTAACGATCTTCGCGCCGGCCTCCTTCGCGCGCTCGTAGTGCGTGTCTACGTCGTCGACGTAGACATAGATGCTCTGCGTCTTGCCACCGAGCTTTGCCGGATTCTTGTAGTCGCCGGGCGGCGTACCCAGCATCACCACGCCGTCACCGATTTGCACCTCGGCGTGATTGACGTGACCTTCGTCGTCCTTCATACGGACCTTCTCTGTGAAGCCGAACGCGGTCACGAGGAACTCGAGAGCGGCACCCGAGTCCTCGTAGTGCAGGTACGGCATCACGCTTGGATATCCCTCGGGCGGGTTCTGCGGCATGGCGTTGCCCCCTTTCGTCTCGCTCCCGCCAACCTATCCCAAGACCGCCCCGGGAGGGTCAACTAGCAGCACGCGCGGGGTAACCTTCGGTCCGTGCGCGACCGTATCCCCCTTCTCGCCGGGCTCGCCCTGATCGCGATCGCCTTCGTGATCGGCGCGATCGCAATCGGCCACGGCATCCGCGACCGCAACCAGAACAACGTGATCGTCGTCACGGGCTCCGCAAAGAAGCGAATCACGTCCGACTACGTCATCTGGACCCTCTCCGTGACGAGCACGCAGCCGTCGGCGACGGACGCGGCAACGGAGCTGAGCGGCTGGACTACGAAGATCCGGTCGTTCCTCACTGGCCAAGGCGTCCAGCCCAACGAGCTCTCGGTTCAGCCGATCTCGACCGAGGCGATCTCGAAAGGCGGTCAGGTGCGCGCGTACCGGCTGACGCGGAGCTTCGAGATCCGGTCGGCGCGCGTGCGGGAGGTCACCGGCGTTGCAGATCACAGCGCCACGCTGCTAGGAGCGGGGATCCCACTTTCCGCGAACTCGCCGCAATACGTCTACACGAAGCTTTCCTCGCTACGCCCGCATCTCCTCGCCGAAGCGACCAAAGACGCTCAGAACCGCGCCAGAGTGATCGTCAAGGCGACCGGCAGCAGCCTGGGCAAGCTGCGTGGCGTCGACGTGGGCGTGTTCCAGGTCACCTCGCCGAACTCGACCCAGGTCGAGGACTACGGCGTCTACGACACGTCGACATTGGACAAGGACGTGACCGCGGTCGTGAACGTGACGTTCGGCGTCGGCTAGCCAGTTCACGCGCTCTGGGTCCGCGTCCCTCACGGGGGCTCAGGCAGCCCGGCGAGCTGATCCGGCGGGCGGTGGCTTTCCCGTCCAGGCTCCGCGCGATAGTCCAGAGGTGCGCGTACACCACCTGTTCCGGGACCTCGTTCTCGAGCTTCAACGCGTCGCACGCGGGGCCACACACGAGCACCGGAAGCTTCGCAAGCGCGTCATGACAGCGCTCCTGGCGACGCTCGTCGTCGACCTGATCGGCACCGGCGTCATGGTCTCCCTGGAGCGCGGGAAGGACGGCTCCGAGATCAACTCGCTCTTTCAGGGCTTCTTCTGGGTGTCGGCGCAGCTTCTGACCGTGTCGTCGCAGATGAAGAATCCGGTCACGACGGGCGGCCGGATCACGGACATCGTCCTGGAGTTGTGGGCGATCAGCGTCGTGACGGCCCTCGCGGGCTCGTTCGGCGTTCCTCCAGAACAAGTAGGTGGGTCGTGCGACGATGCGGACGTGGCCCCTGGTGATCCGCGCCCGCTCGACGGTCGAGTTGCAGTCGTCACCGGAGTCGGTCGCCGGGCCGGCATCGGCTACGCGATTGCGCGGCGACTGCTGGAGTCTGGTGCCGCGGTCTTGACTCACGCGTGGACGCCATACGACGTCGCCAACTGGGGCGAGCAGCCCGGTGAGGCGGAGGCTGTGTCGGCGGAACTGAAGGAGCTTGGGCGCGTCGAGCATCAGCAGGAGGATTTCGCGGAGCCGGACGCGCCTGCGGGGCTGTTCGCCGCGGCGTGGGAGGCGTTCGGTCACGTCGACATCCTCGTCGTCAACCACACGCGGAGCGGAGACGGTGCGCTGGCCGATCTCACCGCCGAGCATCTGGACAACTTCTTGCGCGAGAACGTGCGCGCCTCTTTGCTGCTCGTGAAGGAGTTCGCCGCACAGCACGACGGTCGCGCCGGCGGCCGAGTCGTGCTGATGACGTCGGGGCAGCACCTCGCGCCGATGAAGAAGGAAATCGGCTACGCGGTTTCCAAGGGCGCCCTGCATCAGGCGACCCTGACCCTGTCGGAAGAGCTGATCGACCGCGGGATCACCGTCAACACCGTCAACCCCGGCCCGACCGATACGGGTTGGGGCATCGGCGACGTGGATCCCAAGCCGTCGATGCCGCAAGGCCGCTGGGGCGAGCCCGACGACGCAGCGCGCCTGATCGCGTGGCTCTGCACGGATGACGCCCAGTGGATCACCGGTCAGGTGATCAACTCGGAAGGCGGCTTTCGCCGCTGGGGCTAGGTCGCTAGATTCGGAGTGCCGTGGCGGAGACGAACAGATTTCTGAGCCGGGCGGCGGAAGCCAAGCGCAGCTCGAAGCGGGTCGAGCTGGACGAGGGATTCGATCCGCAGACGCCTGGCATCTGGCTCGAGCTGGTCCGAGATGTCGCGGCAATGGCGAACTCCGGCGGCGGTGTCGTCGTGCTTGGAGGCGATGTGGAGGAAGAGCAGCTGCACGAGGAGCTGGCGCGTCACGCGGAGCCCGAGTTCGAAGCCTTCGAGCTGCACGACATCAGGCGGGCCGGCAGCCCGGCGACCGCGATCGTCGTCGAGGGCGTCGCGAATACGCCGCTGGTGTTCACGCGGACGGGCCGGTACCGCAGCGCCGACGGGGACGAGCACGTCGCCTTCGCGCGCGGAGGGCTGTACTTCCGTCACGGCGCGAAAAGCGAGCCGGCGACCGGCGCGGACGTGCGCGACTTCATCAAGCGCCAGCTCGATGCGACGCGTTCACATTGGCTCGCGAACATCCGCCAGGTGATGCACGCTCCCGACGGCGCGGAGGTCGCGGTGATCGAGACCGCGGAGCGAGACGATGAGGGCCGACCGACACTGATCCGCCTCACAACTGATCCGCATGCGCCGTTGTACGGCCAGGTCGATCCGGACCGCTCGCATCCGTACCGCCAGAAGGAAGTGATCCGCGAAGTAAACGTGCGACTCGTTGGCGTGAGCGTAAACGCGTTCGACGTCCTCAGCGTCCGCCGCGTGCACACGGTCAGCGAGGAGACGAGACCGGAGTTCGTGCACGTCCCGAAGTTCGGGTCACCGCAGTACAGCGACGCGTTCGTGGACTGGCTCGTGGGCGAGCACGAGCGGGATCCGGGGTTCTTCACGACAGCAAAGACGAGTTATCTGGCGACGCGGAAGAGGCGCTAAATCGTCCAGGTATCGCCGGCCAGGAGAAGCGCGGCAATGTCTCCGTCCTGCTTCTCACGTGCCGTCGCAAGTTGTTGCGACATCAGGTCGTCGTAGACCGGCCGCTCGACGTCTCTGAAAATGCCGATCGGAGTGGCGTTCGAGCTAGATTGAGTCAAGCGACTGAGTGCGAACGCCGCGCTCGGCTCGGCGTGATGTGCGTCGTGCACTAGCAGCTCCGCCTCGTCCGTCACATCGACGATCTCGACGCTGCCGTCCGTCCGTTGCCGAACGCCCTTCTCATTCTCCCCACCGAAACGGATCGGCTTCCCGTGCTCGAGGTAGATCCGGTTGGTCTTGTCTTCGCGAACGAAGTCGAACGCCCCGTCGTTGTAGATGTTGCAATTCTGGAAGATCTCGACGAACGCGCTCCCGCGGTGTGCCGCTGCTGCACGCAGCACGTCCGTGAGGTGGGCGCGGTCGGTGTCAATGGCACGCGCGACGAAGGCCGCCTCTGCGCCGATTGCCAGTGACAACGGATTGAACGGCCAGTCCAGCGAGCCCATCGGCGTCGACTTCGTCCGCGTCCCCAATGGGCTCGTCGGCGAGTACTGGCCTTTCGTCAGGCCGTAGATCTCGTTGTTGAACATCAGGATCTTGATGTTCACGTTACGCCGCAGTGCGTGGATCAGATGATTGCCGCCGATCGACAGCGAATCGCCGTCGCCGGTCACGACCCACACGCTCAGGTCCGGGCGGGACGTCGCCAGGCCCGTCGCGATCGCCGGCGCGCGGCCGTGGATCGAGTGCATCCCGTAGGTCTCCATGTAGTACGGGAAACGCGCCGCGCAGCCGATGCCGGAGACGAAGACGATGTTCTCCTTCGGCACGTCGAGCTCTGGCATGAACGACTGAAGCGCCGCCAGGATCGCGTAGTCCCCGCAGCCCGGGCACCAGCGGACTTCCTGGTCGGTCTTGTAGTCCTTGGCGGTCAGCTTGCCGTTCGTCGCCATGCCTCGATGATAGTCCGCAGCGCCCACGTCAGCGCCCCACGCCCTCGGCGAGGACGGTGACGGCACAGACCAGCAACACGAGAGGCGTGAGGACCGGTGCGGTGCTCGGGCGCCGCCTGATGGCAATCGCGACGATGACCGCAGCCACGCCGACGCCGTAGAGCCACGCGGGCGGAACCGGGCCCTGGTCGGAGAACCGTCTGAGGCTCGGCAGGTAGTACGAGTCGAAGGCGTAGTAGTGCGCCAGCATGTAGGCCGTGGCGGCGACCGGAACCAGCGTCGCCGGCCAGCGACACAAGATACGCCGGCTGACCAGAGTGGCGACGATTCCGGTCAGGAGCGCAACGAACGCGGCCATCGTGACCGCGGCCTGACCGACGGCCTCGTCCCCCGGTTGGGGTCCCATTACAATCCACTCGAGCGCTACGGCCACTTCGTACGCAGCGGCGGCGAAGAGGACGAGCACGACCGCCCACCCGATGGAGGCCTCTTTCGAGATGACGAGGATTCTACGCGCGGTCCGGTTAAGCTCAGGCTGTGGCTGTGCTGCGTGGAAGCTGTCTCTGCGGAGGCGTCAAATTCGAGGTGGCGGAAGCCCCAGCCACGCTTCGGTACTGCCACTGCGAGAGCTGCAAGAAGCTGTCTGGCAGCACCGGAACCGTGAACGGCCGCGTGCCGTCGAGCGCGATCCGGATCCTCGAAGGCGAGGATCTGCTGCAGACGTTTCAACCCTCGGAAGGAAGCGCGAAGACCTTCTGTCTTGCCTGCGGCTCGAACCTGTTCGGTGGCGGCTGGCCCGATTCGGATACTGCGAGCGTTCGAGCGAGTGCACTGGTCGACGCGTTCGACGCACGACCGAGTGCGCACATCTTCGTCCGTTCCGTGGCGGCGTGGGAAACGCTGCCCGACGACGGGCTCGAACGCTTCGAAACGACGTCGGGCTAGCCGAGCGCCTCGCGCGCGGTCTGCAGCGCCTCTTCGGCGAACGCGATCGCATCCTGATTGTCAGGATCGCGCTTGCGCACCTCCAGCGCCCGCTCGAAGAGCTGGAGCGCGTACTCGTGCTCGCCGGCGTCGAAGTAGGCCCAGCCGAGATTGTTGAGCAGCGCGCCGGCCCAATACGCCGCGTCGGGCTTCTTCTCGCCGAGTTCGAGCCCGCGCTCTGTCCACTCCTCCATCGCCGCGCGATCCGAAACCGCGAGCGCACACATGTGGGCCGCGTCTCCGGCGAGGTAGTGCTCGTCTGCATCGCACGCACGCGCGAAGGCCGCTTCGAACAGCGGCAAGGCCCCGTCGGGATCGCCACTCGAACGCAGCTTCCGTCCGCGCTCGAGGTCGATGCGCACCCTCGCGACGGCACTCGAACCGGCAAGCCCTTCCGCCTGCTCCAGCAGGCGATCGCACGCGTCGAAGTCGTCTCGCAAGCCTTCGACGCGGGCGAGTTGGGTGAGGACTTCCGCCCGACCGGCGTCATCCAGTTCGGCATCGAGCTGCGTGCGGAGTCTCTGCTCGGTGGCGTCGACGTCGTAGAAATCCCAGAGCGGTCGCAGCCGGTCAACCATCCGGAGCCTCTACCAGCGGCGTCCGCCGCCGAGGCCGTCGCCCGGCTTTCCCGGCTTCCTGAGCAAGATGCGAACCAACTGGACGATCGCCAGCAGCGTGGCGACCGCGCACAGGATGAAGCCCGTCCAGTTGTCGAACAGGCCGAATGCAAGTGCGCCGGCGCCCGCACCGACCACGATCCCGGCCCAGAGCCACCTGCCCTCGAAATGGAGTGTCTTTATGCGTCCACCATCGCGTCGATCGCAGCGGCTACTTCGCCGGCACGGAACGGAATCCCTCGCACCAGGTTGAAGCCCGTCGCATCGACGAGGAACTCCGCGCGAACGAGCTTCCGCAGTTGGCCGAGATTGATCTCCGGGACGAGCACCTTGTCGTAGGCTCGCAGAATCTCGCCCGTGTTGCGCGGGAATGGATTGAGATAGCGCAGATGCGCGTGAGCGACCTTCTTGCCTGATGCGCGGACGCGACGAACGGCGGCGGCGACCGAGCCATACGTGCCGCCCCAGCTAAGGACGAGAGTGTCGGCGCCATCCGGGTCGTCGACCTCGAGCTCCGGAATGTCCTGTGCGATGCCGGCGACCTTCTGCGCGCGCAGCCGCACCATCAGGTCGTGGTTGTCCGGGTCGTAACTCACGTTGCCGGTGACGTCCTGCTTCTCGAGCCCGCCGATGCGGTGCTCGAGGCCGGGCGTGCCGGGTATCGCCCACGGGCGGGCGAGTGTCTGCTCGTCGCGCCGATAGGGCTGGAAGTCCTCGCCGTTCGCCTTGGCTAAATTCGGCTCGATCGGGGGGATCGCGTCGACGTCCGGTAGCAGCCACGGCTCCGAGCCGTTCGCGAGGTACGCGTCCGAGAGCAGGAAGACGGGCGTGCGGTACTTGACGGCGATGCGCGCGGCCTCGAGCGCCGCGTCGAAGCAATCCGACGGCGTCGCCGCCGCAATCACTGGCACCGGCGACTCGGAGTTGCGGCCGAACATGACGCCGAGGAGGTCGGCCTGCTCCGGTTTCGTCGGCATCCCGGTTGACGGCCCGGCGCGCTGGACGTCCACGATCACGAGCGGCAACTCGAGCGTGATCCCGAGCCCGATCGTCTCCTGCTTCAGCACGATGCCCGGACCGCTCGACGTCGAGACACCGAGCGAGCCGCCGAAGCTCGCGCCGAGCGCCGCGCCGACGGCGGCGATCTCATCTTCCGCTTGAAATGTGCGCACGCCGAAATTCTTGTGGCGCGCAAGCTCCTCGAGGACGGAGGACGCAGGCGTGATCGGGTACGCACCGAGGAAGAGAGGCAGGCCCGACTTCACGGACGCCGCGATGAGCCCGTACGCGAGCGCCTGGTTACCCGTGATGTTGCGGTACAGGCCCGGCTTCATCGTCGCCGGCTTGACTTCGTACTGGACCGCGAACGCCTCGGTCGTCTCGCCAAAGGCGTAGCCGGTCTGGAACGCCTTCACGTTCGCCGCGGCGATCTCGGGCCGCTTCGCAAACTTCGACTCGAGAAACGCGATCGTCCCGTCGGTGGGACGCCCGTAAAGCCAGGACATGAGCCCGAGCGCGAACATGTTCTTGGCGCGCTCCGCCTCTCGCTTCGTGATGCCCTCGATCTCCTTCAGCGCCTCGATCGTCATGGAGGTGAGAGGGATCGCGTGGACCTCGAATGACTCGAGCGATCCGTCCTCGAGCGGATTCCCTGCGTAACCCGCCTTGGTCAGGTTGCGGTCTGTGAACGCGTCCTTGTCGACGACGAGGATCCCGCTCGGCGGCAGGTCGTTCAGATTCGTCTTCAGCGCGGCCGGGTTCATGGCGACGAGGACGTTGGGCTGGTCGCCCGGCGTCAGGATGTCGTGGTCGGCGAAGTGGAGCTGGAAGCCGGAGACGCCTGGAAGCGAGCCTGCC
The DNA here is from genome assembly GCA_030854665.1 of Actinomycetota bacterium. Classification (GTDB taxonomy): domain Bacteria; phylum Actinomycetota; class Thermoleophilia; order Gaiellales; family Gaiellaceae; genus 3-1-20CM-4-69-9. The sequence continues at coordinate 17,716 of JALYST010000001.1, forward strand.
GGCGCCCGGATCTCGGCCGGAAAGTCCGGATAGGTGGCGAGATCGTTGCCGACCAGCGCCGTCTCGGAGGTGAAGCGGCCGCCCGTCAACTGCATCCCGTCGCCGGAGTCCCCGGCGAACCGGATCACCACTGAATCGAGCTGCTCGACGGGCTTCGAGGCCACGTCCTAGTTGTAGCGCACCCGACGGAGCCGGACAGGTCTTCGGGTCTGACCCAAGACATGAGCCGCTCAGGAGAGGTCCCGATCAGCGCTCCGCGTCGAGTTCCAGGCCGACCGCCGCAAAGCTGTAGAGGAGGAAGTACGCGAAGCTCAGCGCGAACGTGAACACGAGCGTGACGGCGATCGCTTCCTGGTAGGCAAAGGGGTCACGGGCGACGGCGTGGAGGATCCGCGGCAGGACGCTTGGATGCTCGAGCGCGTCCCAGCTGTTCAACCGCAGGAAGCGGCCGAGGTAGATCCCGAGCGAGCCGAGGCCGATCGCAACGAAGGCGAAGATCCAGCCGGCAACAGCGCCCCTCCACTGACGAACCACGGTCTGCATCAGGTAGAGCGACGCGAAGCCGAGCAGCACGCCCATCCAGCCGAACGCAGCGATCGTGACCGCGTCGTACCAGTACGGCGACAGCGGGTCGTGCTGCAGGTGGACGACGTCTGTCGCGATGTAAGGCGCGTTCGGGAAGAAGAGCAGCCAGAGCCCGCCGAGGACGAGCAGCAGCATGCCGCCGCGCCGCCGGCGCCAGCGGTCGTAGACAAAGACCGCGAGCGCAAATGGAATCCACGCCAGGAAGAGATTCCAGATCAGGTAACGGAAATTGACGTTGCCGGTGTGCACGTTGCGAACGACGACGAGCGCGACGCAAAAGAGCGACGCGGAAAAGAGGCCCAGGACGGTCGCGAGTCGACGCCGACTGAAGTGCATCGTCAGTCCGCTTCGGCGAGTAGTGCGCGCAGGTCGAGCGGCTCCGAGATCATCGCCATGCTGCCGTCTTTCGCGCGCGGCCACTCTTCGTGCGGACGGTCGCGGTACAGCTCGATGCCGTTGTCATCGGGATCGCGGAGATAGATCGCCTCGCTGACGCCGTGATCGGTCGAGCCGCTCAAAGAAATCCCGGCCTCGACGAGCTGCTTCAGCGCCTGCGCGAGCGCCTTTCGGTCCGGGTAGCGGATCGCAACGTGGTAGAGGCCCGTCGTACCGTGCGGCGGCGGTGACGCTCCTTTCGACTCCCAGGTGTTCAGGCCGATGTGATGGTGGTAACCGCCGGCCGAGATGAATGCGGCCTGGTCGCCGTAGCGCTGCATCTCCTCGAAGCCGAGGACGTCACGGTAGAACGCGAGCGCGCGGTCGATGTCGCTCACCTTCAGGTGAACGTGGCCGATGTCCACTCGCGGATCGATCGCCATCAGCCGGCAACGGTACCGATGTAAGCACGATCCCGGCCAGAGCCCAGAGGCAGTACGCCATCCACGGGTCGCCGATCACATCCGTCTGTACGGCGAGCGCGAGGGACGCTCCGAACGCGGCCGCGATCCCGGCAGCCGCCCACCAGCGCGTACGGCGAGCCGGCACGAGGAGCGCGACGAAGATCGCGAGCCCCCAGACGATCCAAAGCAGCGTCCCTAGTAACCCGGTCTCGGCGCCGATCTCCGTGTAGTTCGACTCGCCCGCCTTGATCGGCGTCCCCGTGCGTGAGGCCGTCTGGCCCGCGTTGCCGAGACCGAAGCCCTGCGGGTGATGGACGACGGTGCGCACACCCTCGCGCAGGCTGATCCAGTGGCTGTGGATCGAGGGCTCGTCGATGCTGCCGGCGCTTCCGCTCGCCCCTGGCTGGTTCTTCGCGTTGTTGCGTTGCTCGACGAGGTCCTGCTGCGTCCACTTTCCCTGCGGCGCGACGTGCGGGAAGACATGCACCCACGCGACGCTGACGGCCAGCGTCGCGACCGCCGCGGCGACCGGCCACCAACGCCGCGTGACGAAAGCGAGCACGACAAAGCCCGCCGCGAGCGCAAGGAGTGACGAACGCGAGAACGTGAAGAGCAGTCCCGCACCGATCACCGCGCTCAACGGGATCAGAATGCGCAGCCGGCGCAGGAACGCTGCGCCGAGCAATAACGCCACGACGAACGTGTACGCGCTCGCGAGCGGACCGAGGAAGGTCGACACGAGCCGGCGGTAGAACCCTTCCGCATCGCCGCCGTTGTTGAACACGAAGTTCTCCGGCAGACCACCGGTGCCGTGGTAGTCGTAGCCGAGGTGCTTGTGGAAGTAGTCGACGACTGCAGAGTCGCGCCACCACGAGATCGGAACGAAGAAGTCGTCGACGAGCCCGAGCACGGCGACCGCGGCTGCCGTGCCGACGACGGTCCAGACGAGGCGGACGAGCTCCTCGCCGCGGAGGACCACCGACCGTCCGAGGAAGTACGCGCCGACCGGAACGAGGTCGTGCTTCAGCGCGAGACCGATCGCGGACCGGTCGGCCGTCCCGCCGAGCCAGTCTTGCGGCAGGACCGCGTAAACGCAGACGAGTGCTGCGAACGCGAGGGCGAGAACGTCGGCGGGGTGAATCCGGAAGGCAAGCCGGCCGGTGCGGAGGACCTCGACGGCGACCCGCGCGAGCGCGACGCCGAGCAGGATCTCCTTCCACGCCTGAATGACGGTCAGGGCCCCGCCGCGAACGCCGGCGCCGTAGAGCGCCGCCATGACCGCGTTGTGCGCGGCCAGGCCGACGATCCACGCGTACAGCGCGAGCGCAGGCCGCCGCCAGACCAGGACCGCGCCGGGCACGAGCAAGAGCCCGTAGACCGCGACCGCGAGCCCTGGAGTCATCAAGCGACAGTAAACCGAGGCGGGGACGCGAGGCGTCCCCGCCTAAAACGCGTCAGTTAGCAGCCCCAAGGCCACATGAGTGCCTCCTCCGTTTCCTCTAGATCCGCAGAACGAGGCTTATGTTGCCATGAGGAAGCGCCGATTGACAGGGATACGATGCGAGAAGGAATTTGACTTATGTACGAAAAGCTCTAATGATGCCCCCCAGCGTGTCCGAGGGCAGCACGACAGAGGGCGTCGGGGGGCGCCTTAAGCGCCTACGTCTCCAACGCGGGTTTTCCCAGCGTGACCTGTCGTCCCCTGGGGTCTCGTACGCCTACATCTCCCGGATCGAAGCGGGCGCACGCACGCCGTCGGTCAAGGCACTGCGCAAGCTCTCCCAGAAGCTCGGCGTCTCGGTGGAGTACCTCGAGACCGGTCGAGACATTCGCGACATCGACGATCGCGAGCTACGTCTCGCTGACGCGGAACTCGAGTTGCGCCTCGCCGAGGACACCATCGACGCCGAGGGAAAGCTCCGGACGATCCTCGCCGAGGCGATTTCGGCCGGCGACGTCACGTCCGCGATCCGTGCCCGCATCGCTCTCGGCCTCGCCGCCGCGCAGCGCGGCAATCATCTCGAGGCGGCTGAGCAACTCGAGGACGCGACCCGCGACGAGCACGTCCCGCCGCCTCATCTCCGTCCCGACCTTTACACGACGCTCGGGCAGTCCTATGCCGCGCTCGGAGCCCCCGATCGCGCCGTCAGCCTGTTCGAACGCTGTTTGCAGACCGTCAGCGAGGCCGCACCAGACGATGTCGGCGCCCACATCCGGTACGCGACGTTCCTCAGCTATGCCCTGACCGATGCGGGCGAGTACGACCGAGCAGGCGACGTCGTGCGTGATGCACTCGAGCGCTCGGGTGACCAGACCGACCCGTATACGCGCGTCCGCCTGTACTGGTCGATGGCACGCCTCAGCGGTATCGCGGGACGCGCGGCCGAGGCGCTCGAGTACATCCGCAGCGCCATTGCCTTGCTGAAGGCGACCGACGACACCGTCACGCTCGGGCGCGCGTACCTCATCGCCGCCGGAATCGAGATTCGCCAGAGATCACTTACCGAGGCGAAGAATCATCTGGAGCTGGCGGCGCGCCTCCTCGGCACCCTTCCCGAGTCGGTCGATGTCGGCATGCTGCGCATCGGTGAGTCTCGCGTCGCCGCGCTCGAAGTGGACGCAGATACCGCAGTGGAGAAGGCCCGCGACGCGCTTTCCCGGCTCGGCGACTTCCACGGCGGCGAGCAAGGGTCTGCCGTGCACGCACTCGCGACGGGCCTGGCCCTCCAGGGGAACGCGACGGGCGCCGAAGATGCATATCGCCGCGCTGTGGATCTCCTCACGGTCCACGCCCGCCGCTCCGAAGCAGGGGAGGCCGCACTCGAGTGGGCCAACTTCCTGCAGGAGCAAGGGCGCGGCGAGGAAGCGGAGCCGATCCTCCGCCGCGCGTACGATCTCGGCGTGGACGCCGAGACAGTAGCCCACAAGCGTTGATCCTCGAGCGGGTCGTTCGCCCCGCCGGCCCATACGCGCTCGCTCTCTGCACGAAGCATGCGAGCGATGCAACTCGGCACGTCCGCGACGGGACGCTGAAGACGACGCTGCGCGTCGGCGAGCGTGTGGAGGTCGCGACGGCGAGGCAGACGCTGGACGGACGCATGGTGCTGCGCGCCGCGAGTGAGGAAGGCCTGGAGCGGTTGCGGTTCGTGCTCGCCGTCGACGCCGACCACACCGAGTTCCTGCGTCGCTTCGCGCGCGATCCGCTCATCGGCGAGACGACTTCGCGGTTCCAGGGGATGCGTCAGCTGCGAATGCCGACGGTGGCGCAGGCGCTGCTTCGTGCGTTCTGCGGGCAGCTGATCGATTCGCGCCGCGCGCGGGAGCTCGAGCGCATCATCGTGCGCGCGGTGGAGCCGCGGGTAGAGAGAACCGATCTCCATGCGCCGCCGACGTGCACGTCGCTCGCGCGGGTCGCGCCGGCGCGCCTGCGGCAGCTTGGGTTGCACGCGGGCCGGGCGGCGGCGCTCGTCCGGATCTGCCGCTCCACCGACCTGGAGCGGTTGCACACGCTGTCCACGGAGAAGGCGGCGGGCTTCATCGAGCGACAGCGGGGCCTCGGGCCCTGGTCTGCAGGCGTGGTCTGCCTCGAAGGGCTCGGACGCTACGAGCGCGGGCTCGTCGGAGACCTCACGCTGGTGAAGCTGATGTCGCGACTGCGCGGCCGCTGGGTGGAGGCGCACGAGACCGCCGAGCTGCTCGCACCCTACGGCGAATGGGGCGGCCTGGCCGGCCTGTATCTGATGATGGGCTTCAAGCACGGGCTGATTCCGCTGCCCGAGGAACGGCCCGTCCGTTTCCCGCGTCCGGCGTACGCGTGATCGAGCTCGTCCTCGGCGACATCACGGAACAAGAGGTCGACGCGATCGTCAACGCGGCGAATCCCAGCTTGCTCGGCGGCGGCGGCGTGGACGGTGCAATCCACCGTGCAGGTGGGCCGTCGATCCTGGAGGAGTGCCGCCTGCTCGGCGGCTGCGACCCCGGAGACGTCAAGCCGACCTCGGGCGGAGAGCTGCCCGCACGGCACGTGCTCCACGCCGTTGGGCCGATCTGGCGCGGCGGCGGCGAACGCGAGGCCCAGCTGCTCGCGTCCTGCCATCGTCGCGCGATCAAGCTCGCAGACGAGCTCGGCTGCAGGTCGGTCGCGTTCCCGGCGATCTCCACCGGTGCGTACGGCTACCCGATCGAGCTCGCCGCTCCGGTCGCGATTGCCGCGACACGCGAAGCCCTCGCAGCGCATCCCGCGGTGGAGCTGGCACGGTTCGTCTTTCGAGACGAGGCGACACTTGCCGTGTACCGAACGGCAAGGGTCTGACCCCAGCCTTTTAGGAGCCCGCCTTAGACTGCGCGCATGGCTGCGAACCGGAAGATCGCGATTCTCGGCGCCGGGCGGATCGGCGAGTCCCTGCTCGCAGGGCTGCTGAGCTCGGGCTGGCGGAAGCCGGCTGACATCGTCGTCACCGGGCGCCGTGAGGAGCGGCTGAAAGAGCTCGCCGACGGCCACGGCGTCAAGGCAACTCTGTCCAACGCCGAAGCGGTCGCCGGTGCCGGGCTCGTCGTGATCGCGGTCAAGCCCCAGGACTTCGATGTCCTGCTCGGCGAAATCGGCGGGCTGCTGACGCCCGAACAGACGGTCCTCTCCGTCGCCGCCGCTATTCCGACGGCGCAGATCGAGGCGCGTCTCGCACCGGGCGTTCCAGTCGTGCGCGCCATGCCGAACGCCCCCGCCCTCGTCCACGAGGGCATCGCCGGCATCTGCGCGGGCGCACACGCCGACGACGAGCAGCTCGACCTCGCCGAGGACGTGCTCTCACACCTGGGCAGGGTCGTGCGCGTGCCCGAGCGCTACATGGACGCCGTCACGGCCGTGTCCGGCTCAGGGCCCGCGTACTTCGCGCTGCTCGCGGAAGCCATGATCGACGCGGGAATCCTGCTCGGCCTCTCACGCGAGACATCGACGCAACTCGTCGTCCAGACGATGCTCGGCACGGCCAAGCTCCTGCGCGACGAGGAGATGCACCCGGTCGAGCTGCGCGAAGCGGTGACGTCGCCCGGCGGCACGACGATTCATGCGATCCGCGAGTTGGAACAAGCGGGCGTGCGTGCTGCGTTCCTCAACGCCATACAAGCAGCGATGGAGAGATCGAAAGAGCTCGCGGCGGGCGACTCCTGAGCGACATCGACCTCGTCATCGTCGAGGACGCGAGCGAGGTCGCCGCGGTCGTGGCCGAGCGGCTGGCGCGCGCGGCGCACGCAGGCGGGCACATCGCGCTCACGGGCGGCACGACACCCGAGCAGGCGTACCAAGAAGCAGCGAAGCGCGAGCCCGACTGGAGCAAGACGGAGATCTGGTGGAGCGACGAGCGCTGCGTTCCCCCCGACGACGACCTTTCGAACTATGCGCTCGCAAAACGCGCGCTGCTCGACCGGCTCGAGCGCGACCCGCGCGCCGTCCATCGCATCAAGGGCGAGCTCGGGAAGGAGAGAGCGGCCGCCGACTACGAGCTAGAGCTCGGCGGCACGGTGTTCGACCTGGAGCTGCTCGGTGTCGGCAAGGACGGTCACGTCGCATCCCTCTTCCCGAACGCACCCACCCTGCAACAGAGCAAGCGGGTACTCTCGGCGGAGCCTGGGCTGGAGCCCTTCGTCGACCGGATCACACTGAGCATCCCCGCCCTGAACAGCGCGCGCGAGATCGTTTTTGCCCTCGCGGGTGCCGAGAAAGCCGAGGCGGCGCGTCGGGCTTTTGCCTCGGAGCCAAACCCGGAGACGCCTGCCAGTCTCATCCGCGCGCGCAACGGCAGAACTACCGCAATCCTCGATCGCGCTGCAGCAGCCAACCTCCAGGCTTGACAGGCCCGCCTCTATATGTAGAAGTGCCCTGGGGACGACCAAGGGGGCAGGCTGTACTTGCAAGAGACGCTGGTACTCGACAAGCCTGAGCAGCTAAAGGCGCTCGGCCACCCGCTGCGGGTGCGGGTGCTCGAGATGCTCAGCGCCGAAGGTGAATCGCGACTCACGAACCGCGAGCTCGCCCAACGACTCGGAGTCGATCCCGGCCATCTCCACTTCCACGTGCGCATGCTGCTCAAGGCGGGATTGATCGAGCTCGCCGACGAGAACGGACGCGGACGCGAGAAGCCGTACCGCGCCGTCGCGAAGATCTTCCGCGTTGCGCCCGAGCTGCTGGCGGCAGGTGGGGCCAGCGACATCCAGGCGGCGATGATCGACCAGGTGCAGCGTGCACACGCGCTCTATTCGGCCGACGGCACGTTTCGGAGTGCGCAGCTCGAGGTGAAGCTGACGATCGATCGCGCGCTCGAGCTGATGTCGACGTTCCTGAGCGCTGCGCGCGACCTCGAGAACGAGGACGCCGACAAGATCGTCCTGACGATGTTCGCGCACCCGCCCGCGCACTAGGACTGGGGCAGCAGCGGCGAACTGAGCTTGGCGGCTATGCCGCGGCGCGCGGCGAGCGCCTGCAACACAACCACCGTGTCCGCGGCGGGAAGATCCTCGAGATAGTCCTCGCGGTTCTCGAAGGATTCGAGCACAGCCTCGACGGCCTCGCCGTATCCGAGCAGGTCCTCGGCCGCGATGCATGCGAGCGAATCTCCGACGGGCGCAGGGAAGTCGTCGCGCGTGCGCAGCCCGTTCGCGAGCACCCGCGCTTCGTCGTCACGGGCGAGCACGAGCAGAGCGAGTGTCGCGGCGTATCGCCCGATCGGCGACTCCGCGCGGGCGGCGCCCTCGTCGAGCGTCCAGCGTGCTTCGCGTTCCGCGCGGTCCCAGTCGCCGGCGAGGATGCGGGCCTTGAGGATGGCGATCGGCCGCCCCCAGCTTCCGGGCGGAGCGAGCTCATAGCTCTCCCGGTAACGCTCGACAGCCCTAGCGAACCACTCCCGGGCTTCTCCCGTATCGCCACCCATGAGCCTTGCCAGCCCCACGCCTGCGGCCGCATTGCCCATCCGCGTCAGCTGGCGCTGTCGGGAGTCCTGATCCTCCGCGTCCGGCAGTCGGGACTCGCCGTCCCGGTAGCGTGCATCTTCACGCCGTGCGTGCTCCGCCCAGTCCACCACGGCAAGAGCTTATGAAAACGTCCTTCTACGACCTCCCACTGCTGACTGCGCCTGGACAGGTGTTCACTCCGCGCGCGTCGACGGAAAGGCTCGTCGACGAGGCTCTGCAGCGGATCGACGGCGTGCCGATGCGCATCGCCGATGTCGGCACCGGCAGCGGCGCCGTGGCGATCGCGCTCGCCGTCAACCGGCCGCAGGTCGAAGTGTGGGCGACCGATACGAGCGCGGCGGCGGTCGAGCTCGCTCGTGAGAACGCGAAGCTCCACGGTGTCGAGGATCGCGTGCACGTGGTTCAGGGAGACCTGCTCGAGCCGCTCACCCAGCCGGTCGAACTGGTCGTCGCGAACCTTCCTTATCTTTCGGCGAGCGACCCCGACCCCCGCTACGAGAACGAGCCCTCCGGGGCCGTCTACGCGCCCGGCGACGGGCTGGATCCGTACCGACGATTGCTGAACGCCTGCCGCGACGGCAAGCTCGAGACGGGCGGCACGCTCCTGATCCAGTTCCACCGCGATCCGCTCGCGGCGAACTGCTGGGAGCTCGAGAACCTGCGCGAGCAACTCGAAGCCTCCGCGTAGACTCGCCTGCATGGAGCGTCGGGAGGTCGTGTTCGTCGACGGTGTGCGGACGGCCTTCGGCCGCGCCGGCCAGCAGGGCGTCTTCTGGAAGACCCGCGCCGATGACATGGCGGTCAAGGTCGTTCGCGAGTTGCTCCGCCGGAACCCGAAGATCCCACCCGAACGGATCGGTGACGTCATCTATGCGGCCACGGCCCAGGTCGGCGACCAGGGGCTGACTCTCGGGCGCGGCGTCGCGCTGCTCGCCGGTATCCCGCAGTCCGTTCCTGGCTTCGCCGTCGACCGCATGTGCGCCGGCGCGCTCACGGCGGTCACCGCCGGCGCGGGTGAGATCGCGTACGGCGCCTGCGACATCGTGCTCGCCGGCGGCGTCGAGCACATGGGACACCACCCGATGGGCGAGGACGTCGACTTCAATCCCCGCTTTGTGTCCGAGCGCCTCGTCGACACGTCGGCGGTGACGATGGGAGCGACCGCCGAGAACCTCCACGACCGTTTCCCGCAGATCACGAAGGAAGACGCGGACGCGTTCGCCGTGCGGTCTCAGCAGCGCGCGGCTGCCGCGTGGTCGAACGGCGTCATGCGCGAGACCGTGGTACCGATGAGCGTCTTCACAGACGGAGGGTGGAAGCTCGCCGACCGTGATGAATTTCTTCGACCCGATACGTCTCTGGAGACACTCGCGACACTTCGCACTCCGTTCCGCACGGGCGGGCGGGTCACCGCGGGGAACTCGGCTGGGCTGACAGACGGCGCAACCGCCTGCTTCCTCACCGCGGAGGAGACCGCAGCGGAGCTCGGCCTCGAGCCCAGGATGCGGCTCGTGGCGTTCGGGTTCGCTGGCGTCGAGCCGGAACTGATGGGCATCGGGCCGATTCCGGCGACGAAGCGCGTGCTCGAGCAGACAGGGCTGAGTCTCGACGACATCGGCCTCTTCGAGTTGAACGAGCCGTTCGCGGTGCAGGTACTGACCTGGTGCGACGGCATGGGCGTCGATCCAGAGGATCCGCGCCTCAATCCGTACGGCGGCGCGATTGCGTGCGGACACCCGCTCGCCGCGACCGGCGTGCGCCTGATGGCGCAACTCGCGTACGGCTTCAAGGAACGGCCCGACGTGCGGTACGGATTGACGGCGCTCTGCATCGGCATGGGCATGGGCGCGGCTTTGCTATGGGAGGCGGTGAAGCCGCCTGTCCGCGTAAGCGGACCAGGGGAGGGAGCCCGGGGGAACCGGGAGGTTCCACCGGCGAGGGCGACGGATGCCGGTCACTGAGTTCAAGCTCACGCGCGCAGGCGACATCGCGCTCGTGACGATCGACAACGGCGAGGACTGGACGAAGCCGACCTTCTTCGGTCAGCAGGCGCTCGAATCGTTGGAGCGCCTCCTCGTCGAGCTCGAGAGCGGCGAATTTCGTGCCGCGGTCATCACCGGCAAGCCGTTCGTCTTCGCGGCGGGGGCAGACATCACCGAGTTCCCGAACATCACGCGCGAGCGCGCGAGCGAAGGGGCGCGAGCCGGGCACGAGCTGTTTGGACGACTCCGTTCACTGCCGTTCCCGACGGTGGCCGCGATCAACGGCGCCTGCCTGGGCGGCGGTGTCGAGCTGGCGCTCCATTGCACTGCGCGCACGATCTCCACCGGCGTTCGCCACTTCGCCTTCCCGGAGGTCTTCCTCGGACTGTTCCCCGCCTGGGGCGGGACGCAGCTTCTGCCGCGTCTCGTCGGGCCGACGACCGCTATCAAGGTGATCGTGTCGAATCCGCTACGCCAGAACCGGATGCTCACGGGCGCGCAGGTCGCGGAGCTCGGGATCGCCGACCGCCTGCTCGAGCCTGCGGAGTTCGTCGACGAGTCATTGGCATTTGCATGCGAGCTAACCGAGCAGCCCCGCGACCGGCCCGAGCCCGACTGGTCCGATGCAGAGACCATCTTCCGCCGGGCGCGCGCATCCGTGGACGACACGGTGCACGGCGCTGCGCCGGCGCCCTACGCCGCCCTCGATCTGATCGAAGGAGCGCAGCACTGGACGATCGAGGAGGGCTACGAGCGCGAGCAAGAAGAAATCGGCGAGCTTCTCCCCGGCCCACAGGCGCAGGCATCGCTGTACGCCTTCCAGCTCGTCGAGCTGCGCGCGAAGAGGCACCCTGCTCGTCCGACCGCACCGCCGCTCAACGTGAACAGGGTCGGCATCGTCGGCGCCGGCCTGATGGCGCGGCAGATCGCAACGCTATTCCTGCGCAGGCTGGAGGTGCCGATCGTGATCCGCGACGTGAAGCAGGAGATCGTCGACGAAGCGCTCACCGACATCCGCGCAGAGATTGACAGCCAGGTTGCCAGGGGCCGCTACGACGAAGGCAAGGGGCGCTTCCTCTCCTCGCTCGTCTCCGGGAGCACGGACTACGACGGCTTCGTCGAGTGCGACCTCGTGCTCGAGGCGGTGTTCGAGGAACTCGGCGTGAAGAAGCAGGTCTTCGCAGAGCTCGAGCAGGTGGTGCGCGACGAGTGCGTGCTCGCTACCAACACTTCGGCCCTTTCGATCACGGACATGGCCGCCGACCTGCGTCGGTCCGAGCGCGTCGCGGGCATGCACTTCTTCAACCCCGTCGGGCTAATGCCACTGCTCGAGGTCGTGCGGGCCGGCGAAACGGACGAGGTGACGCTCGCGACCGTGTGGGACATCGGCGAGAGACTGGGCAAGCGGCCGATCCTCGTCAACGACGCGCCGGGCTTCGTCGTCAACCGAGTGCTGACGCGCATGACGCGGGTGATCATGGACGCCGTCGAGCACGGAACTCCGGTCGAAGAGGTGGACGAGGCGGTCATGTCTCTCGGTATGCCGATGGCGCCGTCCGTCCTGCTGCAGATGGTCGGCCCGCGCGTCGCCAATCACGTGCTCGAGCGGATGCACGACGCCTTCCCGGAGCGCTTCCCACTCTCGCCCGCACTGGCGGCGATCGCCGACGGCGGCGAGCCGGTCGTGGTCGAGGATGCGCCGCGCACAAAGGAGCAGATCGTCGAGGACGTCCTCGAAGCCGTAGCCGACGAGATTCACCTCCTCCTCGAGGAGGGCGTCGTCACCGAAGCGGCCGACGTCGACACGGGCCTTCTACTTGGCGCCGGCTGGCCGTTCTTCCTCGGCGGGATCACGAAGCACCTCGACCAGATCGGCATGTCCGAGCGCCTCTTCGGGAATACGTTCGCGGAAACGCAGGAAGGAGTATTGACGTAGTGGCTCATGACGACTGGCGGGTTCGAATCGAGCTTTCCGACGAGGGAGATGCGCAGGACTTGCTCGGTCGGCTCGGCTTGCGGCAGAGCGGGGCGGACGAGCTCGCCGACGAGCTGCGCGAGCACCGGCTTGCGGTGTCGCAGAACGGCGAAACGGTGTTCGTCTACGCGGCGACCAGCATGCAGGCCGAGCAGGCCGCGCGCATCATCGAGAGCGAGCTGAACGATCAGGGACTGACGCCGTCTCGCTTCGTGACCGAGCGCTGGCTCCGCGACGAGGAGCGCTGGAACGACGACCCCGAGCAGCCCGACGTCGAGGAGGAGCTGCTTCAACGGGGTTACGCGCCCTGGGAGGTCCGGGTCGAGGCTGACAGCCTCCGCGAGGCCCACGACCTGGCCGAGCAGCTCCGGAACGAGGGCTACGACGTCTCCCGGACTTTCACGTACGTGATCGCAGGCACTGGAAGCCGGGAGGAGGCGGCCGAGCTCGCCCGCCGGGTCCACGGCGAGGTCGAGCCGGGCGGGGAGCTGGTCTACGAGGTTCAGCCCCAGAACCCGTTTGCCGTCTTCGGGGGTCTCGGCACCTAGGCGACGGGGCTTCGCCCGATTGGCCGTCTTCACCCGCCTGCTTGGTCACCCGAATCAGGGAACTTTCCGAGCGTCTCCGGGTCGATATACTGTTTGCACGACGCCCGCCTTTGGGGATTCGCGGGGTCGCCTTTTATTACAACTGCAGCGCTATTAGACGCTGCGTCCATGCAGGAGATCAAAGAGCAGCCGACCACAGCGTCGGAGGCGACGGACGGCCTGCTGGCCGACGCCCTCCGAGCCGAAGCCTGGGCGGGAGAGCCGTTCATTCGTGAGGGCGAGGATCCCGCCAAGGTTTTGGCGCCCGCCACATCTCGGCGGCGCGCGCTCGACGACGCCCTCGCGGAGATCGAAGGAGGACGTCGCACGCCCTCGTCCGGGTGGAGGGTCGAGTACGGCCTCATGCTCGGTCTCGAGCGAGTCCTCGCCGAAGAGAAACCGCACCTCGCTTCCGGTACCGAGCTGCGCCGCCACCAGATCGACGCGCTTGCCGGCATGCTCACCGAGCTGATCGCGTCGCACGAGAAGGAAGCGGAGCCGAACGGAAACGGCGCCGTCGCCGAGGTCGTCGAAGCTGAAGCGGAAGACGAGGACGAGCCGGCGGAAGACTCCGTCGAAGACGTTCTCGACGAAGAGCTTGAGGAGGACGAGCACTACACGGGCCCGGACCCGGGTGCGGCCCGCCGCTACCGGTTCCGCCATCCCACCGCATCGGGCAAGACGATTGCTGCGGCCGGCTTCGTGGAAGCAGCGCGCTCCCTCGGCGTCCTGATCCTCACACACCGCCGTTTGCTCGTCTCACAGTTCCAGCGCGATCTCACCGACGAGGGTTACAGCGACCGGTTCGCCCCCGCGATCGAACGCGGCAAGGAACCGCTGCGAGACACCAGCCCGCTCACCATCCAGACCTACGCGTGGTTCGCGCGCCACCAGGACACGATCTCGCGCGAGGCGTACCAACTCGTCATCTGCGACGAAGCTCACACGGCGCTGGGCGAGAAGACGAGTGCAGCAATCCGCTCGTTCCCCGAGCCCCTCTACATCGGCATGACGGCGACGGAACAACTGATCGCGAAGCAGGTGTCAGACGTATTCCCCGCTTCGGTCGACGATCTGCCGCTGCAGGACGCAGCTCGCCGCGGGCTGATCGCGCCGTTGCGCGACCTGCGCGTTCCGCCCGTCGCCGCGATCAACCAGGTACCGATCGTCGGCGGCGACTTCGACCAGGAGGTCCTGGCGAAGACACTCGACCACCAGGCGCTGAACCAGGCGGCCGCATCCCTGTATCGCGAGCGCTTCGACAACACGCCGGGCATCGTCTACGCGGCCGGCGTCGACCACGCCTACAACCTCGCCAAGGAGTTCCGCGCGGTGGGCCTCAAGGCGGAGGCCGTCTCCGGGCGCACACCGCCGGTGCGGCTCGCGGAGACTCTTGCCGCCTACGAGCGCGGAGAGATCAACGTGCTCATCAACGCGATGCTGCTCGCGGAGGGTTGGAACTCTCCGCGAGCGACGATCTGCATGCACCTCGCGCCGACAGCCTCACGACGCGTCTATCAGCAACGGATCGGCCGGATCATGCGCACCCATCCGCGCAAGGAGGCCGGCATCGTCGTCGACTTCGTCCCGAAGGCGGCGACGCACAACGAGCGCGTGATCTCGCTGCACTCGCTGCTCGACGCCGATTTCTACCGCGAGGGTGCGCGCGTCACGCCCGCGCCGCGGCGCAGGGTCCAGCGACGGGCACGACGCAAGCTCACTCCGGCCCCGTGGCTCGTTCCGGTCACGCCCGACGTGCGGCGCCGGCTCGCCGTGATCACACGGGAGTGGCAGCGCATCGACCCGAAGTATCTCGACGAGGACGAGCAGCGCTACTGGGCGACGATCGCAGGACGCCAGATCCGCTTCGACGAGCGCGCCGCCTTCGTGGAGAAGCTGACGGCACGCGGTGCATCGAAAGCGTGCCTCGAACAATTCCTTGCGACGTGCGCTGCAGAGAACCCCAACCGACGCCTTCGCATCATCGCCCTCTCGGACCGTGTGTCCATGACGGTCGAGCGCGCCGACTTCGACGACATCGTCACGCTGGTGACGCAGGCGCCGACGTGGGAGAAGGACCGCATGGGCGGCGTCCGGGTCCTTCTACGCGCGATCGCAGAAGGAAAGGCCGACGCGCCGGATCAGATCCTGGAGCGCTGGACGTGGCGGCTCGCGCGCGCCTCGCGCAAGGTCCAGGACCGCCGCGCGAGTGCGGAGTTTCCGGAGGCGAAGCGACTGCTCGGTGCGCTGGCGAACTCGCGCGGTCACCGGCACGAGGAGAACGCGGCGAAGCTGGTCAACGCGGCGCTCGAGTTACCGGTTGCGGTCGGAGCCGCCCTACTGGCGTCCGCCGAGGGGTACACACCGCGTGCAACGCAGCTGATCGAGGCGGCGCGCGAGCGTCTCGGGACGGTGCAGGAAGTAGCGGGGGCGCTGGCCGAGAATCTTCCCCAGCCGAAGGTCACGTCGGGCCGCTCCCGGCGCCGGAAGCGGCGGAAGCGCAAGAAGAGCGGCACGCAGCAGCCACAGCAGCAGAACGCGCAGGCACAGGCGCAGGCACCACAGGGGCAGGAGCAGCAGGTCGAGCCCGCGGAGGAGAAAAAGCCGAAACCGCGGCCCAGGAAGAAGCCCGCCCCCAAGGCCAAGCCGGCATCCGCTGAAACGCCTGCCGCCTAAGAACGACTAACAAGAATGCTCATCCTCGTCCCGATCGCGTTCGCGGCGGGCGTCATCACCGCGTTCACCCCCTGCATCCTCCCGGTGCTGCCGATCGTGCTCGCCGGTGGCGCGGGAGCGGGAAAGCGGCGGCCGTACGCGATCGCCGCCGGCCTCATCACGACCTTCACCGCCTTCCTACTGGCCGGCGCATGGCTCTGGGGCCTGATCGGGATCAGCGCGAAGCACCAGATCCAGATCGGGGCGGCTCTGCTGCTCGCACTCGCGCTGACGCTGATTGTGCCGAAGGTGGGCGAGCTCGTAGAGCGGCCCTTCCTCTTCGTCACCCGTCGGCGCGCCGGTGACCTCGGCGGGGGCTTCTTCCTGGGCGCGAGTCTCGGGCTCGTGTTCATCCCGTGCGGCGGGCCGGTGCTCGCAACGCTGACGGCGAACGCCGCGACGGATCGCGTCGGCGGCTGGATCGTCGCAATCGCGATTGCGTACGCCGCCGGCGCCGCTGTCCCGCTGCTCGCGATTGCGCGCGGCAGTCGTGGCCTGGCACTGCGGTTTCGGCAGCATGCACAGGCCGTCCGTATCGCGGGTGGTGTGCTCATGGCCGCAGCCGCAGTCGTGATCTACCAGGGCTGGGCAGAGAGCCTCCAGACGAAGGTGCCCGGCTACGCGCAGTGGGTGCAGGACGGGATCGAGGACAGCTCGGCGGCGAAGAACCGGCTCGACCGCCTCGGAGGGAAGACCAAACCGATCTTCGTCCCGCGCGGGCAGCAGCTGGCATCGCAGCTCGGAAAGGTGCCGCTGAAGGATTACGGCGCCGCCCCCGACGTTCACGACGTCTCGG